>CAZOBN010000049.1:0-22636 GCA_964577835.1 uncultured Rhizobiaceae bacterium
GTGGGGGAGGGTTAGGGTGGGGGGTGATGCAGGCATCGGTGATTCCGAGTACTAGGTGGCTCTGCGCCTCACTGCGCACCGGCATGCAGCTATCGGCGCGAAACGGCTTATAGGACGGGAGCAAACAGGCGGACCAAACCTTCCGCGATTTGTCGCGCGGGCGTGGCACGTGGAAGATCGCTCGTACAGCGGCTAAAATACGACTCCATCCATGCTGCGATGGTTGCCGCGTCGTTCGGGTCATAGAACAAGGTCATAATCTCGAAATTGAGGAATAGACTGCGTTGATCAAGATTGGTCGTTCCCGCAAAAGCCAGCTTATCATCCACGACCAGCGCCTTGGCATGGATCATGCCTTCTTTGAAACGCAGCACACGACCGCCGGCTTCGGCGAGCGCCCGCAAATACGGAATGCCCGCGAAGTCGATCAGCGGCAGATCCGAGGCGAAGTCGGTTAGGAAGCGGACATCGACGCCGCGCTGCGCCGCCAATTTGAATGCTCGCATCAGGCCAACGTCGGGGATGAAATAGGGTGAAACCACCCAAAGCCGTCGTTCCGCCCGATGTACCATGGTGAGGATGACGTCATAGATCGCGTCGCCCTCCATCTCCGGCCCGGCGGGCACCACCTGCACGACTCCGGACCCCACATGACTTGCCGCGCTGATATCGGGCTCTAAAAGCGCCAGCCGTTCTCCGGTGCCGAATGCCCAATCGGCGGCGAATATGCGCGCGTAAACGGCCGCCGCCGATCCATGAATGACGAAGCTTAAATCGTGGAAAAATCCCTTGATCGAGGGCTTGCCGAGATAGAGTTCGGACAGATTCATGCCGCCGCTCCAGACGTGCTGCTGATCGGCGATAATCATTTTCCGATGATTGCGCAAATTCGAGTAGTGCCGGGACCTCGGCACGAACGAGACCGTCATGAACCGCGCAAGCACTCCTCCAGCATCGATCAAAGGCGCTATGAACTGTTTGTCGCGTGCGTCCGGGGAACCTACGTCATCGACCAGAAGACGGACTTGCACCCCCGCGGCGGCGCGCGCAGCCAGCCGATTCACGATGTCCCTGCCGATCGGATCGGCCCTTAGGATATAGATGGAAATCCACAGGCTGCGCTCAGCCTTCTCGATCAGTTCGACTACCGCGGCATAGGCTGACTCTCCCGTGCCGCGGAACATCACCTCGTTGCCTTCGGAGGCCGGCGAGATTCCGTAGCTTCGAATGAGGGCGTCGAAGAGATTGACCGGTGGGCTATTCGGCACCGAACCGACGAGATGGGGCGCCTGCTTGCGTTCTGCGCGCCGTCTGAGTTTGCGCCGGCCGAACGTGAGGTAAAGCACGACACCGATCGGCGGCACCAGAAGGAAAAGCAGAATCCAAGCGGAAATCGATTGCTCCGGCCGCGGAGACCGTAGAACCTCGATGGCAAAGAAGATGCAGGCGAGGAAGGAGCCTACCCAAATAAGAGCGCCGATATCGAAAGTGCCGAGCGTCATGCCGGTGGACTAACCATACAGTCGGATATGCCCGATCCTACCGCGTTTCCTCCTGGCCAGGAGCCCCGGCGTTGGGTTGCCAAAGACAACGGCCAATACCCGACCGCGACAAAGCCTCGTTCCGACGCTTGGCGAGCGTCGGTGGTTTACCCGCACCTTTCATCCCGCGCCCCAGCCGATCGGCCCCTGTTGACGGGCTCATCTTGTCGTAGACGTCGCCACCGATCTTGCCATCGAGCTTGTCGATCTACATGGCGCCGATGCGCTCGCCGAGGCGCTGGCGCTCGGCCCGGATAGAGGCTCGATCGGATACGAGCGGCCGCAACGTTGCGGCGAATGACGGCCGCGGCCGGGGCGACAGGGGTGCAGCGCCCTCGAACGGTGACACCGGAAAAGGGAGGAAACGCCCTGTAAACAGGGCCCTAACAGGTGTCGGATTTCTTTGCATAGCAGCGTCTGCGAATCGCTCAAATGTAAAATAAACTTACAGGCATTCGAGGGCGATTTTGACACAAGCCATTGTATATACGGCAAAAACAGTATTTGGCATGCTCCTTGCGTTGCTTAACCGACATCAGCTTTGGACAAAAATAAAGGAGGATGTTCGATGGGCAAGCTTAGAACGGTTTTAAAGGTCGGAGCCGCGGCCATGCCCCTGTTGATGGGCCTGGGAATGGGGAGCGCCGCCAACGCTCACCTGACCGCCTTCGGCTGGAAGGATAATGGCAATGGTACCGTCACCATGTGGGGCCAACACTGGCATGGCAACCAGAGTGCGCCTTCCACCGCCAACGGCGGGGTCCATATCGGAGTCTTCGGTACGGACAACACCTTATGGCCGGCGTTCCAGTGGACGGGGTTCGCGAACGACCTCGGCGCCAGCTTGCCAGAGATGGACGCCATGGTGAGCGGCGGTACCCTGACCGGTTATGCCACCGATCCAGGGAATTTCTCTGGCACCGATGATGACTGGTTTTTCACCGATCCCTTGGTGATCGGCAATGGGACCTGGGGGCTGTTTACCGGCACGAACTGCTGCATCGATACCATGAGCGGTCCAGGACAATTCACGCTCACTGGGATCGTCAGCGTTCCTGGCGGCACGGGTCCCGGAACGCCTAACTCCGTTCCCGAGCCGGGCACCTTGGCCCTGTTCGGCCTGGGCCTGGCTGGTCTTGGCGCGATTCGGCGTTTCCGGAAAGCATAAGCCAATCGGGCTTGAGTTCGTTTTAGCGACCAAAAACGGCGGCCAACTGGCCGCCGTTTCCTTTACCGGTGTCCCTGGACGCCCGGCAAGGACTTGCTTCCTCGCCTGTTTCAAAAGAACCCGTGAAGCGAAGCCTCTCCGACAGGTGAACGATAGTTCTTCATAAGTTCGCCGATTGACCATCGGATCGAACGGCGAACGCAGCGCAGACTCGAGCTTTTTCCCTCTCAGCGCAGGCTCGAAAGACGAAGGCGGTGAGTTGCCGCTGATCGCCGATTTCGAACTCTCGAATATGTCGGCGGCGCGGGAGGCCACGGAAATCGAGCTTTCTAGCGTCGTCCGGTCGTCGCCATCAAAAGACGGTGCCTCCCCCCCGTCCAAGAGGACGCGCTGGCTGCTTTAGACCTCGTCCATGCGCGCCTGCGCCCTAGAGCTCGCTGGGCCACGAACTCCGCTAGCGCTTGCTGGGCGACTCGAGCGCGCGGGCGGCTTTCTCGACGACGGCCTTCGGCATGGCGTATAGCCGGTTGATGATGCCTTCGATCTCCTGGCCGCTCGCATAGTCGTATTCGAGATTCTTACCGGCCGCCTCGGCCTTAAAGCCGGGGTCGGCCATGGCGGCATCGAACGCGGTGCGCAGCGCGGCGAGCCTTTGTGGCGCTACGTCAGGAGCCGTCAGAATCGGACGCCCCATGGCGAGAGGCGCGGATATCATCTCCAACACCTGCTTCATCTCCGGATCGTTGGTCTGGTCGATCAGCAGCGGCACCTCGGGAATCGCGGGATGTTTCTGCAGGCCAATCTGCACCAGAATGTTGATCTTCTTTTCGGCGATCCAGTCCGGCTTCGTGCTCAGCAGGCTGGCGATGCCCCATCCGCAACGTCCCTCTACCTCTCCGCGCTCCATGGCGAGATGGATGCCGTCGCTGGATTTATAGCCGCTCACCAAGCGCATCTTGGTGTCGAAGAGGTTGATCAACATGTTCGTGTAGGTGTCGATATCCGACCCGGCGCCGACCCCGCCGAAGATAGACGGGATCGTCTTCAGATCGGCGAGGGTCTTGGCTGGCGCGGTATGCCATATCACGCACACCGAGAGATCGGAGTTCATGTTGCCGATCCAGCCGAACTTGGTCGGGTCGAAGCGCACGTTTTGGGCGCCGAACAGCGGCGCCGTGGAGACGGCACTGCGGTGGATCATCGAAATGACGCTGCCATCCTTCGGCGCGACATTCGCGAGCCAGTTCGCGGCCACGATGCCACCCGCGCCCGGCATCTCCTGCACGACGATGTTTGGATGACCGGGGAGATGCTTCTCGAGGAAGGGCGTGATGGTGTGCGCATAGAGCCCGTAGCCGCCGCTCAGGCTCGCCGAGAGCACGAACCGCACCTGACGGTCCTTATAGAACGACTCGACGGATTGCGCCTGTCCCGCAGCGGGCGGGACAGGCATCAGCGCCCAGGCGCCCAATAGGCACGACGTGATCCGCAGGGCAATTCGGGGCGCGCAACCATTCGTAGCCATTTCCAACTCCCTCAACGCTGATTCTTCGGATGTGGCAGCCCATCAGTTCGCTGGCAGGCCGTGCTTTTTCTTCAGCTCGACCAGATAGGCCAAGTCCGCCTCGCTGGTTTCGACGAGCGCTTTGACGATCTTGTCGACGGTGACGCCGGAGTACGAACCCCAATCATCGCCGAAGGCTTTGTGCAGCACGTCCTTGCTTTTCGGATCGGTGGTAGCCTGCAGGTAAGCCTTGCGATAGGTATCGACGATATCGTCCGGCGTATTCGGCGGCAGGGCGATCCATTTGTCGATGAGCTGATCGCCGCGCCAGGACTGATACGCCTTGAGAGCCTGTCCGGACAGTTTCGGCATAATGATCTCGTCGAAGAGGGGGACATTTGGAAAAGCGGTACGCGGCACGATGCGCTCGTTCTCGTCGCGGGTTCCCAATTGCACGACCGGCCCCAGGCCCTCGGCGTCCATCCGCGTAATGACGGAGGCGTTGCCATTGGCGAAAACGTCGATCTCGCCGCGGCGCGCGGCGAGCTCCACTGCGGGAACGCTGGTGTAGCCGATCACGAACCGGACATTCCAGCCGAGGAATTCTTTGCCCCACAGGCTCATCAGGAGTCCGTCCCGCTCGCCGTCGATGTCGCCCTGCACGAGCGACTGACTGGACGAATCGCTCAGGCGCGCCCGCTCGCTGTTGCGCGCCACCATGACGGATCCCAAACGTTCGGTGCCGCCGATGAAGCGATAATCTGCTGGATTGTATTTGACCGCGCTGCCGCGCAGCTTCGACGGGCTGATTTGCGTGTTTGAACCGGTCAGCAGCGTAAGGCCGTCGGGCTTCACCTGGCTGTGGAAATAGTTGTTGGCTTGAATGCCGCCGCCGCCCGGCAGGTTGCGATAGAGAACGTCCGGTGCCCCGGAAAGCTGCTTGACGAGAGCGGAGCCGACTATTCGGGCGATGGTGTCGGTTCCGCCACCCGGGTTCGAGTTGATGATGATATTGACGGTCTTTCCCTGAAACGAGACCTCCGCGTGGGCGTGTCCCGTAGCCCCTCGCAGGGAAAAGACAAGCGCGATAACGAGCACCAAGCCGGATATTGATCGAGTCACGCCTGACATATTCTCACCCCTCGTTGATTGCGATGTGCTGAAGCTGCCTTTGTGAATACGCTACGCAAAGGCCGCACCAAATGGGGTTCCCTCCCTTTTCCGCTCGGTGTCGATCGTTCCGGCGCGTTTCGCTGTCGCAAAAATGCGCTCGTTGCTCGACTATCCGCAACTGCCGGGATCTTTCCGGTTGGAATGTCCCTATGCGTCGGGTGCAGCGATTGTATTTTGTTGCTGCTTTGCCAGCAATGTACCGCCGCAGTCGAAGCCCGAAATATTCCGCATTACTCAAAGTAATGTGGAGTCGTGTAAAGATGATATTCCTGCATGACCGGTCATTCGCAGGCGCCAACACTCGGAAAGACCGACCGGATTATTTGCCAAAGACCAGCGATCTTGCTTGTATGTGACGCCGCCGGCACGGATCATGCACACGGATCATGCAGAAGCTGCCGACCGTAGTCGCTCACTGTGGGGGTGCAAGATGAACCGGAAAGCGAGATGGATATCACTCAGCGCAGGCAGTTTGGCCACGTTGATGGCGCTGCCCGCTTTTGCCGCCTCCTCGCCCGATGACTTCTCGGGCAAGACGGTGACTTATATCGTCGCCACCTCGCCGGGTGGCGGCACCGATGCCTACGGCCGACTCACCTCAGAATTCATGCAGAAGTATCTGCCCGGATCGACCTTCGTGGTGAAGAACGTCGCGGGCGCGGGCGGTTTGATCGGTGCCGCCGCAATTTACGGGGCCAAGCCGGACGGCCTGACGCTCGGCACATTCAGCATCGGGCTCATGTACGCCCAGCTCGCCAAGAACAAGGGGGTCAAGTTCGATCTCGGGAAGATGTCGTGGATCGGCAAGGCGGCATCGGACGGCCGCGTCATCGTGGTGAACGCGACTTCACCCATCAAGACATTCCAGGATCTGTTTTCGCAGAAAGAGCCTTTGAAGTTCGCGACCGGAGGCGTCGGAGGAAACCTCCACTCGGAAACCACGATGCTCTCCACCGCATTCCGGATGCCGATGCGAATCCTATCTGGTTATCACGGCAACGAGGACCAATTGGCGATGCGCCGCGGCGAGATCGACGGCGCCCTCGGCTCGCGCTCGTCGTTCGAGGACTTCGTCGCCAATGGCTACGGTCGCTTCGTCGTGCAGATCGGCGGCAGCGATCCCAACCTTCCGCGGCTTTCGTCTTTCGCCACCGATCCAAAGGCCAAATCGGTTGTGGCTCTCATCGAATCGCAGGGTGACCTCGGTCGGCTCACCGTCGGGCCGCCGGCGATCCCGGCGCCTCAGTTGAGCGCGCTGCGCGAGGCATACAAGAAGGCGATGGAGGACAAGGACCTGCAGGCCAAGGCCGAGAAGCTCAAGATGCCGGTCGACCCTGCCTATGGCGAAGCGGTCGGCAGCGCGGTCAAAAGAGCCTTGGATCAGCCGCCGGAAATGATGACGTTGCTGGAGACGCTTCTCAGCGCGGCGAACTGACGGCTTCTTTTTGAAAGAAGAGCGCAGGCGGAGGCATGTCATGGCATGTCTCCGCCTGTGCCGTTATGCGAGGCCGGCCGAACGCGCTTCCGTTACTTCAGGAAGGGAAGCTTGCCCGCCCATTTGGCTTTCACCTGGGCCGCGTAGTCCTTGGACACGGTGTTGACCCTGGGGAACCGGTCCTTCCAATGGTAGGGACGCACCGCATAGATGATAATCCGGCTTGTGGTGAGATCGCCGGACGCCTGCTTCTCCGGATTCGTCAGCGGATCGATATAGCCGGTCCAGCAGCCGTCGATGATGTCGGTCTGGGTCTTGGGATCCCAGCGCGTGGCAAGCGCCCACATCACTTCGGCCATGTCTGTCACATCGATATCGTCGTCCACCACGATGGTGATGCGGCCCATATAGGCGCCGGGTCCGGCGCCGGTGGCGACCAGCCCTGCCATCTTCGCGTGACCGGGGTAAAGCTGTTTGACCGACACGACATTGATGAAGCGGGTGCCGCCGCCGAGCGGCTTCCATACCCCCGTGACACCCGGCACGCCGGCGGCTTCGAGGGCGTCCCACAGGGCCGCCATGCCCGCGATCGGCGGCTGCCGTCCCGGGAACGTCGGCTTGGCGGGCGGCTGGCCGATCAGGATGGGATCGTTGCGGTGGTAGATCGCGCCGACGCGAACGACGGGCTCCGGTCCCGCGTCGGTCGCGTAATAGCCCGGCCATTCGGCGAAGGGCCCCTCCGGCCGCGTTTCCTCTTCGGGAGGCGGCATGAAGCCTTCGAAGGCCAATTCCGCGTCGGCGGGAATAGGCAGGCCGGTGAGCTCACCCTTGATCACGCGGATCGGCTTGCCGAGTTGGCCGCCGGCGGTCGCGTATTCCGAGACTCCGACCCGTGACGCGGTCGAGGCGACGGTGCCGAGAACGGGCGCCTGGCCGACGCAGACCACCATCGGGCAAGGCCTACCCCGTGCCCAGTATTTCTCGCGAATCAAGCGGCCGTGCTTGCCGGGCTCGATGAAGACGGTGAGCGTCTTATCGTCCTGCACCTGGGTGCGGTAGGTGCCGATATTGACCCAGTCGCTGTCAGGATCCTTGTTGATGATCAGGCATTCGGTGCCGATATAGGGTCCGCCATCGCCCTCATGCCAGTGGCCCGCGGGGAAGGCGCGCACGTTCACCTCATCGCCCTTGATGATGTTGTCGCAGATCGGCCCGGCATTGACGAATTCCGGTGCAATCGGCTCGGCTTCCCATTTGCGCCGCTTGCGATAGGCCTTGAGCGCTTCCATGTCGTAGTCGCCGACGAACAGGCGCGAGAAGCGCACATTCATCACCACCCGATGCTGCGCCGGGAAGCCTTCGATATCCTCGAACAGCAGCACCGGCGGGTGGGTTTGCTTCAGGCTCAGCTCGTACAGCGCGCCCATTTCGAGATAAGTGTCGGCGCCGCGAACGACCTCGAGCTCGCCCCTTTCGCGCGACAGGCGGATGAACTCGCGAAGATCGCCCATGGCGGCGCGCCGATCCGCATCACTCACATCCGCAACCACACCACTCTCCCTCTCGTCGATCGATGAACCTTGGCTATTTACGAGCCTTGGCCGCCCGCTGCACGATCGGTTTCGGCGTGGCGTAAATCCGCTGAACGATCGCCGAAAGCTCTTCCCCTGTCGTCGGATCGATCTCGAAATCGAATTTCTTTGCGTCGACGAGGAACTCTGGATCCTTCATCGTCGCGGCGAAGGCGCCGCGCAAGACTTTGACGCGATCGGCGGGAACGCCGGGTGGCGCAATATACGGCCGGCCCATTTTGGTCGGCGCCAAAATGAGCTCGAGAGCCTTGCGGTCATCCGCGGTTTTGGCCATGTCGATGGCGAGAGGAACGTCGGGAAAGCTCGGATGTTTTTCGAGCGCGAGCTGGACGAGCGGAATGATCTTCTTCTCGTTCAGCCAATCGGCCCTGCGCGTCAGAATACTGGACCAAAACCAGCCGCAGATGCCGTGCACCTCGCCCCGCTCCATGGCGAGATGGATCTCATTGGTGCCGGGATAGCCGGCGACAAGCTTGAATTTCGTGCCGACGAACTCGTTCAGCACCTTCGGATAGATGTAGTTGCCGTCGCTCGAGCCGGTACCGCCGACGATCATCACCGTTTCGCGCGCTTCGTCGAACGACTTGACGGGCGAGGTGTGCCACGCCTGGCAGGTGCTGACCTCGGAGTTCATGCCGCCCAGCCAGATGAACTTCGTCGCGTCGAACTGCGCTCCGGGATTCTCCCACAGGGGCTCGAAAGCGGAGCCGGGTTCGATGGTGGCCACCACTGTGCCGTCCTTCACGGCCGCCGTGTATAGATAGTTGGTCAGGGTCAGGCCTCCCGCTCCCGGCATGTTCTGCACCAAGGCTTTCGGCTCGCCGGGAATGTGCCGGTAAATATGGCGCGCCAGAAAACGGGCATAGGCGTCATAACCGCCGCCGGGGGTGAAGCCGACGAATATGGTGAACTGCTTGCCGCGGTAGAACTCGGCGGGCGATTGCGCTTTCGCGGAATCGGCAAGTAGCGCGCCGAACCCGCCGACGGCGAGCAAGAGGCCCAAGCAAACAGCGAAACGTGGCGCCCTCATCGTGCTCTCCCCAGACATCAGCATTTTCTGAAATGATAGTGACGGGGTGTGGAGCGGGCAATTTATATCGAAGAATAAGGCGGGAATTTCGCCATTACCGAAAGTAATGGGAAAGTATCGAATAATGATTTTACGGGGATTCGGCCGCAGCGATGAGCGCCGCGAAATCAGCAGGCCAGAGTGCCCATTGCGCGCGACTCCTCGATGATCCAACTGTGGAACGCAATGACCCGGGGATCTTGCATGACGCGCTTGGGATAGAGCAGGTAATAGCCGTAGGGGCGCTCCAGCTTGCGGTCGATCGGAATGACCAAGTCGCCGTTGGCGAGCTCCGATTCCAGCAGATGGACCTGCCCCATCGTGACCCCGATGCCTTCTTTTGCGGCCTGATAGGTCAGCGAGGAATTATCGAATATGGAGCCGTCGCTCGGCGCGTATTTGGCGCCGACGTGGGCAAACCAGTCGCTCCAGTCGTGGCTGCGACGCCGCGAATGCAGCAGGGGATAATGGCTGATATCGGTCGGACGCTCCAGATGCCAGCCGTCGCGCAACAGCTTCGGATGGCACATGGGCGCGATGACATCGTTGAAGATACGCTGGCATACGACGTCGTCCATCTTGCCGGTGCCATAATCGATGATAAGGCCACTTTCATCCGGACGGAATTTGATGGGCGTCACCGACGTCTTGATATCGACCAGGATATCCGGATGCTGCGCGGTGAAATGCGGCAGCCTGGGGATCAACCATCGCATCGCGAAAGTCGCATAGGCGCGCAGGACGATCGTGGTTTGTTTCGGGCCGCCGCTGGCGCGCGTCGTCGAGGTTTCGATAAGGTCGAACGCCTGGCCCAGCGCGGTCAGGTATTGACTCCCCGCGTCGGTCAAGCGCAGCTCGGTATGGCGCCGCTCGAACAATTTGATCTTGAGCCAGCTCTCCAGCACCAGAATCTGGCGGCTGACGGCGGCCTGCGTGATGCCCAATTCCTCGGCGGCCCGCGTGAAATGAACGTGTCGAGCGGCAGCCTCAAAGACACGTAGGGGATTCAAAGGCGGCAGAGTGCGTGCCATCGGCCCCTCTCGCGGCAGGGTACTGAGGATCAGTCCTGATGCGAATAATTCTAATGGGAAAAGCATGCCGCGCCAAGCCGCAACGCCCCGCCCGAACTTGCATAAGAGTTCCGTGAAACGAGAGCTTAGTGGTCGAGGATGCTTATAACAAATTGTAATCCAGGAGTTTCGAAAGATAACATCAAGTATTATGCGCGACATATTCAGGTAGATACCTGATAATCCACTCAATTATAGGCACTATTATTTGTTTTTACTTGACCGAGGCAGGAGGCGCGACCATCATCGCCCGAGAATGCTTCGGCCTCTTTCTCTCATCGCCGATCAGCGACGTCGATCTTCGAGGAGCCGAGCCGCCATGATTTCGTTTGCAGGAGTGTAACGATGGGAGAAGCGCCCAACACCAGTGTCGCGAAAACGGAAAATCAGAGGCCGGCGTGGCTGGATTTCCACCACACCGGCCCCGACACGCTGGCGGGCCGCTATATGCGGCGCTTCTGGCAGCCCATCTATCACGCCGAAGATCTGCCGATCGGACGGGCGAAGCCGGTCAAGATCATGAACGTGGATTACACCCTCTATCGGGGTGAGGATGGCAAGCCTTACCTGACCCAGTTCCGCTGTCCTCATCGCGGCCTGCAGCTCTCCACCGGCTGGGTCGAAGGCAACGCGATCCGCTGCTATTACCACGGCTGGAAGTTCGACTGCGCCGGCAGTTGCGTCGAGCAGCCGGCGGAGCCCCGGCCGTTCCTCGACAAGGTGAAGATCAAGACCTATCCGTGCCGCGACTACCTCGGCCTGATCTTCGCGTATTTCGGCGAGGAAACCGCGCCGCCGTTCCCGCGCTATCCCGATTTCGAGAATGTCGAAGGCGTTCTCGAAATCGACAGCTACTATCGCGGCTGCAATTTCTTCAACAATCTGGAAAACGGCGCCGATCTCACCCATTCGGGATTCGTCCACCGCAACAATCCCGGCTCCTTCGACGGCTTGACCTACGCGCCGCGGATCGAGGCGAAGGAGAGCATCTGGGGCGTCACGGTTTCGTCTCATTGGCCCGATCAGGTCGGCGTGTCGCAGATCGGCCTCCCGAACATCTTTCACCATAAGGCCCAACCGACCGATCCGGCGGTCGCCATCTATCGTGAGTTCATGGCCTGGTGGACGCCGATCGATGACCACAGCCATATCCAATTCACCGTTGCGGCCGTCCGCATGCCTGCCGACAAGGTGAAGCAGTATGTAGAGCGCCGAGAGGGGCGTCTGGCCAAGCGCACGCTTTCGAGCGTCGAGCTGGCGGACAAAATTCTGAAAGGCGAGATGTATCGAGAAGACGTCGATCCCGCGACAACGGACTTCGTGCGCATGCAGGATCATATCGCGCAGATCGGCCAGGGCACGATCGGCGACCATGCTAACGACATGCTGGGGCAAGGGGATATCGGCATCGCCATGATCCGCAAGCTGTGGGCCCGTGAACTGAAGGCGTTGGCGGAAGGCGGCCCGCTCAAGCAATGGCGTTACGATCCGGAGGAACTGGCGATCTGCCGCGGCGAACTCTGGGAAGAGCGGCGCGAAAAACAAATGCGCGCGTAAAGCCGGACCGCAAGGGCTGGCCGCTCGCGTCGGCATGGATGGCGAGGAAACACAGACGATGATGCTAGGCTCCGTCAGGCCGCCGATGAACGTCGGGGTCCTGCACTTCGACCGCACGACGGCGTTGATCGACGGGCGCGTCAGGCTCGACAACGTGAATGTCATCAACGTTCCCGGCGGCAAGGTGGGCGTCGAAGCATTCACTGCCGGCGCCTTGGACGCGGCGGACATCCCGTTCGCGCGCTATGTCTTCTGGAAGGCGTCGGGTTTGCCGATCACGGCGATTCCCGTCTTCACCGACAGGTTTTTCCAGCATCAGTATATCTACACGCGCTCCGACACCGGGATAAACGAGCTGGCCGATCTTCGGGGCCGTCGCGTGATGAGCGCGCCGTCCTATTTCTCGACGCCGTCGTTCTGGCATCGTGCCTTGTTGTTCGAGGAAGCCGGCATCCATCCCCACGAGGTCGAATGGTTCGCGGCCTTTCCCGAACCGGAGGGCATGAAGGCTCCCGTCAAGGTGACCCACAGTCCCGCCTCCATGCTGGGGCTCGAGCGGCTGCTGGATGGGACGGTCGACTGTCTGATGACGGCGCGCACCGCCAGGGTGCCGGCGGGCCAGGAGCACACCGTCAAGCGGGTGATCCCCGATGCGTGGGAGCGGCAGCGCGAATGGGTCAAGCGCACCGGCTATTTTCCAATCGCCCATGTGGTCGCCATCCACAACAAGGCGCTGGAATCCCGACCGAGCTTTGCCGAGGAGCTCTGCCATGCCTTCGATGAATCGAAGGATATCGCCTATCGCATCCTGCAGGACGAGCGGATGAACGCGCTGCCGCTGATGCGCGGATATTTGGACGATACGGTCGCCCTCTGGGGTGACGATCCGTGGCCTTATGGGCGCGAGAAAAACCGGGCACAGATCGCGCGATTTCTCGAGCTGGCCCATGAACAGGGTCTCACCGACCGCCGCCTCAACGTCGACGAGCTGTTCGACAATCCCGCTTCGGGCTACCGGTTCGAGGCGCGCATGGTGCCGGGGTGCATCACGAGCGTCACGGACGGCGGCTGGGCCCTCGAGCCGACGTTTTAGGTCAGTGATGCTGAGCTCTTGGGTCATTAGAGCGATCCGTCTCAGCGGGGCATCCTGAGATGAGCGTCGCACTCGGGCTGGCAGCAAGGAAGGCGAGACACCGTGACGGACCCATGTTGAAAATAGCGCTCATCGGCTACGGCACCATTGCCCAGGCGGTTCTGCGGATCTTGCAGGCCTCAGGCCGAACCGATGAATTCGACGTCGCCGGCGTTCTCGTGCGCCCCGGTCACGCCGCACGGGCGGTGAACTGCGGCGTCCCGGTATTCGAGAGCCTGAGCGACATACTCGCCCTCCGGCCCGACATCATCGCCGAGACGGCCGCGCAGAACGCGGTCGTGGAGTACGGCGAATCCGCTCTCGCGGCGGGTTGCGATCTCTTGATTACCTCGTCCGGCGCCCTTACCGACGATCGCTTGCTCCAGCGCATTCGCGCCGCGGCGGGCCAACATGGTCGCCGCATCCTGCTCCCGTCGGGCGCCATCGGCGGAATCGACGCGATTGCGGCCATGCGCCTCGCCGGCTTGTCCCACGTGACATACCGCTCGCGGAAGCCGCCCGCCGCGTGGCGCGGCTCCGCAGCGGAGGAGCTTGTCGCACTAATATCATTGTCTCGTGCGGAGACGTTCTTTCGCGGCACGGCGCGCGACGCGGCGCGGCAGTTTCCCAAGAACGCCAATGTCGCCGCCACGGTCGCGCTGGCCGGCCTGGGCATGGATCGCACAAACGTCGAGCTCGTGGCCGACCCCGCCATTTCCTGCAACATCCATGAGGTGGAGGCCGATGGTGCCAGCGGACGCGTCAGCTTTCGCCTGGAAGGGACGCCTTTCCCCGACAATCCCCGCAGCTCCATGCTCACCGCCTACAGCGTGGCGCGGACGCTGCTCAACATCGACGTCGCCTTGCCGATTTGAAAAAAACGCGATGAGCGGCACAGACATGCAGCCCACAGTCATCCAATGGAGCATCCCATGAAAACCCTGTTCAACGACCGACGCCGGCCTTCGAGCCTCCTCGTGCTTCTGTCGATCGGCGAAATTTTCACGTTTTCGGCGGGCAACGCCTCGGCCCAGCCGGCGGAAACGTTCTTCGCGAACAAGCAGATCAAGCTCATCATCAGCACCGGCCCGGGCGGCGGGTATGACACCAACGCCCGTCTCTTCGCCCGCTTCTATGGCGCGCATATCCCGGGGCAGCCATCCATCGTGCCGCAGAACATGCCGGGCGCCGGCGGCATTCGCGCCTCGTCCTTCGTTTATTCCGGCGCGCCCAAGGACGGCACCACGATCGGCATCGTGGACAGCAGCAACCTGATTCAGCCGCTGCTGAAGAACACGCGCGATCAGTTCGATCCGACGAAGGTCAACTGGCTGGGCAACATGTCGTCGGAACCGTCGCTCTGCGTGTCCTGGCATGAGACGCCGATCAAGACGACGCAGGATTTCCTGACTAAGGAATTCATCGTCGGCGGCTCCGGCGCCGGCGGCCAGCTCGAGGTCTATCCGAAGATCCTCAACAGCATTCTCGGCACGAAGATGAATGTGATCTCCGGCTATCCGGGCGGCACCGACGTGGTGCTCGCCATGGAGCGCGGCGAGGTGCAGGGCCGCTGCGGCTGGTCGCTCAGCGGCATCGAAAGCACCCGGACCGGATGGCTGGCCGACAAGAAGCTCAATATCCTCGTCCAGCTCGGAGCCAAGGCGCCCGAGCTGCCGGACGTGCCGGAAGCCTCGGAGCTCGCGAAGACCCAGGAGCAGAAGGACATCCTTCAGCTCATCTTTTCCGACAGAATGGTGCAGCGGCCGTTCATGGCGCCGCCTGGGGTGCCGATGGACCGGGTGGAGGTCCTGCGCGCCGCTTTCATGGCGACCATGGCCGACAAGGGTTTTCTCGCGGATGCCAAGAAGATGAAGCTGCAGGTTGCCCCGATGCCGGGCATGGCGGTACAGGACTATATAACGCGGTTGTATGCGGCGTCTCCCGCGGTGGTCGGAAAGACCCGGGCCGCGCTCGGCGAATGACGGAAGGCTGCGGCGCGGCGCGGTTGTGGCGGCGCGGCGCAGGACCGAAAACGAGACGGCTTACTGGGAGGTTGGATTTTCATGTTGCAGTTGACCATGACTTGCGGGCCCTACGACCGGGCACGCGCGCTGATCGAGAAACGGGTGCGGCCGGAGGGCATCGATCTCGACATCACGGTGAATCCGAAGAGTCCCGGCAAACTGATCGAGAGTCCGAAGGGGCCGTTCGACGCGGCGGAGTTCTACACCGGGCTTTATATGGCCGATCTGCCCTACGGCACGCTCGGCTACACGGCGATTCCGATTTTCGTGAAGCGTATGTTCCGCCACTCCTACATCTACATCAACAAGAAGGCCGGCATACGCAAGCCGTCGGATCTCAACGGCCGCCGGGTCGGTATCCAGACCTGGTTCACCTCGGCCGCCGTGTGGGCGCGCGGCATTCTCGAGGACGACTGGGGCGTTGACGTCCGCTCCATCACCTGGGTTGCCGACAAGGAGGAAACCATCGGCGACTGGCAGCCGCCGTCCTGGCTCAAGCTGGAGATCGCCCCGCCGGACGCGTCACAGTACGACCTGCTCGCCTCGGGCAAGATCGATGCGGCGCTCACCACCCGGGTCTGGGCGCCCAATGTCCATAAGGACATCGATTTCTTGTTTCCAAACTATGGCGAGATCGAGCGCGACTACTACAAGCGGACTCGCTTCTTTCCGATCATGCACACGCTGCTGATCCGGACGGAGCTGCTCGAACGCGAGCCGTGGGTGGCGATGAGCATGTTCAATGCCTGGATGGCATCGAAGCAAGCCTGCTACGACGATCTGAAATGGCAGCGCGTTCATATGACGGCTCTGTGGTACCGCCAGTTGCGCGAGGAGGAACTCGCGGTCGGCGGCGATGATTTCTACCGCTGGGGCTTCAAGGGTTGCCGCGCCGAGGTCGACAAGATGTTGGAGTACGCCCATCGCTACGGCATGACGCCAAAAAAATTCGAGCCCGAGAACATGTTCCATCCGAGCACTCTGGGAACCTGAATACTCGCGCTGATGAATGGGGAGTCTGTGGAAGAGATCGGCTGGGACGGTGGTCCAACGCAGAGTCCATAGGAAGGAGAAGAGAATGATCGCCAGTGGAACGAGAGGGCGGATGGCTGCGGCCATCCTGACTGTCGCATTCGTGGCTGCGCACGGGAGCCTGACCGCGGCCGACTCCTTCTACAAGGATAAGACCATCGCATCCTGACTTCTTCCTCGGGCAGCGGCTATGACACCACGGCTTGTCTTGTCGCGCGCCATTTCCCCACCCACGTCGAGGGTGCTCCGGCAGTCGTTGTGCAGAGCATGCCGGGCGCCACGGTCAAGGTGCCGCTCTATCTCTACAATGTTGTCCCCGACCGATAGCACGGTGATCGGTGCCCTGAACAATGCAGTGGCCTTCGCCCCGCTGCTCGGCGTTCTCCAAGCAGATTTCGACGCGACCAAGTTCAACTGGCTCGGCTCGCCGTCCACCGAGACCGGACTGGTGCTCGTCTGGCACCCGGTTCCGGTGAATTCGATCGAGGATGCTACCAAGCGCGAGGCGATCATGGGCGGCGGCGGCGGCGGCTCCTCGGCAACGTTCTATGGACGCCTTATAAACTCTCTCCTTGGCACTAAGTTCAAGATGTTGACGGGCTACTCGGGCATGGGCGAGGCGTTCCTGGCCATGGAACGCGGCGAAATCGAGGGCTTTCCGAGCACGCTGTGGAACAGCCTGAAGGTCACTAAACCGGAATGTCACCGATAAGAAGGCCAGAATTCTCCTGCAATACAATCATAAGCCGCTTCCCGAGTTGCCCGATGTTCCGGTTGCCCGGGATCTCGCTAAGAGCGAGGAAGACCGCATGCTGATCGACGCCGCTGTAGCACGCTCGAAATGGGAAGACCGTTCGCCATGGCTCCGGGCGCGGCAGCCGACAATGTTCGGGTGATTCGAACAGCCATAATGGCCACCTTCGTGGACCCTGCCTTCGTCGAGGATGCAAAAAAACAGCGATTCGAAGTCGACGCGGCGCCGAAAACGGGCGACGACCTCCTCAAGATTGTCGCCGAGGTCTACAATGCACCCAAGCCGATGCGCGACCGTCTCGTAGAACTTCATAAATAGCAATAAGCGAAAACAAATGAGCATCCCGGTAGTTCAAACCGTCGTGGATGGGTGGCAGGACATCGAAGCACCACCGCCGCGAATTGCCAAACGACTGTTCGTGTGCCTCCCAAGGCCTGAACAGCTTTGTAGAGCTTAGCCCGGCTTGCCTTTCCAGATGAACGCCAGGCGGCTTGTAGAACCAGCGGCCGGTGCGCGCCCATTCGTCCAGGTCTCTCATCGACGCCTTCACATCCCTGCAGCGGGCGCGAATGGAATCCGAACCGCCGGCGAGCAGAAACCGACAAACTTTTCACGCGCCTTGCTCGCTTTCATTGAGCCGGCGCCGGCCGAAGCGCCAGTAAAGAACGACCAGAGGGGCCATCAGGAAGACCAGGACCAGCGACGCGGCCGCGGCGGCGCCCAGGCTGCCGGTCGCCCACAGGCCCCAGACCGCCACCGGCAGGGTCAAATTGTCCCCGGTGACCAGAACCGCCGCCATCGACAGCTCCCGGAAGGTGGAGAGCGCGAGCCACAGCCAGGCATAGAGCATCGTCGGCGTCAGCAGCGGCACGAGAATCTTCATGGCCACCTGAACCGTGGACAGGCCGCTCACCTGCGCGGCCTCGTCGAGCTCCTTGTGAATCTGGATCAGGGAGTTGTTGAACAGGCGCGTGCCGAAGCTCGTCTTGCTCACCACATAGACGACGACCAGCAGCCACACCGTACCGTAGAGCGGGATGAATTCCGGGACCAGGAACAAGGCGACGTAGATCGCGCTGACGGCGAAGATCAGATTGGGCAAGGGATGCGGCAGGAAGGCGACGAAATCGTAAATGAAGGCCACCTTGAGCCGGGAGCGGATCACCACCCAGGAAATCGCCAGGCAGAACACCAGCAGAAGGGCCGGCACCAGTGCGACCAGGATCACCGTGTTCTTGAGACCGACCAGGAACACGTCCCACGGCAGGTTGATGAACCTGTCCAGGGAGAGCTCCTGCATGGCGGACAAGGAGATGGGCTGGAAATAGGGCAGCAGCGACGCCCAGATCACGAGCAGGAAAGGAAACCCCTCGCTCAGGAACAGATAACCGAACAGGAACACCCAGGCGAGCACCGCCTGCCTGGGCCCGAGCTCGACGAGCTTGGGCCGGTAGCCGCGCCCGGTGACCACCGCATAGCGGTGCGTCTTCTGCACCACGCTGAAATACCACCAGCTCAGGAACAGCGCGACCACCACCATCAGCGCGCAGGTCGCCCCGGCGATGCCATAGTTGGGCAGCCCGCCTTCCTCCGGATTGATCATGAAATAAACGAAGGTGCTGAACGTGAATATCTTGTTGCCGAGGCCGATGATCGCCGGCACCTCGAACGAAGACAGCGCGATGGTGAAGACATAGATGCCGGCGGCGAGCACCCCGGGGAAGACCAGGGGAAGCGTGATGCGGCAGAAGGTGTGAAACCGCTTGAGGCCGTGAACCTGCGCCGATTCCTCGAGCGCGCCGTCCAGGCTGCGGAATGTCGCCGCCAGCATGACGAAGGTGACCGTCGCCAGGCTCAGGCCCTGCACCCAGCCCATGCCGACGAGCGTGGCGATGTTGAGCGGCGCCGTCTGCAGCCCGAACAGATCCATCAGCCAGCGGTTCACCATGCCGATGCGAGGATGGAGCAGGAACACCCAGCCCATCGCGGTGAAGAAGCCGGGCGTCAGCAGCCCGATGCTCATCAGCGGAAAGACCCATTCCTTGCCGGGCAGCGTGGTCCGTTCGACCAGCCAGGCCGCCGGCACGGCGAAGGCCAGGGCAACCAGGGTGGAGACGAGCGCGAAGACGGCGGTGTTGAGAAACGTGCGATAGGCGAATGGGTCCTGGTAGAGCCGCCGGTAGTGCTCCAGCGTGAAGCCCCCTCTCACGTGTCCATCGACGTCTTGAAAGCTCATGCCGAGGGATATGACGGTCAGGACCACGATGCCGATCAGCGGCACCAGCCCGACCGCCGCCATCAGCATCCGGCCGCCCCCCAGGGACCGCAGGGAGACCTTCGGAACTGCGAACTCCAGGGCCATGCCGCGCTATCCGGTCAGGGCACCCTCACCTGCTTGATGAACCTGTCGTCGAGGTCCTTCTGCGCCTTCTGATAGGCGGCATCCTCCATCCTCCTGAGATCGTCGAAGGCGACCTTGATGCCCCTGTCCTGCGCCTGCTTGACCAGCTTGGACATCTCACTGCCCTCGGCCAGGTAGAGATCCTCCTTGGCGTATTGCCAGAGCAGGCGCTGGCCTTCGGGGCTCATGATGAAGCCGATGAACAGCCGCGCGGCGTTGGGATGGGGCGAATTCTTCGGCACGGTCATGAAAGTGAAGTTCACGCCGAGGAAATCCTCCAGCGGCGCCCATTCGACCGGGAGCCCCTGGTCTTTGCCCCGTTCCGCCGACTGGTTGCCCTCGAGCACGACCATGAGGAATTCGCCGCTGGCGACCCGCTCCTCCGCGTCGCGCACCACGCCGCCGGCGTGCTCCACGAGCCGGCGATGAAAGTCGAGTGTCTTCTCCACCACGCCGAGCTCCAGGGCGACCCAACTGAAACCCGCCGCGTAGGGCGTGATGGCGATCTTGCCCTTCCACTTGGGATTGAGCACGTCCTCCAGCTTGCGCGGCACGTCCTCCTTGGCGATCAGCTTGGTGTTGTACACGGCGCCGGTATTGAATTTGGAGCCGACCATGACGATCCGGCCGTCGTAATAAAGCATCGGGTCGGTGACGTAGGGAAAGTAGCGCGCCCACGCGAACGGCTCGAGCAGGCCCTGCTGCATCATGGGATAGACGTGGCCGGGCCTGCCGAGGAAGAAATCGACCGAGAGCTTTCGTCCGGCCTGGCTCTCCTGGATGAGGCGGGATGCCATCTGGGGCATCGATGGCCCGGGCGTGAAGGATAGTTTGAGGTTCGTGCCGAATTTCTTGTTCATCGCCTCCGCCAAGGGCTTGAGCCCCGCGGTCGTGCCGCCGCCGCCGCTGTAGTTGAGCGCGCCTTCCGCCTTGGCGGCGGCGACGAGCTTGGCCAATTCGGACGACGGCTCCGCGCTCTGCCCGCGAACCTCGCTCGTAGCCGCGATTAAAAGAACCAGGATGGTGGCTAAGATTCCATGATAGCGCATAGTATCCTCGTCTTTCCTTGTTCGAATCAGGTGTGATGGCTCGGGGCTGCGCGCCGCCTGCCCGCGGCCTTCAGCCAACACAGTTCAATGAAGTTGCCGGACGGATCCTTGAAATAAACCGATTCGCCGATCGGCGAGTTGCCGCCGTGCCGCACCGGGCCTTCGTAACGGATCCCTTTCGCGCGCAATTTTTCCACAGCGGCATGAAACTGTTCCTGCGTCGCTTGAAAACCGACCCGGGGCGTGCCGCGAAGCTGGTCGGGCGGCGGCTCTTGAACATGTTCCTGGTGGATGAAGAACGGCAGGATGCATTCGCCGAATTCCACCGAGCTGTGCGGCGCGGGAATCTTCTGGTCCTGCGGATTCTTCTGCAGCCTCCGCGCCATGCGCCGCCTGCCCCTGAGCAACTGATCGGTGGTGACTCCCTGGCGGGAGCCGAGCGTGCCGCCCAAGACCTCGGTGTAAAACCGCTCCGCCCACCACAGGTCGTTCACCGCGATCACGGTGTGATCCATGCTCTGTATTTCTCCCATGGGCAGCCCTCCTTTCGCGGCGTTACGTCTTGAAGAAATCGCTTGCGCTGTGCGTCTGACGCAGCCCCAGCCGGTCGGTGTCTACGACCAACTCGCCGTTTTCGAGCGAGATCGGATAGAGCGGAAGCGCGGCGACATTTTTCAGATGTCCGGTATGGTCTCCGGTCCAGCTGAACGTGCTGTAGTGGCACGGGCAATAGAAGCGCCAGTGCTCTTTCTGGTATCTGACTTTGCACTGCATATGGGTGCAGGTGTCCGAGACGGCGAGAAAGCCCTCGCCGAGATGAACCAGGTAGAAATTCCCCTCGGCCATGCGCGTCACCGAGCCGACGGGAAAGATGTCCGGCGGACCGACCTTGATCCTGCCCTTGTGGGCCGCGGGGATCTCGTAGGCTTCCGGAGAAACGGCGGTTATCTGCAAGGTATGCCCGTCCGGATCCCTGAAGTAGGTGCTCTGGGTGCCCACGGAACGGTTTTCTTCGCGGTGATCTCCCTCGACCGCGCCGACCGCTTTCAAGCGGTCATAGATCGCCTGATAGTCTTCATGGCCAACCATGAAATTGGTGTGGACCCCGGGACCGTCTTCTTGAACGGCGTCGACCTGGCATAGAATGACGAGTTGACCGCTGGGAAGAACGAACGTCGAATTGTCACCGTCCTCGCTCCACAGGTTGCGGCCCAGAGCACGCAACCGCAGAACCTCGCCGTAAAACGTTTCCGACCGGGCAAGGTCTCCGACGGCGAGTACGATGTGACTGATCCGATCTATCATTCCCCCTGCCCTCTCCTTTTCTATGCGTTCGGATAAAACTTGATTTTCTCTTCCGGGAACCTGACGCACGGGCGGTCGCCCAGGCGCTTTTTACTCATGGTCTTGACTTCGATCATAACGCCGTTGATCTGAATCGAATAGACGACCTGATCGCCCAGGAACGTTCGGCATCGAACGCTGCCCTGAAATTCGTTGGTGGCGCCCGATAAGCAATCGCTGAGTTCGATGTCCTCGGGTCGGATGCCCACCTGGCCGGTGGAGCCGTGCTGAAAACTGCCGCCCACGAGCAATTTCCCGAGCCGCGTCTCCAAGGCATGGCCGTTCAGCGCCTTTCCCTCGAGCCAGGTGATCGAACCGAAGAACTCAGCCACCCCTTGTGTCGGCGGCTTTTCATAGAGTTCTTCCGGAATTCCCTGGGAAACGATCCGGCCGTCGGCCATCACGCCGACCCGGTCGCCGAGAACCATCGCTTCCCCCTGGTCGTGCGTGACATAGAGAACCGTCATGCGCAACCGTTTGGCAAGATCGCGGATTTCGGAGCGCATCTCTTCGCGCAGGCGCGCATCCAGATTGCTCAGCGGCTCGTCCATCAGCACCAGCTTGGGGTTGATCGCCAGCGCCCGCGCCAGTGCGACACGCTGTTGCTGTCCGCCGCTGAGAAGCGGCGCCGGCCGGTCCGCTAGATCTTCCAGTTGCACCAACCGGAGCGCTTCCATCACACGCTCTCGAATCCCGGCTTTCGGTATTTTTTGCCTGCCCAGGGTCAGCGGTAACGCGACATTGCCGAAAACCGTCATATGAGGCCAGATCGCGTAGGACTGGAACACCAT
>CAZOBN010000050.1:0-21807 GCA_964577835.1 uncultured Rhizobiaceae bacterium
GCGCACGCCGAACTTCGGCCGCAAGTCGCTCAACGAGATCAAGGAAGTGCTGGCCCAGATGGGTCTCCACCTCGGCATGGAGATTCCCAACTGGCCGCCGGAGAACATCGAAGAGCTGGCGAAGAAGCTCGAGGAACCGTACTGAGTCGGCGTTCCGCCGTTCAGCGTTGAGGAGAACCTAGTTATGCGTCACGGGATGAGCGGTCGTAAGCTGAACCGCACCTCCAGCCACCGCAAGGCCATGTTCGATAACATGGCCGCGGCGCTCATCAAGCATGAGCAGATCAAGACCACGCTGCCCAAGGCGAAGGAGCTGAAGCCCATCGTGGACAAGCTCATCACGCTGGGCAAGCGCGGGGATCTGCACGCCCGTCGTCAGGCGATCTCGATGCTGGGCGACAGCACGCTGGCGG
Source organism: uncultured Rhizobiaceae bacterium (assembly GCA_964577835.1). GTDB lineage: Bacteria > Pseudomonadota > Alphaproteobacteria > SMXQ01 > SMXQ01 > CAVVYA01. The sequence continues at coordinate 414 of CAZOBN010000050.1, forward strand.
CCAAATTGTTCGACACGCTGGCGCCACGCTATGCGTCGCGCGCCGGCGGCTACACCCGCGTGCTCAAGGCGGGGTTCCGCTATGGCGACGACGCGGCGATGGCCTACGTCGAACTGGTCGACCGCGATCCCGAGGCCAAGGGCTTGGATTCGGGCCCGGTCCAGGCGGCCGAGCAGAGCGATGCCGAGGCCGCGAAGGTCTGATCGTCGCGTCAGCGCGACACTTGAGAAAAGGGCAGCCTGTGGCTGCCCTTTTCGTTTTTTGCCCCTGTCTATCCGGCCCGTCGCACCCATATTTTGGCGGCGCAGGCGGTGCTAGTACTGGCTATCATTGAAGCAAGAGTCACCCCCACCCCGGCCCTCCCCCATCGAGGGGGAGGGGACGTTATGGAGCACCATTGCGAATCCCCTCCACCCTTGTGGGGGAGGGTTAGGGTGGGGGGTGATGCAGGCATCGGCGATTCCGAGTACTAGGCTGTCAGCGCATGGTTGAGACTTTGGATGAAGGCGCCGCCGAGGATTGGGCGGGCGCGCGTTAAAGCGATGGATGAGAAAGCATGCTGAGCACGGTGCTGCGCTTCACTGCGGGTCTGTTCCTGGTCTTCGGGATTGTGCTGTCGTTTGATCTGCCCGCAGCGGCGCAGCAGCGCCAACTGCCGCAGATCCCCGACTCGCGCCAGCAGATCACGCTCAGTTTCGCGCCCGTGGTGAAGCAGGTCGCGCCGGCGGTGGTCAATATCTACACGCGCACCGTGGTCCAATCGCGCCAGGCCCAGTCGCCCCTGTTCGACGATCCGTTCTTCCGCCGGTTCTTCGAGAATTCGCCGCTCGGCCAGCCGCGCCAGCGGGTGCAGAGCTCGCTCGGCTCGGGCGTCATCGCCGATGCGAGCGGGCTGATCGTCACCAACTTCCACGTGGTGCGCGGCTCGACCGAAATCACCGTCGTGCTGTCGGACCGGCGCGAATTCGACGCCAAGGTCGAGCTCGCCGACGAGCGCACCGATCTCGCCGTGCTGCGCATCGACACCGGCGGCGAGCGGCTGCCGACCGTGCATGTCCGCGATTCCGACGATCTCGAGGTCGGCGATCTGGTGCTTGCCATCGGGAATCCGTTCGGTGTCGGCCAGACAGTGACCAGCGGCATCGTTTCGGCGCTCGCGCGCACCACGGTCGGCATCGCCGACTACCGTTTCTTCATCCAGACCGACGCGGCCATCAACCCCGGCAACTCCGGCGGCGCGCTGGTGACCATGGACGGCGGGCTGGTCGGCATCAACAGCGCGATCTACTCGCGCAGCGGCGGCTCGATCGGCATCGGCTTCGCCGTGCCGTCGAACATGGTGCGCGCGGTGCTCGCCGGCGTCGGCGCCGGCAAGCGGCTCGTCCGCCCCTGGTTCGGCGCCGGCGGCCAGACGGTGACATCCGAGCTCGCCGCCAATCTCGGCCTGCCGCGGCCCGAGGGCGTGCTGATCAACAACATCTATCCGAATGGTCCGGCGGCGCGCGCTGGCCTGCGCCAGGGCGACATTGTGACCGAGATCAATGGGCGCGATGTCGACGACCCGGAGGCGCTGCGCTTCCGCATCGCCACGTTGCCGGTCGGCGGCAAGGCGCAGCTCGCGGCGCTCCGCCGCGGCCAGCGCATGGTGCTGGCGCTCGGCTTGGAGCCGCCGCCGGAAACGCCGCCCCGCGAGGAATCGTTGTTGCAGGGCAGCCACCCGCTCGCTGGCGCCACGGTTGCCAACCTGTCGCCGGCGCTTGCCGACGAGCTGTCGATGGGATCCGAGCTCAGCGGCGTGACGGTGCTCAAGGTGGCGCGCGGCAGTCCGGGCGCCCGGCTCGGCCTGCAGGCGCGCGACATCGTGCTCACCGTCAATGGCTCCGAGGTCGACTCGGTTGGCCGGCTGCGCCAGGTGCTCGGTCGCCCCGCCGCCGACAAGCGCTGGCGGGTCGCCATCAAGCGCGGCGATAAGGTCTTCACGGCGGTGGTGGAGTGATCCGGTTCGAATGACCCTGTTCGAAAACGAGGCGCCGCGGCCGCTCGCGGACCGCTTGAGGCCACGGGCCCTTGCCGAGGTGGTGGGCCAGGGCCATCTGCTCGGGCCCGAGGGACCGATCGGCCGCATGGTGGCGGCGCGCCGGCTCGCCTCGATGATCCTGTGGGGCCCGCCCGGCTGCGGCAAGACCACCATCGCCCGCCTGCTCGCCGAAGGCACCGATCTGCATTTCGAGCCGCTCTCGGCGGTGTTCTCCGGCGTCGCCGACCTCAAGCGGGTGTTCGAGGCGGCGCGCAAGCGGCGCGGCATGGGGCAAGGGACGCTGCTGTTCGTCGACGAGATCCACCGCTTCAACCGCACCCAGCAGGACAGCTTCCTGCCCTATGTCGAGGACGGCACCATCATCCTGGTCGGCGCCACCACCGAGAACCCGTCGTTCGAGATCAACGGCGCCCTGCTGTCGCGCACCCAGGTGTTCGTGCTCAACCGGCTCGACGATGCGGCGCTCGAGGAACTGCTGCAGCGGGCGGAACAGGACATGAAGCGCAAGCTGCCGCTCGACGCCGAGGCGCGCGCCGCGTTGCGCGCCATGGCGGATGGCGATGGCCGCTATGCGATCAATCTCGCCGAGCAGCTTTTCGCGCTGCCGGCCAAGACCGGCGAGACCATCGACACGCTGGCGCTGACCAAGGCCGTGCAGAAGCGCGCGCCGCTTTACGACAAGGCGCGCGAGGGCCATTACAACCTGATCAGCGCGCTGCACAAGTCGCTGCGCGGCTCGGACGCCGACGCGGCGCTCTACTGGCTGGCGCGCATGCTGGCGGGCGGCGAGGATCCGCTGTATATCACGCGCCGGCTGGTGCGCTTCGCCTCCGAGGATATCGGTCTGGCCGATCCCAATGCGCTGCTCCAGGCGCTGGCGGCGAAGGACGCCTACGATTTCCTCGGCTCCCCGGAGGGCGAGCTGGCTCTGGTCCAGGCCACCGTCTATCTCGCCACGGCGCCGAAATCGAACGCGCTCTATCGTGCCGAGGGCGCCGCCCAGCAGGCCGCCAACCAGACCGGCTCGCTGATGCCGCCGATGCATATCCTGAACGCGCCGACCCGGCTGATGAAGGATCTCGGCTACAGTGCCGGCTACGAATACGACCACGCGACGCAGGAAGGCTTCTCCGGCCAGAATTATTTTCCCGACGGCATGGCGCGCCGCGAGTTCTATCAGCCGGCCGAACGCGGCTTCGAGCGCGAGGTGGGCAAGCGGTTGGCCTATTGGGCCAAGCTGCGCGCCGGCCGGGACGGCGCGCGGACCGAGAGCGACGACGATTCGAAGGGGGAGAGCGAGACGTGAACATTGGAATGTTGGCGGCGATCGCCGCCGGTGGCGCACTGGGGTCCGTGGCGCGCTATGCCACCCTGATCGGTGTCGGCCGGATCGTCGGCGTGGGATTTCCCTACGGCGTGCTGGTCGTCAATATCGTCGGCGGCTTCGTCATCGGCGTCTTGGCGGAGCTGATGGCGCTGGCCTGGTCGCCGGGCGAGACGATGCGCGCCTTCCTGATCGTCGGCGTGCTCGGCGGCTATACCACCTTCTCGGCGTTTTCCCTCGATGCCTGGCTGCTCCTCGAAAAAGGTCTCTACGGCCCGGCGATCCTGTACATCCTGGCGTCGGTTATTCTGTCGATCGGCGCTCTGGTCACGGGCCTGACCCTGACGCGTATGGCATTGGCATGAACGGCGTTCGCACCCTGACCGTGACTCCCGACGAGGCCGACCTGCGGCTCGACCGCTGGTTTCGGCGCCATTATCCGGGGCTCGGCCATGGCCCGCTGGAAAAGCTGCTGCGCACCGGCCAGGTTCGCGTCGACGGCAAGCGCGCGAAGGCGGCTCTGCGGCTGGAATCGGGCATGGAGGTGCGCGTGCCCCCGCTGGGCGAGCAGGCGGCCGTGCCGGCCAAGCCGGCCGCGAAGCCGGCCCCCAGGATCACTGCGGACGAGGTCCGCGATCTGCAGGCGGCGGTGCTCTACCGCGATAAAGACGTGATCGCGATCAACAAGCCCCATGGCCTGGCTGTCCAGGGCGGCACCGGCACGGACAAGCATCTCGATGCCATGCTCGACGCCCTGCGCTTCGACGCGTCCGAGCGGCCGCGCCTCGTGCATCGGTTGGACAGGGACACCAGCGGCGTGCTGCTGCTGGCGCGCAGCGCGGCGTCCGCCCGCTGGCTCGCGGAGGCCTTCCGGTCGCGCAACGCCCGCAAGGTCTATTGGGCGCTGGTGGTCGGCGTGCCGAAGATCCGCCAGGGCAAGATCGACCTGGCGCTCGCCAAGCTGCCCGGCCGCGCCGGCGAGAAGATGATCGCCGACGATGAGGAGGGCAAGCGAGCGGTGACCTACTACACGGTCATGGAAGCGGCCGGCAGGCGGGCGGCATGGCTCGCCATGATGCCCCTGACGGGACGCACCCATCAGCTCCGGGCCCATGCCGCGGCCCTCGGCACGCCGATCCTGGGCGACGGCAAATACGGCGGTCAGGCGGCTTTCTTCGAGAAGGACAGCGGCACCGGCCAAGCCGGGCGCAAGCTCCACCTCCATGCCCGCGAGCTGGCCATCCCCAAGCCGGGCGGCGGTCTTCTACAGGTCGTGGCACCTCTGCCGCCCCATATGCGCGAAACCTGGGACTTCTTCGGCCTCGATGCGAACGACCGCAGCAATCCCTTCGCCGCGATCGAATAGCCGAGGCGAGAGCCTGTCGGCGTGCGCCGACGTCGAACCCTGCGGTCTGCTCTGGCGAACCCTCGGCTTCATCGGGTAGCATGGAGCAAGGCCGGAGGGTCGCGGGGACCTATCCCAGCACTGGCGTGTTACTCTCACGGCCATGAATCGGGGAGTTCCTGGGTTGCGCTTCCGCACCGTCCTTAAGCTCGTCCTGCTGCCCGCGTTTATCGCGGTTGCGGCCATCGTCGGCGTGCTCTCGACCATGGACTTCAGCACCTATCGGCCGCTCGTGGCCGAGAAGGTCAAGAACGCGACGGGCCGCGAATTCGAGATCGGCGGCGACCTTCGCCTCTCGATCGGCTTGGCGCCGGCCATCGTGGTCGAGGATGTGCGCCTGCAGAACGCGACCTTCGGCACCCGCGCCGAGATGATCAAGGCGCGCCGGCTGGAAGCGGAGGTGGCGCTGCTGCCCTTGCTGCTCGGCCGCGTCGAGATCAAGCGTCTGGCATTGATCGGCCCCGACATCCTGCTCGAGACCGACGAGCAGGGCCGCGGCAATTGGGATTTCAGCCGCGACGACGAACCGGCCACCTACGCGCGGCCGGCGACGGCGGAACAGGCGGCGCTCGATTTGCCCAATCTCGACGCGGTCACCATCGAGAACGGCCTGCTCACCTTCCGCAACGGCCGAACCGGCAAGACCACGAAGATCGAGGTGGTGCGCTTCGACGGCCGGTCGGCAAGCCGCCGCGCGCCGCTCGAGATCGATCTCGTGGCTGCCTATGACGGCGTGCCGTTCCACGTCGCCGGGCAGCTCGGCGCCTTCGTCACGCTCGGCAGTCCGGGAGCCTTCCCGGTCGACCTGACCGCCGATCTCGCCGACTTCCAGCTCGCCGTGAAGGGCACCGTCAACCGCCCGCTGGCGCCGACTTCAAGTCAATTATCAATAGAAGCAACTGGCAATAGTTTCAAAGGTTTATCTGCTCTATTTAAGGCGCCTCTTCCGGCTGGCCCAGTGGCGTTCTTCGGCCAGGTTTCGAGCGAGAACGGCACCTTCACCGTGGGCGATATCACCGCCAAGCTCGGCGGCAGCGACCTCATGGGCACGGCGCGCCTGCAACGCAACAAGGACCGCGTCGCGGTCGTTGCCACGCTCACTGCCCACCATTTCAACCTCGCCGATTTCCGCGCCGTCGAGCCGCCGGCGGAGAACGGCAACAAGGCGAAGGCGAAACCGCAAAGCACCGCCGACGATGGCCGCCTGTTCAGTGCCGAACCGCTGCCTCTGAATTTTCTCGCGGCGTTCGATGGCAAGCTCGATGCCAAGATCGACCGGTTGGTGCTCGGGCGCGCCACCCTCGACCAGGCGACCCTGTCCGCCACCCTGCAGGATGGCCAACTCAGCGTCGAGCCTCTGACCGCCACCCTGGCGGAGGGTGCGTTGGCCGGCGCTGTGGCGCTCGATACCAAGGCAAACACCACAAAGCTCAGTCTTCAGGTGAGCAAGCTCGATGTGAACACTTTCGCTCAAGCGTTTGATGCCGAAGATGTTTTATCGGGTAAGGTGGATGTCACCACGAATCTCGCGGGACGAGGCGAATCGATCCGTGCCTTGATGGCGAGTCTTGAAGGCAAGGCGAGCGTCGTGATGGGCAAGGGTCAGGTCAAAAGCAGCTATGTCGAACTGCTCGGCGCCGACCTGCTGCGCTTCGCCGCGAGCGCCGGTACGACGAGCGACACCACGGCGGTGAACTGCATGGTGGGCCGCTTCGATATCGCCAAGGGTCTCGCCACTGGCCGCGACATCCTGTTCGACACCAGCCACATGACCGTGAAGGGCGAGGGCACCGTCAATCTCGCTGCCGAGCGGCTCGGCCTCAAATTCACCCCGCGCCCGAAGGATGTGAGCCTGCTCAACCTGGCGACCCCTTGGCGCGTCGAGGGGACCCTCGACAATCCCCAGGTCGCGCCCGACGAGACCGGCATCGCGACCCGCGCCGCCGGCGCCTTGCTCTCGGCGATCAACCCGCTGGCCCTGCTGGTGCCCATGATCTCGACCGGCAGCGGCGACAAGAATCCATGCGTGGCCGCGCTCGAGCCGCAGCAGGCCCGCGCGCCGGCGGCGAAGGCGAAGAAGGAATCGGGCGGCATCCGGGGGTTGATCGATAGCGTAATCCCAGGTCGATGACGGCGCCGAATTCAGACGACCCATCGGTTGGCAAGCCCGCCAGAGCCCGCGAGCCGACCTCCCGCTGCATCGCCAGTTGGGACGTGCGTCCCGCCGAGGACGGCTTCGGGCTCTATGGCGACGGCCGTCTGCTGCGCACGCCGGCGGGGCGCGGTCTCGTCGTGCCGACCCGCGCCCTGGCCGACGCGATCGCCGAAGAATTCCGCGCCCAGGCGAGTGCGAAAGTGCCGAATTTCACCGCCATGCCCAACCTGCGCCTCGCTGCCACGGCCATCGACCGGGTGGCGAGCGCCCGCGCGGCGACGGTCGATGCGGTGACCGCCTTCGGCGAGACCGAGCTGCTGTGCTACCGCGCCGAGCATCCCGGCGATCTGGTCGAGCGCCAGCATGGCGCGTGGCAGCCGCTGCTCGACTGGGCGGCCCTGCGGTTCGACGCGGCGCTGTGCAACACGGCCGGCGTCATGCCGCGGCCGCAGTCGGCGGCGGCCCTTCAGGCGCTGCGCGCCGCCGTCGCGACTTACGACGATCACATGCTCGCCGGATTAGCCTTCGCGGTGCAGACCAGTGGCTCGCTGGTGGTCGGCTTGGCGATGGTGGAAGGACGGCTCGATGCCGCGCAGGCGTTCGAGATCGCCGAGCTCGACGAGAGCTATCAGATCGAGCAATGGGGCGAGGACGCGGAGGCGGCGCAGCGCCGCGCTACCCGGCGCACGGACTTGCGGCAGGCGGCGGCCTACCTGGCGCTGGTGCGGAAAGCGTCGCCGAGCCAGCCTGTTTGAGCGCGCAATTCAGGTGAGATTTCACCTGAGCGGACCATCACGTTCTACATGAGGAGCAAGCATGGCTGACCCGCGCGACGAGCCCGACAATCTCGCCGTTCATGTGCGCATTCAGGGACAGGTGCAGGGCGTGTGGTTCCGCAATTGGACCGTCGACGAAGCGACCAAGCGCAACCTGCGCGGCTGGGTGCGCAATCGCAGCGATGGATCTGTGGAAGCGGTGTTTGTCGGCCAGGAGCCCGACGTGCGCGCCATGGTGGCCGCCTGCCGCCACGGACCGCCCAAGGCCCAGGTCGCCCGGGTGATCCAGATCCCGGGCGAATACCGCCCCGACGAAACGGAAGTGCCGCCCGGCTTCAAGATATTGCCGAGCGTTTAGACAACTGCGTCTATGCAGGCGGCGGCATCGCTGCGGTCTTCACCAACGAGGCGGGTGGGGTGGTCGAAACGCTAGCCTACGACCCCTGGGGCAAGCTCCGCGACAGGGTATTCAGTTGCTTATGGTGAGCGAGGAGTCAAAACGGTTTATAGCGTGCCTGTAGGGTTTGATTAGGCCAGGCGCCACAGGAGAGGGGTTTCTTCATAGCGACCGCTTTCCCGAGGCAACCATGACAGGCCCTGTTATTCTTACAGCTCTTGCTGTGTTTGCTCCTTGTATCGTTTAGAATCGAGCGTGCGGCGCCAGAAGAGGTAGGCATGATGTCATCGTTCGATGAATATAAGATTGTGCCCTCTCAAAAGAAGAGTGAACTTGAACAATTTGCTTCCTGGTTTCATCAGGATTGGGAGCTTTTTTTCTCGGATTTCACGCAGGGCGCCGGCATGTACGTCGAGAGACTTCCGTCACACAGACGGGCGATATTGAGGAACGAAATAAGCGGATTTCTTGAGAGAAACGCGGAATCTTCGCCAGGAGACACAAAGAAGGCTTGGTACAAGCTGGGAGCCCAAGCTTGGCAAGCGATCAGGCAAGGCCTAAGTAACGAAATTATTGGATTCTGTCAGAGTGCACTGGTGCGAAAAGTAGCGGTTTGGAGCCCAAAAAGACCGATTTACGCGCCAGTTTCGCGCCAGTGATTTAATCGGGACGACAGCACCGCGTCCGACTCGGGAAGGCAAGATTCGACGCGACCGCGCCCTACCAGCTTGCCGATGCTCAAACCGAACCTCCATGCTCACGACGCTCATGCATGAGGAGCGCAGTGAGGACGCCGGAAAGAAACGTCAGTCCCGCGATCGATGCAATTGCCCACGCCAGTCCGAAAATGTCAGCGATGATTCCTGCGGAAAGAGCGCTGATCGCATAGCCCAGATCGCGCCAAAAGCGGTAGACGCTGAGCGAGCGCGCCCGCCAGCTCGGCTGCGACGCGTCGGACACGGCTGCACGATCACGAGCAGGCGATCCGGCGCTCACGCCTATCCTCCTGGCGCGTGTCACACGAAACCAATATGCGGCGGGCTTATGCCGCAATCGTGCGTTTGCCCGCGTTCACGGCGCGGATTTCCGCAGCCTTTGGCGGAGCCGGCGGAATATCCGCCGTCATGGCCCGGACAAACTCCGCTTCGTCGGAAATCCGGAACGCGGCGTTGTGACGGCGCTCGAACCCGATTGTGGAGGTAGGCTTGCCGCTCAAGCGCCTTCCGCACACCGAGCCGGAGTAGGCGCCGGGAAGAACTTCCAGGTAGTCCGGCTGGGCTTGCAGTAGTTGGATGCTTCTGAAAAGCGTCCGCGCCTCCTCGGCCGCATCCGCCGCGAGTTCCGTTCTCCCCAGATCGCCCACCATCATCGTATGGCCTGTCAGTACGAACCAGGGCTCTTGCGCGCGCGTGTGGTCGGTAACGAGCAGGCACATGTGCTCGGGTGTATGTCCCGGCGTATGCATGATCTTCACCGTGACATTCCCAAGTTCGAGCACTTCTCCCTCGTGCACGCCCCTGAAGGGCCTGTCCGCGTCGGCGTTCGCGAACAGGATATACGGCGCGCCCGACGCACGGGCGAGCTCCGGGCCTGCGGACAGATGATCAGCATGGATATGGGTGTCGATCACCTACAGAATCCGCATCCCGGTCTCTTGCGCGGAACGCAGATATGGACCGACGTCGCCGACGGGATCGACCACCGCGCCGGCGGCCTTACCGCCGCACCCAAATAAATACGAGGCGGCGATGGGTTCGGCATGAAGAAACTGACGAAGGATCATTGCGATCTCCCACTGCTCGCTGGTTTTACCATCGTGATCTCGATCGATTGCGCGCCCAGGCTGGCAGCCACGCGCCTAGTGTCGGTGTTCGCGCTTCCGGCAAAATAGTCGAAGCTGTGTAGCACTCGCACACCCGTGAACCCGGAGCTAGCGAAGAGGTCCAGATAGTCACTCTCGAGAGAGGCTCCGACGACGCATTCGGCCCACAATTTAGGATCTGACCGGGCGCTTTCACTCACCGGCCGCCCCACTACGATATCGGCGATCTGTACGGCCCCGCCAGGCCGCAGCACGCGGAACAATTCGGAAAATGCCTTTTGCTTGTCCGGGACAAGGTTGAGCACGCCATTGCTCGTAATCACGTCAACGCTCGCATCGGCAAGCGGAATCGCTTCCGCGTTGCCGTCAAGGACCTCGATATTGTTCATGTCAGCCCGCGCGATATTGTGCCGGAGTTTCTCCAGCATCGCGGGCGTCATATCCAGGCTGATCACCTTTCCAGTGTTACCGACCAACCGTGCCGCGATGAGCGTATCGGTGCCGGCGCCCGCTCCAATGTCCAGCACACGATCACCGGGCCGTATCGCGTCGCTCCGGAACGGAAACCCGACGCCCGCAAACGATTCGACCGCCGTGGGTGGAATGGAGTCGAGCAGCTCGGCTGGATAACCGACGAACAAGCACGCCGCGCGCCCGGTAGGGAAATGAAACTGCTTCGATGGCATTCGAGCAACCTCGCTGTACATCTGTTGCACAGCCGCGAGGATTTGCTCCTTCGTGAAGCCCGTAATCGCAACCATGGCGTCCTCCCTTAAAATTGGTCGAGCAGGGCTTTCAGGCGCTGTCGCAAGTTCGCGGGCGCATTTTTTTCGACAAGCTCGCGGACCTTTGCCCGCAATGCCTTTTCGAACTCGGCGCGCGAATAGCAGCCGCGGCAGGCTTGCAGATGACCGTCGATCTCCGCGCGTTTTGCAGCGTCCATTTCCTCGTCGAGATAGGCGAAGAGGTGTGCGATCACCTCTTCGCAGCGCAATTGTTCGTCAGTCATGAACATGTTCCTCATCGCGTTTGCGGGCAATCACGCCTGCCGCTTGCGCCTGATCCCACAAGGTCCGCTGAAGCAACGACCGTGCTCGGCTCAGCCGCGAGCGAACCGTGCCCACCGGCACGCTGAGCAGGTCCGCAGCCTCAACATAAGTGTAGCCCTCGACTTCAACCAGGATGACGACGGCGCGAAAGCCCTCGGGCAGCGCGTCAAGCGCACGTTCTATGTCCTCGCGCAGAAGCTTATTCAGGAATTCACGCTCCGGGTTGCCCCACCAAAGCAGGAACGGTTGATGCAGCCGCTCGAACAAAGAGAACAGCTGCTCGGCGTCATCGGGCTTTTCCATGAGCTGTTCGCGCGCCGCACGGCGATCGCTGATGAAGCAATTCGTCAGAATCCGGAACATCCACTTCTCGAAAGCTTGGCGGTCCGCCAGTTGGCCAAGACTGGCCCAAGCCTTCGTCACCGCCTCCGAGACCAGGTCTTCGGCATCCGCCGAATTGCGTGTCAGGCGAAGCGCGGTGCCGTATAGCCGGTTCGTCAGCCGTTCGATCTCAGGACGGAAGAATGCGCGGTCGCCGTCATCCATGACCATCTCTCGGAATGCTGTCCGGTAGTTTTAACACTCGGGAAACCCGCTCATCGGAAAGCGACGCGATACGGCTCATTGCCTGACGCCCACCGCCATGAGGTATTCGCGCGGTACGCAAATGCCGAGTTCGGTGGAAAAGCCAGCGTGGAAGGCGATGAAATCGCGCTGCAAATCGGCTCTCCGTGCTTCATCGAGATTCGCCGCCAGCGCTTTGGTCGGGCCGTAGGATGTCGAGAAGGTCAGCCAAGCGGCTTCAGCACTCGGCTCCCTATAGAAGGACGTCCCCTTCTCGAACCGCAGATCGAATTTGTCCGCCAGCAATTCGCGTCCCCGCGCTTCTCTTCCCCATTCGAAAGGCGAAGGCGGCGCCGGTGTGGGCGGTGGGGGCATGTAGGGCTTCATCACCATGAACATCTTGAAAAGATTGCTGTCGGGCAGCCAGGCTGTGAACGCCACGCGTCCGCCTCGGCGCGTCACGCGTGCGAGTTCAGACGCCGCCGCTTCGGAGCGGCTCGCGAACATGATGCCACAGGTCGAGATCACGGCGTCGAACTGGCCGTCGGCGAATGGCAGATTCTCGGCGTCGCCAAGCTCATATTGAATGTTGAGATCTTCGACCTTGGCGCGTTCTCTGGCTGCAGCGATGAGATCCCGCGCGATATCCACGCCGATCACATTAGCGCCCCGCCGCGCAACTAGACGCGAGGTCCAGCCCGTACCGGTCGCAAGGTCGAGAATCTTCTCGCGGGGCTGGGGATTCAGCCGCAGCACGCAGTGCTCGATCGAATCCGCGATGCCGCTGCTGATCTGGTCATAATTCGCCCCACCCGAACTCCAGACTGCGGATGGCTTTTCGTTGTGGGGCTGGATTGCCGCTCCCGTAGTCATCTACACCTCCATACCGATTGAGTGGCAGATAGGACGCAAGTCATCCCTGGAAAGTTCCCGCTGGGCATTTCGAACCAGTTGTCATTTTCGTCGTCTCCGGAACTCTAACTAAATCAATACCTTAGGGGACGGAAGGCAAGATTTATATCGTCCTCGTCGGTTCCAGTCCTATTTCTCGGTCACGATATTGGGCTTTGTCTTGCCGACAATCTCGAACAGGTCTTTCTGCTCAACGGCGGGGACCTTGAACGTGTCTAGAGATTTCTGAAATTCGTTTGCCATCACACGCCACTCCTCTTCGGTGATGTTCAGATGGGCGTGAGAGTCCATCATTCCTTTTCCGGTGTATTTGCAGGGGCCACCGGTCGCTTCGCAGATCATTTGCGAGACCTGGAATTTCAGATAGGGAGCAGGCGAAGATTCTCGCCCCGCGTTGATGGCGGGATTTGAGTTCAACGTCTTGTTGACCACGAGGCGGTTGATGAAGTCATCCACCACGACCGTGATGCCTTTGAGCCCACCCAGCCGCTCATAGAGGGGCACCTTCGTCGCGGCCTGCCCCGCCAATGCCACGGGGGCAACGAAAGTACCTGCCATAAATGCGATGGCCGCTATGGCCTTGATCAAAGTTTTCACCTTCATCTCCTTCAGCGAGTGGGAGCCATTAAGCCCGTTCAGGGCTCCAAGTGTGGAAGTCTAACGACTCGGCTACAGCACGCGGCATTGTTGAGCGCGTCCGGGTGAGCTTGTTGCCAGGCGGTTTTTCGGATGAGGTACTTATGCCGCGCTACGCGCGTTCATAAATCCGGACTTCTGGATCGGCTAAAAGCCAAGGCTCTAGTGCCGGCACGACGTCTCTCTGAAACAGCGTACTCCTGAGATAGCTCTCAGCATGTGCTTTCGAGTTGAAGCCATGAAGTACCTGCATGTCTTCTGCCCTTATGAGCAGGTCCTTCGATTCGGCGCCTGGGGCGTGGGATAGAAAGGGCTGCAGATACTTTTTATACACGCCGCCTGCTTGCGCCCGGTTCTCTGGAGCAATCTTCAGAGTGATTTCAAGAAATGCCTTCGTCATTTTTTGCTCCTATTCAATTCCGATTGAGTGGCAGATAGGACGCAAGCCATGACTGAAAAGTTCCTGTCGGCCCGGATAAGAGGTGCCCGCTTGGCTGGAGCTAAGACCGTAAGGATTTGGACGCCGGAAGTGCCCGGGCAATTGTTTTGCAAAGAGCTGAACGTTAGCGCGAAGGCGCCTAACCCAATTTCGGTTAGTCACTCATTCGGATCTCGCGCCAGCGGGCAAAGAGTTGTTTCAGCCAGTGTCGAATAACCATGATCTGATGAAGAAATTTTGAGCGACGACGCGACTCTGTCGCACGCGTGGTCAGCGCCATGCTGGCACCCGCCAGGCCTGCCCAAGCCCCAGGTCGCCCGCGTGATCCAGATCCCGGGCGAATACCGCCCCGACGAGACGGAAGTGCCGCCGGGCTTCAAGATATTGCCGAGCGTTTAGGCAGCCGGGCGGTAGTTCAGCCGAAGACCTCGCCGAAGCTCGCCTTCAGGGCCGCATCCGCATCGGCCATGGTGGCCTCGATGCCGAGCGCCGCGAGAGACGTAACGCCGTGCTCGCGGATGCCGCAGGGCACGATGCCGGCGTAATGGCCGAGGTCGGGCGCCACGTTGACGGCGATGCCGTGATAGCTCACCCAGCGCCGCACGCGGACGCCGATGGCGGCGATCTTGTCTTCCCGCGCGCCGAGCACCGCGTCGCCGCCGGGCCGCGCCACCCACAGGCCGATGCGGCCCGCGCGCCGCTCGGCCCGGACGCCGAAGCGGGCCAGCGCCCGGATCGCCCACTCTTCCAGATCGGCCACATAGGCGCGCACGTCCTCGCCGCGGCGCTTGAGGTCGAGCATGACATAGACCACCCGCTGGCCGGGACCGTGGTAGGTGAACTGGCCGCCGCGCCCGGTGCGGTAGACCGGCAAGCCCATGCTGTCGATCAGGTCCGCTTCGCTGGCGCTGGTCCCTGCCGTGTAGAGCGGCGGGTGCTCGATCAGCCAGATCAGTTCCGGGGCGGTTCCGGCGCGGATCGCCGCGACCCGCTCTTCCATCGTTGCCACGGCTTCGTCATAGGGCAGCAGGCCCGGCGCCGTGCGCCATTCGGGGGCGACCGGGGACTGGGCGGCGAACGCCGCCGGAACGGCGGAACCGAAGCTTTTCATTGGCATATCGGGCAAAAGCGGTACCATCTCCCTTGCGAAGGGTTGGCTGATTTGGTATTCCCCACCTCTCCGATTGGCAACCCAAATTGGCGTTGGCCCAAATCGGCTCTTTGTTTTCCGCGGTCGTGGCGGAATTGGTAGACGCGCAGCGTTGAGGTCGCTGTGGGGGAAACCCTGTGGAAGTTCGAGTCTTCTCGACCGCACCATAAACTGAGAACAAAGTGACGATCGCCCGCGGCGTTCCGCTCCGGGCCCTTTAAATGTCGAGCGATCGGCGGCACCGGGGCATCGCCCGCGGGCCGTGTCGGTGGGCCCGCCCCGCGCGCCCGTCTAGCAGGATGCGGAAAAAAGAATTTCGACTGCCGGAGACGCAATATTGATTCGTCGGACAACCAGAAATCGCAGGAATATTTCACGTTGATAGCCCGTTCGATTCCAAAATTGCGCCGTGACGCTCGACCACCGACTTTTTCCGCAGCCTGCTAGAGCATGATCCGTTCCAGTGGAATCGGATCACGCTCTAGAGTCTTGATTGAGTCGCGTTTTCTACGCCGAACCGGTTTCCACTTCGGCGGAAAACGCTCTAGGAGCAGCCTATGGCAAACCTGTCTCCTGAATCCGGGACCGAGGCCCCGACCGCAGCGGGCGAGACCCAGCGCGAAGACGGCGACCGGGTCGGGGGTGTGCATGACGCGCTCGAAGCGGGCGATGCCGGGCGCGTCCGCGACATCGTCCTGCCGCTGCACTATGCCGATATCGCGGATCTGATCGAGGCGCTGTCGTCCGAGGACCGCGCCGCCCTGATCGGCATCGTCCACGGCGATCTCGACCCCGACGTCCTGCCCATGCTCGACGACGACGTGCGCGACGAGATCGTGGCGCTGCTCGGCCCGCGCGAGGTCGCCGCCGCCCTGGGCGAGCTCGATACCGACGATGCCATCGAGGTCGTCCAGAACCTGGAGGAACCGCTCCGTGAGGAGGTGCTCGAGGCCGTCTCGGCCGAGGAGCGCGCCGTCCTCGAGGAGGGCCTGACCTATCCCGAGGAGAGCGCCGGCCGCCTGATGCAGCGCGAGCTGGTCGCCGTGCCGGCGGACTGGACGGTCGGCCAGACCATCGACCATCTGCGCGACGTGGCGGAACGCGACGACGAAGACCTGCCGGACGAATTCTACGACATCTTCGCGGTCGACGAGGCGCGGCGGCTGCTCGGCGCCGTGTCGCTCAGCCGCGTGCTGCGCTCGAAGCGCCCGGTGCGCATGGGCGAATTGATGACCACGGAATTGCGCAGCGTGCCGGTCACCATGGACCAGGAGGAGGTCGCCCGCCTGTTCCGGCAGTATGACCTGGCCTCCGCTCCGGTGGTCGACGACGGCAACCGCCTGGTCGGCGTGATCACCATCGACGACGTGGTCGACATCATGCACGAGGAGGCGGAGGAGGATATCCTGCTGCTCGGCGGCGTGTCGGAGACGGCGCTCTACCGTGCCGCGGTCGATACCGCCCGATCGCGCTTTCCCTGGCTCGCGGTCAATCTGGCCGCCGCCTTCATCGCCGCCAATGTCATCGGCCTGTTTCAGGCCACCATCGAGCAGGTGGTGGCGCTGGCCGTGCTCATGCCGATCGTCGCCTCGATGGGCGGCAATGCCGGCACCCAGACCATGACCGTGGCGGTGCGCGCGCTCGCCACCAAGGAACTGACCGTCGGCAACGCGCTCCGCATCGTCTGGAAGGAAGCGCTGGTCGGCGGCTTCAACGGCATCCTGTTCGCCGTGCTGGTGGGCATCGTCGCCTGGCTGTGGTTCGGCAATCCGGCCATCGGTGCCGTCATCGCCTCGGCCATGATCATCAATCTGATCGTCGCCGGCTTCGCCGGCGTGGTGATTCCCGTGCTGCTGACCCGGGGCGGCGTCGATCCGGCGGTGGCGTCACCGGTGTTCCTGACGACCCTGACCGACGTGGTGGGCTTCTCGGCATTCCTCGGCCTCGCCACCATATTTGTCGTTTGAGCAACGTAACCGACAGGAGGATGTCATGCCGACCGTGATGATCACCGGCGCCAACCGCGGCCTCGGGCTGGAATTCGCGCGCGAATACGCATCCGAGGGCTGGACCGTGATCGCCACCTGCCGCGACCCGGCGAGCGCCAGCGAGCTCAAGGCCGTCGGCAATTCGATCGAGTTGCATGGGCTCGACGTGGCGGATTTCCCGGCCATCGACCGTCTGGCTCAGACACTGAAAGGCCGGCCCATCGATGTGCTGATCAACAACGCGGGCGTCATCGGCACCGAACGCCGGCTGGGCGAGCTCGACGGCGAGCGCTGGCTGGCCACCCTGCGGGTGAATTCGGTGGCGCCGATCCTGGTCGCCCAGGCCTTCCTGTTCAATCTGAAAGCGGGTGGCGACAAGAAAGCCGTCTTCATCACCAGCCTGATGGGCAGTATCGCCGACAACGCCAGCGGCGGCTATTACGACTACCGCTCGAGCAAGTCGGCGCTCAATGCCGCGGTCAAGAGTTTCGCCATCGATACCGCGCCGGACGGCATCACGGCGGCGGTGCTGCATCCAGGCTGGGTGAAAACCGACATGGGCGGGCCCAACGCGCCGACCGAGCGGGGCACCAGCGTCGGCGGCATGCGCAAGGTGATCGCCCGGCTCGAGCCGAGCGACAGCGGGCGTTTTTTCAATTTCGACGGCAAGGAACTGCCCTGGTAAGCGTATGACGGTTCACCTGGTGAAAATGGCGGTCGGGATCGAATCGCTCGACCATCTGGCGGAGGTGCAGAAACAGCGCCGCGCCAAGCTCAAGGCCGAGCGCGGCAAGCCCATCCTGATCCACAAGACGCGCAACATGCCGAAGCGCGAGGCCGAGATTGTCGGCGGCGGCTCGATCTACTGGATCGTCAAGGGCTTCGTCCGGGTGCGCCAGCGCATCCTGGGATTCGAAAAGTGCGTCAACAAGGAAGGCCGGCCGTTCTGCGAGATCCGGCTCGATGCCAAGCTGGTGCGGACCGTTCCGCTCGCCCACAAGCCGATCCAGGGCTGGCGCTATCTCGAATCCGCCGACGTGCCCGCCGACCTCACCGGCAAGGCAGCCGTGTCCGACGAAATGCCGCCCGAAATGATGATACAGCTCAAGGAACTCGGCCTGCTTTAGGGAAGGCGCGGAGCGCTTCAGTATATGGAGAGGAGGAGCCAAATGGCGGGCCTGGGTCGGCGGCGTTGGTGGCGTTGGTAATGCCCATGGTCGGTGAGTTCCCTACGGGCGGTGTTTCACCCGGCGATTCTAAGGAAAGGCCGCAATATGGGTTGACAGAGCTGGGCCTTTTTTTATAACTATATAGTTATGGAACATGTTGGTTATATAATTCAACCTCAGAACCTCGACGCGGTCTTTGCCGCGCTCGCCGATCCAACGCGGCGGGCAATCCTGTCGAGGCTGGCGGCTGGCGAGGCATCGGTGAATGAGATTGCCGCGCCGTTTGAGATGAGCCAGCCGGCGGTGTCGAAGCATTTGAAAGTTCTGGAACGGGCGGGGTTGATCGAGCGGGATGTCGACAAACAACGCAGGCCAGCGCGACTGAAGGCTGAGCCGATGGCGGCGGCGGTGAGTTGGCTGGAACAGTTCAAACAGTTCTGGTCATCGAGTTTCGATCAACTCGACGGCCTGTTGGAGGAGTTGAAAAAGGCTGAGACGAAAGGGGGCAAGAATGAGTGATTTGCCGACTTATGTGCTTGAGCGGGTATTTGATGCGCCGCGCCAACTCGTGTGGAAGGCCTGGACCGATCCGCAGTTTTTGCCGCGCTGGTACGGGCCGAGGGCGCAGACGATTATCCATCGCCTTGAACTGAAACCGGGCGGGTTGTGGCTCGTCGAAATGCAATGGGGCGGCAAATCCAACTATCAACGGGTTGAGTACACCGAAGTAACTCCGCCAGAGCGGCTGGTCTGGTTGCACTCTAACTCGGACATGGATTGGAATATCATTCCCTCTCCCATGATGTCGAACTGGCCGCTTGTGCTGCTGACGACGGTGACGTTTAAGGAAGACGGCGGTCAGACGAAGATTCGCCTGACCTGGGTGCCGCATGAGGCGAGCGAGGCTGAGATTGCCTGTTTCGCCGCCGCGATTGACGGCCTGGACAAGGGCTGGGGCAGCGGCATGGATCTGCTCGCTGAGCTGCTGGCGGAACTGCAGGCGTGAGCTGATTGCTGGACGTTTGCGCCATGCCTATAGGCAATCGATATGACCGATTGCCTATAGGACCGGCCTTGTGAAGTGATCTGTCGCCATCGCTGTCGGAAGCGATGGACATGGCCACTAGCCAAAGCGCGCCGCGTGGCTCGCTCGATCGGCGGCTGATCACGTTCCAGCGCAATCCTCGCATCGCGGCTACCCGAAAGAATTCCGCGTTAAGCATGATCCGGCGCCCGGCATGGGTATAATCGGGCCGATGATCTTCTCCAGCTCCCCCCAGGATCGCGGCCGGCGCTGGCAGCGTCTCGCGGAGGCCTACCGGGCCGACGAAACGAAAACCGTCGAGTCGCTGCTCGTGGCGGCGCCGTTCGATGCCGCCGCCCAATCGCGCATCGCCGGCAAGGCGCGCGAGCTCGCCTTGAGGGTGCGGGCGGATCGCGCCTCGGCCAGCCGTATCGATTCCTTCCTGCAGGAATATGCCCTGTCGAGCCAGGAGGGCATCGCGCTGATGTGCCTGGCAGAAGCGCTGCTGCGCATTCCCGATTCCGACACCGCCGACCGGCTGATCCGCGAGAAGCTGGGGGCCGCCGACTGGCAGCGCCATCTCGGCAAGAGCGAGTCGCTGCTGGTCAATGCCTCGACCTTCGGCCTGATGCTGACCGGACGCATCATCCGGCTCGACGATCCCAAGGACCGCGACGTCTTCGGCACGCTTGGCCGGCTGATCGCGCGCAGCGGCGAGCCGGTGATCCGCGAGGCGGTGGAGGCCGCCATGCGCATTCTCGGCCGCCAGTTCGTCATCGGCCGCAATATGCCGGAGGCGCTGCAGCGCGCCTCCTCGCGCACCGAGCGCGGCTATCGCTACTCCTTCGACATGCTGGGCGAGGAGGCCAAGACGGCGGCGGCGGCCGATGCCTATTTCGCCGCCTACAGCGACGCCATCGCGAGCTTGCGCGAGGAGGCCGGCCGCGCGCCCGATCTCGCCTCCGCGCCGTCGATCTCGGTGAAACTGTCGGCTCTCCATCAGCGCTACGAATTCGCCCAGCAGGAGCGCAGCGTGCCGGTCATCGCCACGCGCCTGACCGAGCTCGCGCGCATGGCGCGCGACGCCGGCGTCAGCCTCACAGTGGATGCCGAGGAATCCGAGCGGCTGATGCCGTCGCTCGCCATCTTCGAGCAGGTCTACAACGACACCGCGTTCGGCGGCTGGGACGGGCTCGGTCTCGCGGTGCAGGCCTATCAGAAGCGCGCCGTGCCGCTGCTCGACTGGCTCGCCGAACTGGCGGCACGCCGCCGCCGCCGCATTCCCGTGCGTCTGGTCAAGGGCGCCTATTGGGACAGCGAGGTCAAGCGCAGCCAGGAACGGGCGCTCGCCGGCTATCCGGTGTTCACGCGCAAGATGGCGACCGACGTTTCGTATCTGGTATGCGCCGCGCGGCTGTTCGCCGACCCGCAGGCCTTCTATCCGCAGCTCGCCACCCACAATGCCTACAGCGTCGCCGCGGTGCTCGAACTGGCCGGCGCGCTCGAGGGCGGCGGCGCCTGGCTGCCGTTCGAATTCCAGCGCCTGCACGGCATGGGCCGCGCGCTCTACGACCAGCTCGTGGGCGAGGATGGCTATCCCTGCCGCGTCTATGCGCCGGTCGGCAGCCACGAGGATCTGCTGCCCTATCTGGTGCGCCGCCTGCTCGAAAATGGCGCGAACACGTCGTTCGTCAATCGGCTCAGCGACGACAGCGCGCCGATCGAAAGGATCATCGCCGATCCGGTCGCCGCGTTGCGCGCCGCCGATCCCAAGCCTCACCCGCGCATTCCGTTGCCGCGCGATCTCTACGGCGCGGCGCGGCTGAATTCCCTCGGCGTCGATCTGTCGGACGAGAAAGACCTGCGCCCGCTGGCGGCCGACATGGCCGCCGCCGCGAAACAGGACTGGCGCTCGGCGCCGCTGATCGGCGGCAAGGCGCCGAACAAGGGCTCCGCGCGCGAGATCCATGATCCGGCCGACCGGCGGCGTGTGATCGGCAAGGCGTTCGACGCCAGCGTCGCCGAGGCGGACCGCGCCCTGGCGATCGCGCATGGGGCGCAGCCGGCGTGGGATGCGCGCGCCGTGGAGGATCGCGCGCGCATTCTCGAAACCGCCGCCGACCTGTTCGAGGACAACCGCGCGGCGCTCATGGCGCGGCTGGTGCGCGAAGGCGGCAAGAGCTTGAGCGACGCGGTCGCCGAAGTGCGCGAGGCGGCCGACTACTGCCGCTATTACGCCGCCGAGGCGAGACAGCAGTTCGCGCCGCGCCCGCTGCCCGGGCCGACCGGCGAGGACAATCTGCTGGAACTGCACGGCCGCGGCGTGTTCGCCTGCATCAGCCCGTGGAATTTCCCGCTCGCCATCTTCACCGGCCAGGTGGTGGCGGCGCTCGCCGCCGGCAACGCGGTGGTGGCGAAGCCCGCCGAACAGACGCCGCTCACCGCGGCACTCGCGGTCGATCTGCTGCACCGCGCCGGCGTGCCGGCCGATGTTCTCCATTTCGTGCCGGGCCCCGGCCGCACCATCGGCAGCGCGCTGGTGGTCG
>CAZOBN010000051.1:0-21186 GCA_964577835.1 uncultured Rhizobiaceae bacterium
ATGTTCTCGACGTCCTCGCCGACGTAGCCGGCCTCGGTCAGAGTCGTCGCATCGGCCATGGTGAAGGGCACGTCGAGGATACGGGCGAGCGTCTGGGCGAGCAGGGTCTTGCCGCAGCCCGTTGGTCCGACCAGCAGGATATTCGACTTGGCCAACTCGACGTCGTTGGACTTCTGGCCGTGGGCGAGACGCTTGTAGTGGTTATGGACAGCGACCGACAGAACCCGCTTGGCATGGGTCTGGCCGATCACATAGTCGTCCAGGACGGCGCAGATGTCGCGCGGGGTGGGCACCCCGTCCTGCGACCGGACGAGCGTCGTCTTGTGCTCTTCCCGGATGATATCCATGCAGAGTTCGACGCATTCATCGCAGATGAACACGGTCGGGCCGGCGATAAGCTTGCGCACCTCATGCTGGCTCTTTCCGCAGAAGGAGCAGTAGAGGGTGTTGCGCGATTCGCCGCCGCTAGACTTGCTCATGGTCACTCCGTCGTCGGCCGATACTTGGCCTCAACTCTTTATGTTAGCGATCAGAATCGAGGACAACAACTAAATATAGTATGTCGCACTCCCGTTGGCTGACCTGGTCTGGAAGAAAGCCGAAGCTGTTGCTTGCTTCCCACATACTCGGGCAGGTCCCGCTTCGGTATCGGGCGTAATGGCGGACGATTCGCCGTCAGACCCTATATATAGGTGGCATCTCCGGCTTTGCCATCCTGGGCGATCGCCGCCGGGGCTGATCCCAATGCCACTCAGTATGCCGGGCGCCGCTCAAGGAAGGGTTAACGACCCACACCTGGCTCAAAAGGCCGACCTCAGGCTTTGTCGGTCTTCTCCAAAGCCGGGCGTTTGACGATCACCTCGTCGATCAGGCCGAATTCCTTCGCCTCTTCCGCGGTCAGGAACTTATCGCGGTCCATGGCTTTTTCGAGCACCTCGAGCGACTGCTTGGTGTGCCGGGCATAGATGCCGTTGAGGCGGGCCCGCAGGGCCAAAATTTCACGCGCCTGGATCTCGATGTCCGCCGCCTGGCCTTGCACGCCGCCCGACGGCTGGTGGATCATGATCCGGGCGTTGGGCAACGCGAAGCGCTTGCCTTCGGCGCCGGCCGTCAACAGCAGCGAGCCCATGGACGCGGCCTGGCCGATGCACATGGTCGCCACCGGCGGACGGATGTATTGCATGGTGTCGTAGATCGCCAGACCCGACGTCACCACGCCGCCCGGCGAGTTGATATAGAACGCGATGTCCTTGTTCGGGTTCTCCGCCTCGAGATAGAGGAGCTGCGCCGAGACCAGGCTGGCCACCCCGTCGTTGACGGGGCCGACCATGAAAATGATGCGTTCCTTGAGCAGACGAGAATAGATGTCATAGGACCGTTCCCCGCGGTTGGTCTGCTCGACCACCATCGGCACCAGGTAGTTCATATAGGTCTCGACCGGGTCCGCCATTCTCATCCGCCTTATTTCACACCGTTAAGCCAATGCCGCTAAGTTAGGTACTCCAGCCCGCCTACTCTACTTCTTCTTTTTGGTTTTCTTCGATTTATCGTCGGACTCGCCGGCGGCGGCTTCCGTCGCCTCCTCGTCCGGATCGCGCAGCAGTTCCTCGGCGCTGACCTTACGCTCGTTCACCTTGGCCAATTCGAGGATGTAGTCGACGACCTTGTCCTCATAGATCGGCGCGCGGAGCTGCTGCAGGGCCTGCTCGTTCTTCTGGTAATATTCGTACACTGTCCGCTCCTGACCCGGGAAACGGCGCGCCTCGTTGAGAATGGCGCGGTTCAGGTCATCGCGGCTGACCTCGATGTTGTTGACCCGGCCGACCTCGGAGAGGAGCAGGCCGAGCTTCACGCGGCGCGCGGCGATCTCGCGATATTCGCCGCGCAGCTTTTCGATCTCCTCGGGGCTCTTGCCGGCCAACTCGCCGCCGAGCTTCTCCTCACTGGGAGCGTGCTCACCGTGATCGTGGCCCTCGTGGTCGCCATGGTCGTGCCCGGCATGATCATGATGGTCATGGCCCTCATGGTCGTGGTCGTGATCATGGTCGTGATCATGGTCGTGATCGTGCTCCTGCTGGCCTTGGCCCGACACCTGCTTCCAGATCGCGTCGAACTCGCCCTCGACCATGCCCTTCGGCAGCTCGAAGTCGCACCGCTTGGCCAGTTCGTCGAGCAGATTGCGCTTCACGCGCATGCGGGTGACCGAGGCGTATTCCTGCTCCATGCGCTCGCGGATCGCCTTGCGCATCGCCTCGATGTTCTCCAGGCCCATGCGCTTGGCCAGTTCGTCGTCCACGGAAATGGCGGCGCGGTTGCGCACCTCTTTGACGTCCACTTCGAATTCCGCGTCCTTGCCCGCGAGCGACTTGTTGCCGTATTCGTCGGGGAACCGCACCTTCACGGTGAGCTTGTCGCCGGCCTTGGCGCCGCGCAGCTGTTCGATGAAGCCTGGGATGAAGCTGGTCGAATCGAGCTCGATCTGGAAGTCCTTGGCCGAGCCGCCGTCGAAGGCCTCGCCGCCGACGCGGCCGACGAAATCGACCAGCAGGGCATCCTGCTCCGTGGCCACGGCGCCGTCCGGGGCCTTGTCGTAGACGCGCTGCTCATCGGCCAGGCGCTTCACGGTCTCGTCGACATGGGCCTCGTCGATCGCGACCGTCATCTTCTCGACGGCGATGTCGCCGAAGGCCGGCTGCTTGATCTCCGGCATCAGTTCGACGGCCAGCGCGTATTCCAGGTCGCCGCCTTCCTCGAAGGATTTGATTTCGATCTTGGGCTGCACCGCGGGGCGATAGCCCTTCTCGGTCAGCGCCTGACGGGTACCGTCGGCCACCGCCTGCTCGAGGATTTCACCCATCAGCGACGGGCCATACTGCTTCTTGAGCAGCGGCATGGGAACCTTGCCCGGTCGGAAACCCGGCTTGTGAATCTTCGTGCTGAGTTCTTGCAACCGGTTGGTGAGCTTGGATTCGATATCGCTCGCCGGAATTCGGATCGTGAATTCCCGCTTCAGACCTTCGCTCGCCGTTTCGACAACCTGCATGGATGTGTCCTGATTATTCTGATCTATTGAAAATGGGCCGAGTGCCCGGCTCCACCGTGGTGCGGGCGGAGGGACTCGAACCCCCACGACAGAGTCACTGGAACCTAAATCCAGCGCGTCTACCAATTCCGCCACGCCCGCGTCCGGCAAAGCCTCCAGCAGCCGACCCGAGGCGACAGCAAGCCGCGAGGATGCCGTGCCCGAAAGGGGCCCTCTATAACACTAGGAACAGCGTTGGGAAACAGGAGAAAGCCACGCGGCGACTCCACGTGGCGAAGCAGGACGGAAAGACTGTGGATCGCGGCGGCAGGCGCGCGCGGGCGGTCGTGCTTAGAGGCCGGAGGCCCGGACCACGCGCTCGCGATACTGCTGCATGAACGAAGTGACCGACAGCATGCGCGGGCCGTCGCGATGAGGAATGCCGTCGACGCGCCCGAACATCACTTGAAAGCGCACGTGAGGAATGCCGAAGGAATCGCGATGAAGACCGAGCACCTTGGCCGTTTCGACCGTGCGATCGGCGCGCACCCGACGATAGATGCAACCCTTCTCGATCGCAGGCTCATCGTCCCGTTTGAACAATTTTGCCAACATGACGTCAGCTCCCTGGAAGGCTTTGACCTAACTGGTAGGATGCCGGGAAAAATTTAAAGAGGCGTTAAGGGGACGACTGGGGAAACTGGCCGGATTACAAGAAGTTCTAGCCTATCGCTCAGGCCCGTTCAAAAGGATTCGCGGCAAATTTTAGCGATACCACGAATGCGTCGCGACCGGCTTATTGCACGAGCATCCTGAGCGTCGCTGGCACTTGATCGAGCAGATCTTCGGCGACCAGGCCTGGGCCGAATGCGGTCGCCGCGTCACCCTGGATCCAAGCGGCGGCACATACGGCGGCGAACGGCGCCATGCCCGACGCGAGCAGGCCGCCAATCAGACCCGCCAGCACATCGCCTGCCCCGGCGGTCGCCAAGTGGGCTGGCGCGTTGCTGTTGATGACCGCCCGGCCGTCCGGCGCGGCGATCACCGTGTCGTATCCCTTAAGCAGCACCGTCGCGCCGCTGAGACGCGCCGCCTCGCGGGCACGCGCGAGCTTGCTGCCTGCGCTCAGCCCGCACCGGCCGAACATGCGGCCGAATTCACCCTCGTGCGGCGTGAGGACGCAGGGTCCGGCGCTTTCGGCGATGCTTTCAAATAGTTCCGTAGGCCCCTGCGGCGGCTCGGAAAAGACCGTCAAGGCATCGGCATCGAGCACGCAGGCCTTGCCCGCCTCCAAAACCGCCTTGCCATAGGCATGGGTGGACGAGGTGACACCACTGCCCGGACCGACGACTGCGGACGTCACGCGAGGATCGCTGAGCAAGGCATTGAATTCGGCGAGACCCTCCACGGGCTTTACCAGCACCGACAGGAGCGATGACGCGTAGATCGCGGCGGCCTCCGGCAGCGTCGCGATCGACACCATGCCGGCGCCGGCGCGCTGTCCGGCGCGCGCCGTGAGACGTGCCGCGCCTGTCATGAGAGCACCGCCCCACACCACCATGTGACCACGGGTATATTTGTGATCGGCCGGCTTCGGCCAAGGAAACCCGTCGAGCCATAGCGCCGGCGAATTCTCCCATGTCATTGGCCGGATGCGGCCGAGCACCTCGGGCGGGATACCGATGTCGGCCACCACAACTTCGCCGCACAATTCGCGGCCGGGCAGAAGCAGATGCCCGGGTTTCTTGCGGAAGAAGGTGACTGTCAGATCGGCGCGGATGGCGATGCCGCCCTCGCCATCCCCCATGACCGCGCCGCTGTCGCCGTAGACGCCGCTCGGGATATCCACCGCGACGCAGGGCAGATCCCGTACGGAGACCGCCGCGGCAACCTCGCGCGCGATGCCATCGAGCGGCCGCGCCAAGCCGGCACCGAACAGCGCATCGATCACCAGGTCGCAGCCTTCCACCGCGCCGACGCTCAAGGGCACCAGTTCGCCGGTCCAGCGCTGGGCATTGAGGGCTGCTTCGCCTTTGAGGGCTGAGAGACCCCCGAGCAGCGCGATGCGGACCGACCATCCTGCCTGGGCCAGGTAGCGCGCCGCCACGAAGCCGTCGCCGCCATTGTTGCCCGGCCCGGCCAGCACGACGGCGCGACGCGGCGACCAACGCGCCATGGTGGCGTCGGCGACCGCCCGGCCGGCCGCCTCCATCAGCCGCTCGGCTGGCACGCCAGCAGCCACAGCGAGCGCATCGGCACGCGCCATCTCGGCGACGGTCAGCAGTTCATTGCCGACAATCCCTTTCACCTCGCCACCCTTTCTCCGGCCGCCGACGTCGGGCCGGCCAATGCGCCACGGTCACCATAGCGTTCCGGCGTCACCCTGTCGCGCACTCGGCAGCGCCGCGCCCCGCTTACAAGACTTGTCCGCCCCCGAAAAAAATCCATTATAAGTTGGCAGCGGCGATGGATTTTCCGCACCGTCAGCTTTCCGTAAAGGGTCTTCCGTTGAAAACGCTCGTGTTGGGTGCTGGGGTCATTGGGGTCAGCACCGCTTACTTCCTTGCCCGCGCCGGCCATCAGGTTACCGTCATCGAGCGCCGGCCGCACGCAGGTCAGGAAACGAGCTTCGCCAATGGCGGGCAGCTTTCGGCCTCCCACTCGATCCCCTGGGCCAACCCACGCACCCTCGGCCTGATGCTGAAATGGCTCGGGCGCGACGATGCGCCGCTGGTCTTCAATCCCTGGAAGGCCGATGCCGAGCTGTGGCGCTGGGGCCTGCGCTTCCTGCGCAACTGCACGCCGGGACGCAGCCGGGCCAATGGCGAGAGCAACCTGCGCCTGGCGCTCTACTCGCGCCAGATGCTGGCCGGCATCATGGCCAACACCGGTATCGAGTTCGATTACAACCCGCGCGGCATCCTCCAGGTCTTCCGTCACCGGCGCGAGTATGAACATGCCAAGCGCATGGCCGACTGGTACAGCCGGCGCGGCTGTCGGTTAGAGCCGAAGACGGCGGACGAGTGCCTGGCCATCGAACCCGCCCTGGAGCGGGCGCGCGGCGCCCTTTGCGGCGGCGTCCTGAGCCCCGACGATGCCTGCGGCGATGCCCAGATGTTCGCCATGGGCCTGACCGAAGTCTGTGCCGCGATGGGCGTGAAATTCCAGTTCGACACGTCGATCATCCGGCTGTCGACGATGAACGACAAAATCTCCGGCGTGATGACCAGCCGCGGCATGTTCACCGCCAATGCCTACGTGGTGGCGCTCGGCAGCTACTCGGTCACGATGCTGGCGCCCCTCGGCATCAAGCTGCCGGTCTACCCGACCAAGGGATATTCCGTCACCCTGCCCGTCGAATCGGTGGGCCGCGCCCCGGCCATGAGCATCACCGACGAAGCCAACAAGCTGGTCTATAGCCGGCTCGGCAACCGCCTGCGCATCGCGGGCACCGCCGAATTCGTCGGCTTCGACGCAAGCGTCACGCCGAAGCGCGCCGAGGCCGTTCTCAAGGCCGCGCTCGAGCTGTTTCCCGATTGCGGCGACGCCCGCGCCGCCAAACTGTGGGCCGGCCTGCGCCCGCTGACACCCGATGGCGTTCCGATCATCAGCCGCACCCCGTTCAAGAGCCTGTTCCTCAACACCGGCCATGGCACGCTGGGCTGGACGCTGGCGGCCGGCTCCGGCCGGGTCGCGGCCGACATGGTCGGCGGTGCGACACCCGAGATCGAGCTCATCGGCTACGGTCTTGACCGCGACCGATGACCACGACGGCAGCGGCTCTGCCGTTGGAACCTCCGCGATACACCGAAGTTGCATGGTGACAACGAGCAGCGGTCACGAACCGACCTGCGCGGCCCAAGTCGGGAGAACATCATGAAATGGCAGGACATCGAGTGGCCGGTGGTATTTTCCATGGTCTGCACCGCCATCGTGGCCGCAGTCCTGATCGGGCTCTGGCTGACCGGCGTGTTCGGTGACATGGAGATCAATCTCCATGGTGTCATCGCCCTGCTCCTCGGCGTGACCCTCACCGTGTTTCTCGGCGTCGGGCTCATGGCCCTGGTGTTCCACAGCGGGCGCAGCCGCCATGACGAGCTGGTGCGCCACGACCTGCCGCCCGGCCGCGATCCGCGCCGCTAGGGCGACCGCCGCCGGCTTTCCGGCCCCGACAAATCAGGCGCCCCAGGACAGCGTCTCGGGGCCTGCCCAGCGCGACCGCCCGCTCGCGTGGGCGATCAAGGCCTACGCATGATGACCATGCCGGTCCCCATTCGCAAAAACGCGGGCGGGGTCTCCGCCGGGGTTTTCGTTTGGTGCGAACTCAGCCCCAGGGGCCGAAGAACGGCTCGCCGGTGTAAGTGTCCGGCAAGGCCTCGAGCGACTTCGGCCAGTTACCCGGCGTGACCTTGCGCCGCGCCGAGGCCGGCCGCGGCTGGCCGTTCCAGCCGATCTGCTCCATGTAATAGTAAAGCTGCACCGCCTGGCCGTCCTGGTCGAAGGCGACCGCGGTGTAATCCATGCCCGGCGTGAGCTCGCTCGGAAGCTCCTGAATTCGCACGCCGTTGTCCTTGAGGAAGGCGATGGCATCGCGGAGTTGCTGGTAATTGGCGAGCTGCAGGCCGAACGCCATCATGCTGGTGTGATCGCTGAAGCCGAGCTTCTCGCGCAGCGCGACCGGATAGAGCGACAGCGAGTGATGCTCGGTGTTGTTGCGCAGGTAGACGCAGCGATGGCCCTGGTAATCGACCTCCTCGGTCGGGATGAAGCCGAGCACGCGGGTATAGAACTCGAGCGCCGCCTCGATATTCTCGACGAACAGCCCGACCGGGCCGATTTTGACGATCTTGAAGGGGCGCGGCAGCAATATCCCTTGCACGTCGTATTTGTACGGCAGCGGGTCGATATAGCGGTAGCCCGACATCAGGTCGACGCCCTGCTCGATCGCCTCCTGCACCTCCTGGAATTCGGAGATCTGCGGCAGCTCCGGCACCTCGTCGAATTCGCGCGCGTACATCTCGGGCGGCTTGGAATGGCCGTTCCAGCCGATCTGCTCGATGCCGTAATAGAGCTCGTTCACATGGCCGTCGGGGTCGAACATATAGGTGTGCCAGTTGGAACCCGGCATGTCGCGCCCCACCCGCACCATGTTCTGCCCGATCGACTTCATCCAGGCGTCGCCGGCATAGACCTCGGCCAGGCTGCCGACCTGCCAGGTGATCTGGTTGATGGTGCGGCCGTGGCGGAAGCGCTTGCCGGTCTTGTCCATCGCTATGCGCAGGCGTTGGTTGTAGATCACGAAGGCGTGGTGGTCGCTGCCATAGCGGAAGAAGTAGCCATTGGGGTCGCCGAAATCCTTGAAGGCGTCCGGCACCGGCTTGCCCTTGAAGGTATCGCGCACGTCGACGATGCGGAAACCGAGCAGGTCCTTATAGAAGCGCAACGCCCCCGCCATATCGATGGCGTTGACGCCGAAATGGCCCAGTCGGCGGATCTTGAAGGGCTGATCGAGCAGCACTCCGCCGACATTGTGTTTGCCATTCGCCTGACCGTTGCCGTTGACCACCATTGGAACTCCTTTTGTCAAAAACATGCGCGCGCCGCGCGCGCTCGATCCTGCGCCATCCGGGCGATCTCAGGTTGATTTACTCAGCTTATAACGCCGATTGTCCACTTCCAGCACGCCATCGGCGAAGCGCAGGCGCAGATTGAGCGTGCCCTCGTTTCGCTGCCAGGGCGTCAAGGTCATGATGCGCCGGCGCGCCTTGGTATAAGGCTCGGCGAAGGCAATGTCTTCCGCTTCGGCGCGGCTCGTCGCGCGAATGATGATCATGCCGGCGCCATGACGGTGGCCCTTTTCGTCGACGAACGGCCCGGCGCCGAACAGAATGCCGCGGCGCTCGAGATCGAGCAGATAGTCGTGGTGCACCAAACGCATTTCTTCCTTGGACACCGGGAGCGGCGGTGCATCGTCATTGGGCGTCATCCAGCAGACACAGCATTGCTCGCGCATCAGGGAATTCTGGACACCCTCGACTTTGCGCTGGAGATCGTCGTTCGACAGACCGGACTCGGACATGTTCGCTCCGGGGTACGCCTCCTCGAGGCGGCAGACCGCGTGGTCTGGAAATCCCGATGATCATACGCGGGCTCGGCCGGCTCACAAGCGGTTGCGCGCGGGTCCGCCGCCGTTCGAATTCTAATCGACGGCGGGGGGCAATTCTTCTATTCGTAACCCATTCATCATGAGACATTTGGCATCACGAAACATTTGGCCCTCATGACCGGCACCTCACCGCTTTGGCCCGCGCGCCTCGATCACATCAAAATCACCAGCCCGCAGCCCGCGGTCATGCTGGACTTCTACCGCGGCATCCTCGGCGGCACCGTGAGCGAGCTGACGGACGGCCAATGGCTGATTGCCGGCGCCCAGCGCCGGCTGGTGATCGGCCGCGGCCCGGCCAAGAAGCTCGGCTATGCCGCCTACGTGGTGGACGACGAGAAGCGGCTGCGCGCGCTGCGCGCCGGCTTGGAAGCCCGCGGCGTGCCGCTCAAGCCTTCGCCATCCCGCGTGTTCGGCAGCGAAGCCTTCGCCGTCGAGGATCCGGACCGTAATGTCTCGGTCTTCGGCCTGCCCGCCGAGGTCGACGCGCCGGCGACCGATCATCTGCCGGGCCGGCTCCAGCATGTGGTGGTGACGACCGAGAACCTGCCGGACATGATCGCCTTCTACGAGGATCAGCTCGGCTTCCGCCTGTCCGACCGGGTGATCGACGATGCGCGCAACACCGCCGTCGCCTTCTTCCGTTCCGATCCGGAGCACCACAGCTTCGCCTGCTTCCGGGCGCGCGCCCATCAACTCGATCATTTCTGCTTCGAGACGACCTGCTGGAACGACATCCGCGACTGGGCCGACTATCTGGCGACCCTGCGCATACCGGTCGGCTGGGGTCCCGGCCGCCATGGCCCGGGCAACAATCTGTTCTTCATGCTCAACGATCCGGACGGCAACGCCTTCGAATTCTCCGCCGAGATCGAGCACATGCCCTATGAGATGCCGGCGCGCGAATGGCCGCACGAGCAACGCACGTTGAACTACTGGGGCAGCGCCTGGATGCGCAGCTAGCATCCGGCAAGCCTTAAAAACCTTTCGTAAATTGGGGAGCGACCGATGAAGCTGGCGAGTTTCCGCTTGCAGAACAAGGACACCTACGGCGCCGTCGTCGACGGCGGCGTGATCGACCTGGGCAAGCGTCTCAAATATCCCGACCTGCGCGGTCTGCTGGCCGCCGGTGCCCTGGGTGAAGCGGCTGCCGCCGTGAAAGGCGCCAAGGAGGATGCCAAGATCGTCGACATCACCTTCCTGCCGGTCCTGCCCAATCCGGGCAAGATCATCTGCGTCGGCCTGAACTACAAGACGCACCGCGAGGAAACCGGCCGCTCGGAAACCGAGAACCCCGCCCTCTTCATCCGCTTCGCCGACAGCCAGACCTCGCACCTGCAGCCGCTGGTCAAGCCGAAGGCCTCCGACAAGCTCGATTACGAGGGCGAGCTCGCGGTCATCATCGGCAAGCCGGGCCGCCATGTGCCGGCGGAGAAGGCGCTCGACATCGTCGCGGGCTATAGCTGCTACAACGACGGCAGCGTGCGCGACTGGCAGAACCACACCATGCAATGGACCGCCGGCAAGAACTTCCCGAAGACCGGATCGTTCGGCCCCTGGATGGTCACCACCGACGATATCCCCGATCCGGCCAAGCTGACGCTGACCACGCGGCTCAACGGCGACGTGATGCAGCACACCACGACCGACCTGCTGATCTGGCCGATCGATGTGTTGATCAAATACATCACCACCTTCACCGAGCTGCGGCCGGGCGACGTGATCTCGACCGGCACGCCGGGCGGCGTCGGCTTCAAGCGCAATCCGCCGGTGTTCATGAAGGCCGGCGACACGGTCGAGGTGGAAATTTCCAGCATCGGCATCCTGGAAAATCCGATCGTCGCGGAATGACGGCGCGCGCGTTTTTCGCGGAGCGCGCGGCTCTTCGAATTCAAATAGAAAGCTATTAGAAGTCAAATAGAACCGCCGGGCCGCGTTTGATAGATTTCGCGAGTCCCCGCGTCGCGGCGTTAGAAAGAAATCTTATGTTTGCAGAGTTGCGGTTTTCGCTGATCCTGTTCGGCCTCGACCTGCTGTTCAAGTATTGCGCCTGGCGCTATCCCGCCTTCCGCGAGCGCCTGAAGGAGAAGTCCTTCGTCGCCCAGATCCGCACCATGGACAGTTCCATGGGGAGGTGGTTCGCCTTCGGCAACGGCACGGTGCGCTCCGGCGCCGGCATTCATCCGAGCCCGGGCATGTATCTGGCGTTCAAGAACGCCGCGGTCGCCGCGCAACTGCTGACCCCGCCGATCCGCCAGCAGCGGCAGATCGACGCCATCAAGGACTTCAAGCTCAAGATGGATGGGCCGGACGAGCTGACCGCCTGGTTCACCCGCACCATCCTGCTGACCCAGACCCTCGGCTGGAAATACGGCATCGAGCTCGCCAGCGGCGAGACGCGCTATACCAGCATGACCAACGGCGGCCCGGTGTTCGTCTATGTCAAGGACGGCAAAGTGATCCGCCTGACGCCGATCGACTTCGACGACAGCGACGCGGGCCCATGGACCATCAAGGCGCGCGGCAAGAGCTACACGCCGCCGCGCAAGACCTCGCTGGCGCCGCACGGCCAGAACTTCAAATCCATCATCTACGCGCCCAACCGCCTGCTCTATCCCCTGAAGCGCGTCGACTTCGATCCGAACGGCGAGCGCAATCCGCAGAACCGTGGCATCTCCGGCTACGAGCGCATCGGTTGGGACGAGGCGATCACCATCGTCTCGGACGAGATCAAGCGCATGAAGACGCAGTACGGCCCGGGCGCCATCGCGTCGTCGCACGGCTCGCATCACACCTGGGGCAACATCGGCTATTACCTGTCGGCCAATTTCCGTTTCATGAACGCGATCGGCCATACCGAGGTGCACCACAACCCGGATAGCTGGGAAGGCTGGTATTGGGGCGCGTCGCACCACTGGGGCCACAGCTTGCGCGTCGGCCAGAGCGACAGCTACGGCACCGTCGAGGACTGCCTGCAGAACTGCGACATGATCGTGTTCTGGTCGGCCAATCCGGAAGCGACCAGCGGCGCCTATGGCGCGTTCGAGGGCACCGTGCGGCGCCAGTGGCTCAAGCAGTCGGACATCAAGATCATCCACATCGATCCCTATTACAACGACACCTGCCAGTTCCTCGGCGGCAAGTGGATCGCGCCCAAGCCGACCACGTCACCGGCGCTCGCCATGGCCATCGCCCATGTCTGGATGACCGAAGGTCTCTACGACAAGGCGTATGTCGCCACCCATACCAAGGGCTTCGAGGTGTGGCGCGACTATATCCTCGGCCAGGAAGACGGCATTCCCAAGTCTCCCGAATGGGGCGAGCAGGAAACCGGCGTGGCGGCCAAGGACATCCGCGCGCTCGCCCGCGAATGGGGCGGCAAGCGCACCTATCTCGGCGCCGGCGGCTGGGGCACCGGCCACGGCGGCGCCTGCCGCAACGCCACCGGCATCCAGTGGGCGCGCGTCTGCGTCTGCCTGATGGCTATGCAGGGGCTCGGCAAGCCCGGCGTCAACATGGGCAACCTACAGTGGGGCACGCCCGTCGACTTCAACTTCTATTTCCCGGGCTATGCCGAGGGCGGCATGTCGGGCGACATGGAGCACACGGCGATGGCGGCCTCGCTGTTCCAGCGCATGCCGCAATTGCCGACCATCAACACGCCGACCCAGCGCATCCCGCGCCTGCAGTTCCCCGAGGCGATCCTCGAGGGCAAGGCGACCGGCTACATGTGGGACGGCAAGTCGATCGAGGCGCAGTTCACGCCGATCGTCTACCCGAAGCCGGGTCATGCCAAGGTGCGCATGCTCTATAAGTACGGCGGCTCGGCGATCGCGACCATGCCGGACGCCAGCCGCTGGATCGAGGCCTACCGCTCGCCCAACCTGGAATTCGTCGTCAACCAGTCGATCTGGAACGAGGGCGAGGCACCGTTCGCCGACGTCATCCTGCCGGCCTGCACCAATTTCGAGCGGCCCGACATCAGCGAATGGGCCGGCCTCGGCGGCTACGCCCACCACGGCCAGATGCAGCTCAATCACCGCGTCATCGTGTTCCAGCACAAATGCATCGAGCCGCTCGGCGAATCGAAGTCGGACTACGAGATCTTCAACGAGATCAGCAAGCGGCTCGGCCTGTCGGCCTATTTCTCAGAAGGCATGAGCGAGCTCGACTGGGTCAAGCGCCAGTTCGACGCTTCGGACCTGGCCAAGGCGATCTCCTGGGCGGCATTCCTGCGCAAGGGCTACTACGTGGTGCCGGCGGAAAAGGAAGCGCTGCGCGCGCCCACCGCCTACCGCTGGTTTTACGAGAACCGCAAGAAGGACGTGCCGGAGCCCCATCCCCTGCCGCCCGACTACAAGGAATTCCTCAAGGGCCTGCAGACCCAGTCGGGCAAGCTGGAATTCGAATGCGAGAGCCTCAAGCGCTTCGACGCCGAGGACCCCGAGCGGCCACCGATCGTCAAATACAACCCGGCCTTCGAAGGTATTCACGACCCACGCCTTGCTCAGTTTCCGCTCCAGCTCATCACGCCGCACCCGCGCTACAGCTTCCACACCCAGGGCGACGGCAAGGACAGCTTCCTCAACAACATCAAGGACCATCGCGTCCTCGTGGATGGCTATTACTACTGGATCATCCGGCTCAATCCTCAGGATGCCGAAAAGCGCGGCATCAAGAACAACGACCTGGTGAAGGTCTACAACGAGCGCGGCGGCGTGATCTGCGCCGCGCTGCTGACCAGCCGGCTGCGTCCGGGCGTGGCGCACGGCTACGAATCCTCCGCCGTCTACGATCCGCTGGGCGAGCCCGGCAGATCGCTCGACCGCGGCGGCTGTCTCAATCTGCTGTCGCCCAAGCGCAGCCAGACCAAGAAAACCCACGCCATGGCGTCGAGCTCGGCGCTGGTGGAAATCGAGCTGTGGGACGGCAGCACCACATTGGAAGGTGCCGGCGCCAAGACGGCGCGTCCGACGGCACCCGTCACGGTCGCGGCGGAGTAAAGGTTATCGCCATGAGCAAATGGAATCTGATCGTCGACGTCGCCGAATGCACCAACTGCAACATGTGCGTGCTCGCGGTGCATGACGAATATGTCGGCAACGACTGGCCCGGCTATTCCGCCGAGATGCCGAAGCACGGCCACCACTGGATCGACATCCAGAAGAAGGAGCGCGGCGAAGGGCCGATGGTCGACGTCGCCTTCCTGCCGGTGATGTGCCAGCACTGCGACGACGCGCCCTGCATGAAGGCCGCGAAGGACGGCGCCGTGACGAAGCGCGCCGACGGCATCGTGCTGATCGATCCGGTCAAGGCCAAGGGCCAGCGCCAGATCGTCGCCGCCTGCCCCTACGGCGCGATCCACTGGAACGACGAGAAGCAGATCCCGCAGCATTGGACCTTCGACGCCCACCTGCTCGACCAGGGCTGGAAGGAGCCGCGCGCGGCCCAGGTCTGCCCGACCGCCGCCATCACGACGCTGAAGACCGACGACGCGGCCATGGAATCCAAGGCACGCGACGAGGCACTGCAGCACCTCTATCCCGAACATGGCACCAAGCCGCGCGTCTGGTACAAGAATCTGCACCGCTTCGCCGACTGCTTCGTCGGCGGCAGCCTGGCGGTGGACGACAATGGCGTGACTGACTGTCTCGGCGGCGCCAAGGTCACCCTGAGCCAGAACGACCGGATCGTCGGCGAAGCGGTGACCGACGGATTCGGCGATTTCAAGATCGACCGCGTGCCACCCCACAGCGGCCGTTACCGCGTCGCCGTCGCGGCCCCGGGACGCGCGCCGAAGACCCTCGAATGCGAGGTCAAGGACGAGAGCGTTTATCTCGGCACGATCATCGCCTGAGCGGGTGCCATCCGAGCGCGCCGGCGCGCAAAATAGCGCTGGCGCGCCGCGAGGTTCGCCCGCAAAATAGAAAGAACGCGCTCGCAGAAGCGCCGATGACAGGCTTCACGATCAACTCGGGAGATTTCTCATGATGCTCCGGTCCCGTGGATTCTTGCGGGCGTCCGCAATCCTGGCCGCCACCCTTGCTCCGCCCGCCGCTGCGAGCGCGCAGGACGCCGTCGCCGATTTCTACAAGGACAAGACGGTGACGATGGTCATCGGGTTGAGTGCCGGCGGCGGCTACGACATCTATGCCCGCGTCGTCGGCAAGCATCTGGTCAACAACATTCCCGGCAAGCCGAATTTTGTCGCGCGCAACATGACGGGCGCGGGCGGACTGGTCGCCGCCAATCACATCTACGCGGTGGCCCCGAAGGACGGTACGGTGCTCGGCGCCCCCCAGCGCGGCGTGCCGTTCGAGCCGCTGACCGGCGGCGCCGGGCACAAGGCGCAGTTCGATCCGCTCAAATTCAACTGGATCGGCAGCGCCAACTCCGAAACCAGCATCGCGGTCGCGTGGCATACCACCGGCATCACCAGCTACAAGGACCTGTTCACGAAAGAGCTCGTCGTCGCGGGCACCGGCGCCGGCACCGAAAGCGTGGTGATGCCTTATGTGCTGAGCAACATTCTCGGCTTCAAGATGAAGGTGATCGCCGGCTATCCCGGTGGCAGCGAAATGGATCTCGCCATGGAGCGCGGCGAAGTGGGCGGCCGCGGCACATACTCGTGGAGCAGCTTCAAGGCGCGGCGCATGGATTGGCTGAAGGAGAAGAAGGTCACGATCCTCTATCAGCAGGGGCTGGAGAAGCACGAAGATTTGCCGGACGTGCCGCTGGCGCTCGATCTGGCGAAGAACGACGTCGACCGGCAGGTCCTCGAGCTCGAAATGATTCCCCTGCTGTTCGGCCGGCCCTACATGGCGCCGCCGGACGTGCCGAAGGAGCGCGTCGCGGCGCTGCGCAAGGCGTTCGACGAGACGATGAAGGATCCCAATTTCCTGGCGGAAGCCAAGAAAGGCAAGCTCGAAATCGAGCCGGTGAGCGGCGTGAAGATGGAGGAGCTCTTGAAGAAGGCCTACGCCACGCCGAAAAATCTGGTCGATCGCCTCACCGAGGCGAGCAAGTTCCAGCCCGGCCTCAAGGTCCTCGAGCCGCCGCCCAGCGCTAAGCCGGCGCAATAGATTCGACGAGACGCTTCGGCCTCTCGTCGACATCCTCGTCATGGCCCGACTCGATCGGGCCATCTCGGGCAACGTGCTATTTTGTCACCCTCGGGCTTGACCCCGAGGGTCCATTGGCTCACGGCATTTTCCTGAGCGCGCGCCATGTTCAATGGATGCTCGGATCATGCGGTCATACCCACGACCACATTGGCACATCGCGATGCCGTAGAGGTGGGGTCGTCCACACCATCAAGTCCGAGCATGACGAGTCTTATGGTGCGCGGACGGCGCGAACTCCGCCTGCGATGGCCCGATCGAGTCGGGCCATGACGACATGGAGCGGGCAACTGTCTGCGGTTACTGCACACCGAGCAAACGCGCCGCGTTGCCGCCGAGGATGTCGGATTTGGCCGTGTCGGATAATCCCGGCACGGCCTTGACCAGGCCGACGGGGTCCTTCTCGCCCATGTCGTAGGGGCTGTCGGTTCCCATCACGATGCGGTCGGCGCCGGCCACGCCGGCAAGATAGGCGATGGCGTCGGGACGGAACACCACCGTGTCGAACCAGATGTGGCGCACGAACTCGGCCGGCGATCGGGTGATGTGTTGGCGGCACTCCTTGCGCTCGCGATAGGACTGCTCGAAGCGGCCGAGATAGAACGGGAAATAGCCGCCGCCGTGCGCGGCGCAGAGCTTGAGCCGCGGGAAGCGCTCGAGCACACCGCCGAAGATGATCTGGGCGAGCGCCAGCGTCGTCTCCAGCGGCTGGCCGACCGCGTTGGTCATGAAATAGGGCTCGAGCCGTTCGGGCTCGGTGAAGCCCTGGGGATGGAGCATGATCAGCGCGCCGTCCGCCTCGGCGCGCGCCCAGAACGGATCGAGCCGCCGGTCGCCCAACTCCATGCCCGCGATGTTGGTCGAGATGCGCATGCCTTTGAGCCCGAGTTCCCGCATGCCGCGACTGAGCTCGGCGCAGGACTGCTCGACATGCTGGAGCGCGACATTGCCGCAGGCCAGGAAGCGGTCGGCATGATCGCGCGCGATTTTGGCCACCGCGTCGTTGGTGGCGCGCGCCACCTCGCCCGCCACATCCTCGCTCGCGCGGTAGAAGCCGTTCGGCGGCGAGGGCGTCAGCAACATCATATCGACGCCCATACCGTCCATGTCGGCGATGCGCGCGTCTACGTCCACCAGGATCGGCCCGCGCGACTTGTCGGTCAGGCCGCTCTCGGCGTTGTGGCGCGGCTTCGCCTGCTGCTTGGCGGCGAGAATCTCGCGCGCCTTGCCGATATTGATGTGGCCGTGGATATCGATGACGGGCGGCTTGCCCGCCTTGCCCGCCTTGCCTGCCGCCGGCATGTGCCTACTCCCCTTGGATGACCGGATTGTGCAGCGTGCCGATGCCGCCCACGGTGATCGTCACCTCGTCGCCCGGCTTGAGGAAGATGCCGCGCGGACGGCCGACGCCCGAGGGCGTGCCGGTCGAGATCACGTCGCCCGGCCGCAAGGTCAGACGCTCGCTCAAGTAGGCGATCTGCTCCGGGATGTTGAAATGCATGAAGCTCGACGAGGAATCCTGCATGAGGTCCTTGTTGACCCACAGCCTCACCGACATGTCGTAGGGATCCTTGATCGACTTGGCGGGCGCGATCCACGGTCCCATCGGCGCCGAGCCGTCGAAGCATTTGTGCGAGAACCAGTCGACCCGGAAATTCCAGTCGGTGCGGCTGCCGAGATCGCGCAGCGACAGGTCGTTCATGATGGTATAGCCGGCGACGTAATCCATCGCGTCGGCCTCGCTGACATTGCGCGCCGGCTTGCCGATCACCACGCCGATCTCCGCCTCCCAATCGACCTGCTGGGAGCTTTTCGGCAGGCGGATGGGATCTTCGGGGCCGATCACCGAATGAACCGGCGTCTTGGCGAAGAAATAGGGCCGCGTGACTTTCTTGTCCGGCGGCTCGCGGCCCGACATTTCCTTCATATGGTCGATGTAATTGGCGGCGGCGCAGAAGATGCCGCCGGGATAGAGCAGCGGCGCCAGCAGCTTGGTCGAAGCCAGCGGCCGCGCCGCCTTGGCGAACTTGCCCACGTCCTTGGCAAACGACTCGGCAATGCGTTCGAGCGCCGGCTCCGCCTCGCCCCAGACATTGAGAATATCGAGCGTCGAACGGGCGGCGGCGATCAGGTTCTTGGCGGCGCCGGATGCCGTCAACGCGCCCTCCAGGTCCAGCACCTGGTCGCCGACACGCAGGCCCGCGCGCGGCTGCTTCGATTCGTCCGCGTAGGTCAGCAGAAAATACACCCCGGTCTCCCCACTCATGTTTGGATTTCAGTCCGATGACGCGCAGCTTAGCATGGCCGCGTTTTGCCGGTCACGCGAGGATGAAGGCTACGATGGCTGCCCTCAGTCTGTTCTCACATCGTCATGGCACGGCTTGACCGGGCCATCTCATCGAGGCCCAGAACAGTCTCTGGTCTGATGCTGTAGGTTGCACCCATCACGATTGCGTCAGGCAGACGCTCGCCCGCGCGAGATGGCCCGGTCAAGCCGTGCCATGACGATGCTAAAAGGACGCGCCGCCTCTTCTCGAACTAATCGCACGTAATCTTCGCCGCGGTGTCCTTGTCGCCGTAGTAGGTGATCTCGCAGACCATGCCTTCCGCGAGCGTGGCGGCGTCGATCTTCTGGCCGGCCTTGGTGATCTGCGTGCCTGCGCGCTGAACAGTCATGGAAGCTCCCCAAGATTTTATTATTCGGGCCACGGCTTATGCCGCTATTGTTTCGAGCGTAGAATGGCTGTCCGACGCGCGCAAGCCGCGATGCGCGGCCGCGCCGATGCCAAGAACCATCGGCGAGAAATACATGGGAGGAGAAATACATGGGAGGATTGGATGGGCGCTGCCCTGACGGGAATGACTGTCGCCGAATTGAACAGGCTCTATGAGGATCTCTGGCTCGCCCTCGGGCCCAAGAAACACGGCAGCAAGGCCGAGGCCCTACGTACCGCGGCCCGCGCGTTGCGCGCCGCCGATGTCATTCGTATCCGTACCATCGTCGATCCGGCCGACGCGCCGACCTTCGGCGGCTTTGCCGAGGCGAGCAAGCGCTACAAGCTCTACCGTGACGGCGAAACCGTCGCGGAGTTTATTTTGCGCCATGGCGACGGCGCTCACTTGCGACTGGATGTTCAGCGCGGAAATATTAAGCTGATAGCGAAGCAGGCCAGCCGGAGACCGAGCCGGATTCGCTGACGGGAGCGCATGATGCGCCTGGAAAACTTCTCGTTCGATGTGGAGCCGGTGCTGTCCTCGGTGGTCGCCCTGCGCACCACCATTCCACAGGACGCCTACACCGCGAGCCGGCTCGGCACCGAGCGCGCCGGCAGCGGCGTGGTGATCGGCAGCGACGGACTCATCGTCACCGTCGGCTATCTGCTGACCGAAGCGGAAGCGGTCTGGGTGGTCGACGATTCGGGCCGCGCCATGGCCGCCCATATCGTCGGCCAGGATCAGGAAAGCGGCCTCGGACTGGTGCAGCCCCTGCAGCACATGCACCGCTCGCCGCTGTCGCTCGGCAAGTCGTCCGAGGCCGCGGTCGGCGACAGCATCATCATCGCCAGCTTCGGCGGCCACGATCACGCGACGCCGACGCGCATCATCGCCAAGCAGGAATTCGCCGGTTATTGGGAGTATCTGCTCGACGAAGGAATCTTCACCGCGCCCGCCCATCCGCAATGGACCGGCGCCGCCGCGATCGACCGCGACGGCAACCTGATCGGCATCGCCTCGCTCATCTTCCAGCAGTTCATGATGGGCAATGCGATGATCGACGCCAATCTCGTCATCCCGATCGACCTGCTGAAGACCGTCCTGCCCGACCTGATCAAATCCGGCCGCGTCGACCGGCCGCCGCGCCCGTGGCTCGGACTGTGGACGGCGGAATCGGAAGGCAAGCTGGTGATCGCCGGCTTGAACGACAACGGCCCCGCCAAGCGCGCCGGCCTGCAGGTCGGCGATGTGGTCACCGGTGTCGCCGGCAGGCCGGTGCGCTCGCTCGCCGCCCTGTATCGCCGCATCTGGGGGCTCGGCAACGCCGGGATCGTCGTGCCCTTCTCGCTCAAGCGCGAGGGCCGCACGCTGGAGATCGCGGTGACCTCGGCCGACCGCCAGAGCCGGCTGAAGTCGAACCGGCTGCACTGACGTCGCGCGGGTCAGCCGTTTTCAGGCTGCCGAATTCGGGAGATAGGGAGAAATGGGGCGAGCGACCGGAATTGAACCGGCGACATCCAGATCCACAATCTGGCGCTCTAACCAACTGAGCTACGCCCGCCATCTCTGAGGGCGCCCTGTTTAGACGCCGCCCTGTGCCCCGTCAAGGACGCCGGCGCCGAGGGCGGACGAATGATATGTCGCATTCGCTATCCGCCGTCGGCGGGGCGGGACTTGCCAACGCACCTCACCGAAGGATGAAGCTCCCGGTTCACTTGCGGTTGGGTCCGATTAAATGGGATTGCCGGGTTCGTTGCCTATGATATGGGCAATATAATAGCCTATTTATTAGATATAACGCTCAATCTTTGTGCTTCAGCGCCGGAAAGTTATCCACAAGTTATTGAAAGACCGCGCAAATCGGGCACTTCGGCGGCCCTGGGCCTTTGGCACGCCCCGTGCTAAGTAGAGCGCACTTGCCGTTTCCCGTCATGGGGGAACTCTTTCTCCATGAGCACCTGCAACCCAGTCACCCCGGATCGCTATGAAGAAGATCGAAGCCATCATCAAGCCCTTCAAGCTCGACGAGGTCAAAGAAGCGCTGCACGAAATCGGCCTGCAAGGCATGACCGTCACCGAAACCAAGGGTTTCGGTCGCCAGAAAGGCCACACCGAGCTGTACCGCGGCGCCGAGTACGTGGTCGACTTCCTGCCCAAGGTGAAGG
>CAZOBN010000052.1:0-19576 GCA_964577835.1 uncultured Rhizobiaceae bacterium
GGCTCGATCGAGTTCAAGACGCCGATGCTGTTCGCTATCGGCTTCAACTTCCTGTTCACCGTGGGCGGCGTCACCGGCGTCGCGCTGGCCGAAGCCGGCGTCGATATCGCGCTGCACGACACCTACTACGTGGTCGCGCACTTCCATTACGTGCTCAGCCTCGGCGCGGTGTTCGCCATCTTCGCGGGCTTCTATTACTGGTTCGGCAAGATGAGCGGCCGGCAGTATCCGGAGACGCTCGGCCAGATCCATTTCTGGACGATGTTCGTCGGCGTCAACCTGACGTTCTTCCCGATGCACTTCCTCGGCTTGGCCGGCATGCCGCGCCGCATCGCCGACTACCCGGACGCGTTCGAGGGCTGGAACATCGTGGCGTCGATCGGCTCCTATATTTCGGCGGCCAGCGTCGTCCTGTTCCTGTTCATCGTCATCCGCACGCTTACCGCGGGACAGCGCATCGGCGCCAATCCGTGGGGCCCCGGTGCGACGACGCTGGAATGGACCGTTAGCTCGCCGCCGCCGTTCCACTCCTACGACGAACTGCCCAAAGTGCACTAGGG
This sequence comes from uncultured Rhizobiaceae bacterium, assembly GCA_964577835.1. Lineage (GTDB taxonomy): Bacteria > Pseudomonadota > Alphaproteobacteria > SMXQ01 > SMXQ01 > CAVVYA01. Next base: position 561 of record CAZOBN010000052.1, read on the forward strand.
ATCGCATCCAGGGCTTGGGCGGTTTAACCGGATATGCGGGCGAAGCCCGCCTATCCGGTGCCGCATTTAGAAGTCCGTTGCACCAAGACGTAAGGACGAGAGTTTGAGCGAGGTCGCCCTCAAATTGCAAAGTGCCGAAGCCGCCACCCCGGCATCGCCGCGGGTGGAGGACTTCGTTGCGTTGCTCAAGCCGCGCGTGATGTCGCTCGTGGTGTTCAGCGGCCTCGCCGGTCTGCTGGTCGCGCCCGGACACCTGCATCCGGTGCTCGCCGCCGTCGCCATCCTGTGCATCGCGATTGGCGCCGGCGCGTCCGGCGCCATCAATATGTGGTATGAGCGCGACATCGATTCGCTGATGAAGCGCACGATGAATCGTCCGCTGCCGGCGGGCCGCATGGACCCGGGCACGGCGCTCGGCTTCGGCGGCACCCTCGCCGTGGCGGCCGTGCTGGTCATGGGCCTTGCCGTCAACTGGACGGCCGCGGTGTTGCTGGCGCTGGCCACGGCCTTCTATGTCTTCGTCTATACCATCTGGCTCAAGCGCCGCACGCCGCAGAACATCGTGATCGGCGGCGCCGCGGGGGCGTTCCCGCCGATGATCGGTTGGGCGGCGGTGACCGGCGACGTCAGCCTGATGCCGATCCTGCTGTTCATGATCGTCTTCATGTGGACGCCGCCGCATTTCTGGGCGCTGGCGCTCTACCGCTCGGGCGATTACGCGCGGGCCGGCGTGCCAATGCTGCCGGTGGTGTCCGGCGCGCGCGAGACCAAGCGCCAGATCGTGCTCTATTCGCTGCTGCTCGTGCCGCTGACGATCGCGCCGTGGCCGCTCGGCTTCGCCGGCGCGCTCTATGGCGTGGCTTCGTCTGTCCTCGGCCTGGCGTTCCTGGCCTGCGCGATTGCGGTCCGCTTGGATGCGACGGAAAGCGCCGAGCGGCCGGCGCGCCGGCTGTTCGGCTTCTCCATCCTCTATCTCTTCCTGCTATTCGCGGTTCTCGTGGCGGACAAGTTGCTCGGGTTCGCGCCGGTTGCGGCACAGGCCGCGAAAGGCGTGCTGTAATGGCCATCGACCGTGATCGCCGCCGGCGCAATATCGCGCTGCTGATCGTGCTTCTGGCGCTGGTCGGGCTGTTCTATCTCATCACCGTGGTCAAAATCGCGGGAGGCTACTGGTGAGCAAGCGTGCTGCCAACCAGCCGTCGCGCCGGCAGAAGGTGACGGCCTTCGCGTTGACCGGCGTCGTCGCTGGAATGCTGGGGCTGAGCTACGCGGCCGTGCCGCTCTATCGCCTGTTCTGTCAGGTCACCGGCTACGGCGGCACGACCCAGGTCGCCGCCAGCGCTCCGACCGAGGTGCTGCAGCAGACGGTCACCGTGCGTTTCAACGCCGACGTCGCGCCAGGCCTGCCATGGACGTTCGAGCCGGTGCAGCGCGACATGACGGTGAGGATCGGCGAGAACGCGATCGCCTTCTACCGCGCCCGCAACAACACCGACCGGCCGATCACCGGCATGGCGTCGTTCAACGTCACGCCAGACAAGGCCGGCCAGTATTTCAACAAGATCGCGTGCTTCTGCTTCGATCTGCAGCGGCTCGAAGCGGGCCAGACCGTCGACATGCCGGTGAGCTTTTTCGTCGATCCCGCCATGATCAGAGACCGCGGCACCCGGGACATGACCCATATCACGCTCTCTTACACCTTCTTCCCCGCCGACGACGGCGCACAGCAAAACCGCACCGCTGCCGCCCCCGTACCGGCGGGCAGGACGGTGAATTAGTCATCGTTGAACATCTGCGTTTGGAAAGCCAAGAGGCAGCCACATCATGAGCACCACCCACGCTGACAGCCACGGTTCTGGCCACGAGGCCAAGCATCCCTACCATCTGGTAGACCCGAGCCCATGGCCGGCCTTCGGCGCGCTGTCCGCCTTCGTACTGGCGATCGGCGCCATCCTCTACATGCACCAGGAAGGTCCCTGGGTGATGGTCGCCGGCTTTGCCATGGTGCTGTTCACCATGCTCATGTGGTGGCGCGACGTGGTCAACGAAGGCGAGCACGGCGGGCATCACACCCCGGTGGTGCGTGTCGGCTTGCGCTACGGCATGGCGCTGTTCATTGCCTCCGAGGTGATGTTCTTCTCGGCCTTCTTCTGGGCCTACTTCAACGCGGCGTTGTTCCCGACCGAGCCGACCGGCGGCACTTGGCCGCCGCAGGGTGTGCAGACCTTCAACCCATGGGATCTGCCGTTCCTCAACACGCTCATCCTGCTGACCTCCGGCGTCACCGTGACGTGGGCGCACCACGCTCTGCTCGAAGGCAACCGGCGCGACGTGATCCGCGGCCTGGCGCTCACCGTGCTGCTTGGCCTGATATTCACCAGCGTGCAGGCCTACGAATACAGCCACGCGGCATTCGGCTTCGCCGACGGCATCTATTCCTCGACGTTCTACATGGCCACCGGCTTCCACGGCTTTCATGTCATCGTCGGCACCATCTTCCTGATCGTCTGCCTGGTGCGCGCCATGAAGGGCCACTTCACGCCCGACCATCACGTCGGCTTCGAGGCGGCGGCTTGGTACTGGCACTTCGTGGACGTGGTCTGGCTCTTCCTGTTCGCCTGCATCTACTGGTGGGGCTCCGGTCCGTCGTCCGGCGGCCAGTGATCGGCGGTGAGCGCGGGCCGCAGCGCGTCCCCGTCGCCCTACAAGACCGGGCTTCTCTGCCGTTGCCCGCGCTGCGGTGACGGCAGGCTCTATCGCGGGTTGCTCACGGTCGCCGAGCGCTGCGAGGCCTGCGGCTTCGACTTGAGCGCGCAGGACAGCGGCGACGGCCCGGCGGTCTTCGTCATCCTCGTTCTCGGCGCCGTGGTGGTCGCGCTGGCGCTGATCACCGAAAGCGCCCTGGCGCCGCCGCTCTGGGTGCATGCGGTGCTGTGGCCGCCACTCATCCTCGGCGGCGCCGTCGTCATGCTGCGCGTGTTCAAGTCGCTGCTGATTTCCATGCAATATCGCCACCGGGTGTCGGGCTTCGGCGAGAGAGGTGACGGCCCCCGTGGCTGACGCGCCGCGCCGCCGCTGGCGCGGCGCGCGCGCCGCCTTCCTTCTCGTGCTAGCCGGCTGCGCCGTGCTGATCGGGCTCGGCACCTGGCAGGTCGAACGGCGCGCCTGGAAGGCCGATCTCATCGCCACCATGGAGGCGCGGCTCGCCCTGCCGCCGGCCAACCTGTCGGATCTGCTCGCCGGCGGCGGCGAGCCCGAGGATTTCCGGCCGGCGCGCGCCACCGGCGTTTTCCTGCACGGCCAAGAGATGTATCTGGCGGCGCGCAGCTATCGATCGCAGCTCGGCTATCATGTGGTGACGCCGCTGCTGCTCGATGACGGCGCCCCCGGGGGACAAGCGGTGCTGGTCGACCGCGGCTGGGTGCCGGTCGACCGCCAGGCGCCCGAGAGCCGGGCGGCCGGGCAGGTGCCGGGCAAGGTGTCGGTGGCGGGCATCCTGCGCCGGCCGGCCGAGCCCGGCGCCTTCACGCCCGACAACCGGCCCGACCAGAACCTGTGGTATTGGCCCGACCTGCTGGCCATGGGTGCCCATGCCGGCTTGACCCAGGTGGCGCCGGTGCTGATCGAGGCCGGCCCGGCGGCGAACCCCGGCGGCCTGCCCATCGGCGGCCAGACCAGGGCGAATCTACCCAACGATCACCTGCAATATGCGATCACCTGGTACGCCCTGGCAGCGGCGCTCGTGGTCCTCTATCTTGTATCGCGCCGCCGCCGCGCCGTTCCCCCCATCCAACGCTGAGTCCCGTCTTGTCCCTCGCTGCCCTCTCCGCCGCCTATGGCGATCTCGAACGTCGCTTCGCGCAGCTCTCCCGCCTGCAGGACATCGCCGCCATGCTGCAGTGGGATTCCGCGGCCATGATGCCGCCGGGCGGCGCCGAAGCGCGCGCCGAACAGCTCGCCATGATCAAGGTCATGGCCCACGAGATGCTGATCGACATGCGGACCGGCGATCTCATCGCCGGCGCGGAAGCGGAAAAGGGCACGCTCGACGAGTGGCAGCAGGCCAATCTCGCCGAGATCCGCCGCAGCCACCTGCGCGCCACCGCGGTGCCCGCCGATCTGGTCTCCGCGATCTCGCTCGCCTGCTCGCGCTGCGAGACCGTGTGGCGCAAGGCGCGCGCCGCTTCCGACTTCGCCATGGTGCTGCCGTTCGCCGAGGAGCAGTTGCGGCTGATCCGCGAACAGGCGCGGGCGCTCGGCGCGGCGCTCGATCTGACACCCTACGATGCGTTGCTCGACGGCTATGAGCCGAACGGCCGCTCGGCCGAGATCGACGCGATTTTCGACGATCTGGCGCAGTTTCTGCCCGGCTTCATCGAGCAGGCCCTCGCCCATCAGGCGAGGAAGCCGGCTCCGCTCAAGCCCACCGGGCCGTTTCCGGTCGAAGCCCAGCGTCAGCTCGGCCTCAAGCTCATGGGCGCCCTCGGCTTCGATTTCGATCGCGGCCGGCTCGATAGCAGTCTGCATCCATTCTGCGGCGGCATTCCCGACGATGTGCGCATCACCACGCGCTACGACGAAGCGGATTTCATGCCGGCGCTGATGGGCGTGATCCACGAGACCGGTCACGCGCTCTACGAGCAGGGTTTGCCTGCGCTATGGCGCCAGCAGCCGGTCGGCCAGGCGCGCGGCATGAGCGTGCATGAAAGCCAGTCGCTGCTGGCCGAGATGCAGGCGGGCCGCTCGCGCGAATTCCTGTCCTTCCTGACGCCCCTGATGCGCGCGGCGTTCGGCGGCGACGGGCCGGCGTGGGAGCTCGACAACGTTCAGTGCGTCTACACCCGGGTCGAGCGCGGCACGATCCGGGTCGAGGCCGACGAGGCGACCTACCCCGCTCATATCATCCTGCGCTACCGGCTGGAGCGGGCGCTGATCGCCGGCGACATGGCGCTCAAGGATCTGCCGGGCGCGTGGAACGAGGGCATGAAGCAACTGCTCGGCATCGTGCCGCGCAACGACACCGAGGGCTGCCTGCAGGATATCCACTGGTATGACGGGGCTTGGGGCTATTTCCCGACCTATACGCTGGGCGCCATGACCGCGGCGCAATTGTTCGCCGCCGCGGAAAAAGCCCATCCCGATCTGCGCGCCGAGCTCGCCACGGGCGATTTCAGGGCCATGGTCGGCTGGCTGCGCGACAACATCCACGCCAAGGCTTCGTCCCGCTCGACGCGCCAGTTGCTGACGGAGGCGACCGGAAGGCCCCTTGACGTGGGCGTCTTCAAGGCCCATCTAAGTCACCGGTACCTTTCTTAAACACCCTTATATTTCAGACCGTTAGGGCTGCCCTTGCCCTGCCGGACGGGGGGTCTTAGTCTCCCCTTTCACCTCAGGAGTCCCTGGCCCGTGCGTTATATCAGCACCCGGGGGGCGGCCCCCGCCCTTGCTTTCGACGATGTCTTGCTGACCGGGCTGGCCCGCGATGGCGGCCTCTATGTGCCGGAATCCTGGCCGCGGTTCTCGCCGGGCGAGCTACGCGAGTTTTCCGGGCTGCCCTATCACGAGGTCGCCTATCGGGTGATGGCGCCGTTCGTTCAGGGTGCGATCAACCTGGATGTCTTCCGGCGCATCGTCACCGAGACCTATCGCGAGTTCGACCATGCCGCCGTGGCGCCGCTGACTCAGCTGAGCGCCAATGAATGGGTGATGGAGCTGTTCCACGGCCCGACCTTGGCGTTCAAGGATTACGCCATGCAACTGCTCGGCCGGCTGTTCGATCACGTGCTGGCCGCGCGCGGCGAGCGCGTGACCATCGTTGGCGCCACCTCGGGCGATACCGGGTCGGCGGCGATCGAGGCATTCCGCGGCCGCAAGGCGGTGCAGGTGGTGATTCTGCATCCCAAGGGCCGCGTGTCCGAAGTGCAGCGCCGGCAGATGACCACCGTGCTCGCCGACAACGTCCATAACATCGCGGTCGAGGGCACGTTCGACGATTGCCAGGATTTGCTGAAGGGGCTGTTCAACGACCAGGCCTTCCGCGACGAGGTCAAACTGTCGGGCATCAACTCGATCAACTGGGCGCGCATTCTCGGCCAGATCGCTTACTACTTCGTGGCCGGCGCGGCGCTCGGCGCGCCCGACCGCAAGCTCGCCTTCGCCGTGCCGACCGGCAACTTCGGCAATATCTACGCGGGCTACGCCGCGCGCCTGATGGGTTTGCCGATCGAGCGGCTGGTGCTGGTGACCAACCGCAACGATATCCTGGCCCGTCTGCTGGCCACGGGCGAGATGCGCGTCGATACCGTGCATCCGACCCTCAGCCCATCCATGGATATCCAAGTCGCGAGCAACTTCGAGCGCCTGCTGTTCGATCTTTACGGTCGCGACGGCAAGGCTCTGGCGGCCGACATGCAGAGCTTCCGCGACACCGGCGTCATGAGCCTCAGCGAGGAGCGCCTGCGCCAGGCGCGCCAAGTGTTCAGCGGCCATCGGGTCGATGACGACGAGACATTGGCGACCATCGCCGAGGTCTATCGTGCGACGGGCGAGGTGCTCGATCCCCATTCTGCGGTCGGCGTCGCCGGCGCGCGCGCCGTGGCGCGCCCGGCCACCGTGCCGGTCGTGACCTTGGCCACCGCCCATCCCGCCAAATTCCCCGAGGCGGTGGCGCGCGCGACGGGCATCAGCCCGGCGCTGCCGCCGCAGCTCGCCGATCTGCTCGATCGGCCGGAGCGGGTCTCGGCCCTGCCCAACGACATCGAGCAACTCAAGACGTTCGTCCGCGATCGCGTTTTGGAACGGAGACCCGCATGACCATCACCGTCACGACGCTTGCCAACGGCATGCGGGTCGTCACCGATACCATCGACTCGGTGGAATCGGCGTCGCTCGGCATCTGGGTCGGCGTCGGCGCGCGCCACGAGCATGAGGACGTCAACGGCGTCGCCCATATGCTCGAGCATATGGCGTTCAAGGGCACCAAGCGGCGCTCGGCCCGCGGCATCGCCGAGGAGATCGAGGCCGTCGGCGGCTCGCTCAATGCCTATACGTCGCGCGAGAACACCGCCTATTTCGCCCGCGTGCTCAAGAGCGACGTGCCGCTCGCCGTCGATATCCTGGCCGACATTCTGCAGCACTCGACGTTCGACAACGAGGAGCTCCGCCGCGAGCGCGCCGTGGTGATCCAGGAGATCGGCCAGTCGTTCGACACGCCGGACGATCTGGTGTTCGATCATTTCCAGGAGGTCGCCTATCCGGATCAGCCGCTCGGCCGTTCAATTCTCGGCTCGGCGGAGCGTATCGGCGGCATGTCGCGCGATACCATCGCCGGCTATATGAACCGCAACTATACGACGCCCGGCATGGTTCTCGCCGCCGCCGGCCGTGTCGATCACGAGGCGCTCGTCGCCCAGGTCGAAGGCCTGTTCGTCAATCTCGGCAACGGCAACGGGCCGCCCGCCGCGCCCGCCATCTACAAAGGCGGCGAGCGGATCGAGCATCGCGACCTCGAGCAGATCCACCTGGTCCTCGGTTTCGACGGCGTGGCCTACGGCGATCCGGACTACTACGGCGTCAGTCTGTTGTCCTACCTGCTCGGCGGCGGCATGTCGTCGCGTCTGTTCCAGGAAATTCGCGAGAAGCGCGGGCTGGTCTACAGCATCTACGGCTTCACCTCGTCCTATGCGGACGGTGGGTCGTTCGGCGTTTACGCCGGCACCGGAGAACAGGAAGCGGCGGAACTTATCCCTGTCCTGTGCGATGAGATCAACAAGGTCACCGTCGCCGTGACCGGTGTGGAGCTGGAACGCACCAAGGCGCAGATCAAGGCGGGCATCCTGATGTCGCTGGAAAGTACCTCGGCCCGTTGCGAACGGCTGGCCCAGCACATGTTCGTCTACGGCCGGCCGCTGACCACCGAGGAGATCGTCGCCAAGATCGACGCCGTCGACGTGGCGGCCGTGGTGCGCGCGGCGAAGCGGGTCACGTCGACGCCGCCGAGCTTCGCGGCTCTCGGGCCCACCGCGGGTCTGCGACGCCTGGCGCCGATCGCCACGCGGTTTTCCTGATCGGGCAGGGAATATGCTGGGGCTCTTCAAAGGACTCGTTCCGCCGCCAGATCTGCGCATCCCCGGCGCCACCATCTACCTTCGCCCGCCAGCCGAGAGCGATTTCGCCGAATGGGCCGCGCTGCGCCAGAAGTCGCGGGATTTCTTGGTGCCGTGGGAGCCGACTTGGCCGCGCGATGCGCTGACCAAGGCATCGTGGCGACGCCGCCTCCGCCACTACGGCGAAGAATGGCACGACGGCACGAGCTATAGCTTTCTGCTGTTCCGCAATAGGGACGACGCACTGCTCGGTGGCATCACCCTCAGCAATGTGCGGCGCGGCGTCGCCCAGACCGGCACCATAGGCTATTGGGTCGGGGCGCCCTATGCGCGCCGAGGCGTCATGACCGAGGGCGTCCAGGTGATGCTGGGCTTTTCGTTCGACGATCTCGGATTGCACCGCATCGAGGCGGCCTGCCTACCAGGCAATGCGGCGAGCCGGAGCCTGCTGACCAAGTGCGGTTTTCGCGAAGAGGGCTATGCGCCGCAATATCTGAAGATCAACGGCGCGTGGGAAGACCATGTGTTGTTCGCGCTGCTGGCGTCGGAAATGAAACAGCGCGGGGCTCAGGCGTGCCCCGCCTCGACCGACAAGGTGGAGAGGTCGACGCCGAGCTTGGCCAATGCCTTGTCCCATTTGGTTTCGAGGTCGTGATCGAAGATCAGCGCCTCGTCGGCGGCGGTATTGAGCCAGCCGTTGGCCTGGATTTCCGCGTCGAGCTGTCCCGGCCCCCAGCCGGCGTAGCCGAGCATGAGTAGGCTGCGGCGCGGGCCATGGCCGGCGGCGATATCCTTGAGGATGTCGAGCGTCGCCGTCAAGCCGACCTCGCGATCGACCAGCAGGGTCGCGTCGCGCACATAGTCGGAAGAGTGCAGCACGAAGCCACGGCCGGTCTCGACCGGACCCCCGAACAGAATCGGATCGGGCGGGCTCGGCTGACCGGGCATGATATTGAGCTGGCGCAGCAGATCGTGAAAGGTGACGTTGTCGACGGCGCGATTGATGACCAGGCCCATGGCGCCTTCGGCGGTATGGGCGCAGACGTAGATCAATGAGCGGGCGAAGCGCGAATCCTCCATCTGAGGCATCGCGATGAGAAGTTGCCCGGTCATATAGCCGGCTTCCATATTCTGGCTCAGCGTGGCCATGATCCTCACTTATGACGAGTGGCGCCCAATCTCAATACTCTTACTCACACAAGGCTGTGATGTTCCGTGATCTGTGCCATCCCTATCGCAGGTTAAACTATCGACGGAGCATAATGGCGCGGATGTCCAGGTTGGCAAATCTTTCTAAACAAATGGCTACCGTTTTTAGCGTCGGTGTGGCCGCGGTGCTTGCCGTTCTATGCGTATTCGCATCGCCCGCCCTGGCGGATTCGGATTCGGATTCGGATTCGGCATCGGCATCGGCCTGGGCTGCCAACGATCATGCCCGTGTGCGCCTGATTTCGGCGGTCGACGCCACCGGATCAGCAGAAACGCTTCGCCTCGGGGTGGAGTTCCGCCTGGCGCCCCAGTGGAAGATCTACTGGCGCGCGCCGGGGGACGCGGGCTATCCGCCGAGCATCGATTGGGCGGGATCCGCGAACCTCGCCCAGGCCGAACTCGCATGGCCCGTGCCGCAGCGCTACAGCATCTTCGGGCTCACTACTTACGTCTATCAGGATACGGTGGTGCTGCCGTTGACGATCCAGCCGCGGCAGCCCGGCGCGCCGCTCGAACTGCGCGCGCACGTCAACTATTTGTTGTGCGATCGGATCTGCATTCCTTACGAAGCCGATCTGCACCTCGACCTGCCGGGTGGCGAGGCGAAGCCGACCGAGCTTGCCCATGCCATCGATCGTTTCCAGGCGCAGGTGCCGCGCAAGGTGAGTGGTCCCGATGGCGCCCTCGGCCTCACGGTGGAGCGCGCGGTTCTGACGCCGCAGCCGAGCTCGCGGCCGACGTCCGGCGCGGATCGCGCGACACTGGAAGTTCTGGCGCGCTCGGCGACGCCTTTCGCAAAGCCCGATCTGCTGGTCGAAGGCCCCAATCAACTGACCTTCGGCGTTCCTCAAGTCCACCTGTCCGACGGCGGCAAGCTCGCGTTGCTGCGCGTTCCGGTGGGTGTCGGATCGAAGGCCGCCATGCCGCAGGATCCAACCCTGACGCTGACCTTGATCGACGGCGCGCGCGCGATCGAACAGGATGTCGAGGCGGTGACGGGCGCCGGCAGCGCTGTCGCGAAGACCGCGACGCTGCTCGGTATGCTGGCGCTCGCGCTGCTCGGCGGCTTCATCCTCAATTTCATGCCCTGCGTGCTGCCCGTGCTGTCGATCAAGCTGATGAGCGCGGTGGCGCAGTCGGGCCGCGGCGCGCGCCAGGTACGCGCCAGCTTCGTCGCCACCGCCGCGGGGATCGTCGCCTCGATCCTGGCGCTCGGCGGCGCGGTGATCGCGCTCAAAGCGGCCGGCATGGCGGTCGGATGGGGCGTGCAATTCCAGCAGCCGGTGTTCCTGGCGGCCATGGCGCTCGTCGTCACGTTGTTCGCCGCGAATCTCTGGGGCTTGTTCACCATCGGCTTGCCGCGCGCGATCGGCGATGCGGCGGGCAGAGGCCATGCCGGCAAGCGGCTGTCGGGCGATTTCGCCACCGGCGTGTTCGCCACCTTGCTGGCCACGCCGTGCTCGGCGCCGTTTCTCGGCACGGCGATCGGCTTCGCGCTGACCCGCGGCGCGGGCGAGATCCTGGCTGTGTTCGCCGCTCTCGGTAGCGGTCTTGCGCTGCCCTATCTCGTGGTCGCCGCGGTCCCCGCGCTGGCCCGTCTGCTGCCGCGGCCCGGCGCCTGGATGATCGGCCTGCGCACCATCCTCGGCGTCGTGCTCGCCGCCACCGCCGCCTGGCTGATCTCCGTGCTGAGTGTGCAGGTCGGCTGGGCTGTCGCACTGGGTATCGCGGCGATTCTCGTCGCCCTGCTCCTGGTGTTGGCGGTCAGCCGGCTCACCGCACCGGCGCGCGGTTTGCGCGCCGCGACGCTGGCCACGGTGCTCGTGCTCGTCGGCGCGGCGCTCGTGCTTTCGCGCTATGCCGCCATCGCGCCGCGCGGCGAGACACAGCCGACGGCGGGCACGGCCTGGCGGCCGTTCGACCGGGTGCAGATCTTCAATGCGGTGGCCCAGGGCAAGGTGGTGCTGGTCGATGTGACGGCCGACTGGTGCATCACCTGCCAGGCCAACAAGGCGTTGGTGCTCGATCGCGGCGTGCTGCGCAAGCGGATCGAATCGGGCGAAGTGGTGGCCCTGCGCGCCGACTGGACGCGGCCCGACGCGGCGATCGCCGGCTACCTGGCGGGATTCGGCCGCTACGGCATCCCGTTCAACGCGGTCTATGGACCGGGCGCTCCCGCCGGCATTCCGCTGCCCGAGCTGTTGCGCACCGAGGATGTTTTGGCCGCGTTGGACCGGGCCGCCAAGCCGCCGCCTGGCGCGACCGCGGGCCGTTAGCGGCGGATCGAGCTGTCTGACCTGTGTCGGCCGGATATCCGATAGCCCCGTGAGCCTATTCCCAGGCCGGCTATTCCCAGGCCGGTTGACCTGCCCCGCGCCAACTGGCACGCTTGGAGAAATAACAGGGGAGGGCTCGATGACCAAAGCAGGGCGTATCGCGACCGCCGTCGGCGCCGGGTTATGGGCGGCCACGGCATTCGGTGCAACCGCGTCGGTGCAGCAGCCGTTCTATCAGGGCAAGCAGATCACCATGGTGGTCGGCTCGGCGCCGAGCGGCGGCTACGACCTCTACGCCCGCCTGCTGGCGCGCCATTGGCCGCAGCTCATCCCCGGCAAGCCGAATTTCGTCGTGCAGAACATGGACGGCGCCGGCAGCCTGGTCGCCACGAACTTCCTGGCCAATACCGCGCCGAAGGACGGCACCACCATCGGCGCCGTGCAGAATCACATGGGGTTCGAGCCGCTGCTCGGCATGACCGGACCGCGCGACAATATCCGCTTCAAGGCCCAGGAGCTCAATTGGATCGGCAGCGCCGCCAAGGAGGTGCCCGTCGTGGTGGTGTGGCACGAGACGCCGATCAAGACGTTCGAGGACACCTTCAAGCAGGAGGTGCTGATGGGGTCGAGCGGCGTCGCCACAGCCGACAGCGTCTACGCCAACGTGCTGAATGCGATCCTCGGCACCAAGTTCAAGATCATCGCCGGCTACAAGAGCCAGGGCGAGCTCGGCTCCGCGATGGAGCGCGGCGAAATCGCGGGCCGCGCCGGCTGGTTCATCTCGAGCCTGCTGTCGACGCGCTCCGACTGGGTGCGCGACAATAAGGTGCGCGTGCTGGTCCAGGTCGCGCTCGAGAAACATCCCGGCTTTCCCAACGTGCCGCTGGCGCTCGATTGGGCCAAGAGCGAGGAGGCTAAGCCGCAACTCGAATTCTCCCTCGCGTGGCTGCTCATGGGCCGGCCGTTTCTCGCCCCGCCGGGCGTGCCGGCGGAACGCGTCAAGCTGCTGCGCGACAGCTTCATGCAGGCGCTGGCCAGCCCCGGCCTGCAGCAGGAAGCGACAAAGCTCAAGCTCGAGATTTCGCCCATGAGCGGCGCCGAAATCGACGCCTTGCTCGCCAAATACTACAAAACGCCGCCCGAGGTGGTGGAGAAGGTGCGCAAGATCGTGGCGCCGCGGCGCTCGTAACAAGCGCGGCGCGGAGTTCCTGGCGCGATGGGCGGATGCCGGCCTCATCCGGCGCGACGCCTCACCTATCGCTCATTTGACCGGCTCGTGCTGGCCGCCTATCTATAAAGCATCGCGGCGGCGCGCTCGCCGCCGCCGCCGCTTCCGTCTCCATCGACGCCACAACCATCAGAAATGAGGGAAACCATGACCATTAAGGTGGGCGACAAGATTCCCAGCATCGTGCTGCAGCAGAAGATCGCCGACGGCGTGCAGCCGATCAACACCGATGATCTGTTCAAGGGCAAGCGCGTTGTGCTGTTCGCCGTGCCCGGCGCCTTCACGCCGACCTGCTCGGCCAAGCATCTGCCGGGTTTCGTGCAGAACGCCGATGCGCTCAAGAAGAAGGGTGTCGATGCCGTCGCCTGCGTCGCGGTCAACGACGCCTTCGTGATGGAGGCCTGGGGCAAGTCGCAAAACGCCGACGGCAAGGTCATGATGCTGGCCGACGGCTCGGCTCATTTCGCCAAGGCGCTCGGCCTCGACCTCGACCTGATGGACAAGGGCCTCGGCATGCGCTCCCAGCGCTACGCCATGGTGGTCAACGACGGCAAGGTGGAGAAGCTGTTCGTCGAGCAGGGCGGCAAGTTCGAAGTCTCCAGCGCCGAGCACGTGCTGAGCGAATTGTAAGCGGTGACCGGCCGTTGCGGTATTCGCAGCGGTCTTGCGAAATCAAAACGGGAGCCTCAGGGCTCCCGTTTTTTTGTGACGACGTTGCAGTCTCTCACTCGTCATGACCCGACTTGTTCGGGCTATCCACGACTTTTCTTTGCGGACACCGCAACAGAACGTGGATGCCTCGGCCAAGCCAGGGCATGACGAATGAAGGGGCATGTGCGAACCAGGAGAAAGATGGCCCGATCGAGTCGGGCCATGACGATGTAACTGGCCGGAAGCACGCCGGTCGACGTTGCGAATGGCGGCTAACGCCCGCCGCTACGCATCTCGATGATGCCGCGCCGCGCCAGCTCGTCGGCGCGCTCGTTTTCCGGATGGCCGGCGTGGCCTTTTACCCAGTGCCATTTCACCTGATGCTGCGACGCCGCCTCGTCGAGCCGGCGCCATAGCTCGGCGTTCTTTACCGGCTTTTTGTCCGCGGTTTTCCAGCCGTTCTTCTTCCACCTGGGCATCCACTCGGTGATGCCCAGGCGGACGTATTGGCTGTCGGTGTAAAGATCGACGGGCAGCGCGCGCTTCAGGGTTTCGAGCGCCATGATCGCCGCCATCAGCTCCATGCGGTTGTTGGTGGTGAGTGGCTCGCCGCCGTGAAGCTCGCGCTCCTCGCCGCGCCAGCGCAGGATGGCGCCCCAGCCGCCCGGCCCGGGATTGCCGCTGCACGCGCCGTCGGTGAAGGCTTCGACGCGGGTCTCGGCTTCGGCGGAATCGGACGGCTGTTTCGCGGGAGTCACGGCACCTCTACGGATGCGATCGGCACGGCCGGGTCACTTGCCCGGCGCGACCGCGGTTTTGTATTTTTCGACGATGTCGGGCGGCGAGGCCATCATGGTCTTCACCATGTCCTGCAGCTTCTCGCCCGCCGTCGGGCCGATTTCGAGGCCGGCCTTGTTCGCCTCCGCCATGAAAGTCTTATCCTTCATGGTGGCGTCGAACGAGCGGCGCAGCAGCTGCGCGCGCTCGGCGGGAATGCCCGGCGGCGCGGCGAGCGGGCGGCCGATCGCTTCCGTCGTGGTGAGGATCAGGATGATCTTCTTCTGCTCTTCGTTCGTGCCGAGCTCCATGAGCGTCGGCACGTTGGGGAGAGTCGGATCGCGCTCGAAGGTGACCTGGAACAGCGGCACGATCTTATTGTCACGCACCCATTCCGCGTTCTGGAACCGATACGACACCCAGGAATTCGCGCCGTGGCCCTGCACCTCGCCGCGCTCGACCGCGAGGTTGATCTCCGCGCCGCCGAGATAGCCGTTGATGACACGGAATTTCGTGCCGAGCAGCCGGTTGGCGAGCAGCGGGAACATTTCCTTGGTGGTGCCGGTGTTGGTCGAGCCGATGGTCACTTCCTTGGTCTTGGCGTCGGCCACGGTCTTTACCCCCGTGGCGTGCCACACCGCCAGCACATTGGCGGGGCTTGCCACGCTGCCGATCCAAACGAAGTCTTCGATCTTCATGGGAAACTTGCCGGGCTCGAGCAATAGGGTGACCGGCACCGTGTTGAGCATGGCGGCGAGATCGGTGCCGTCCTTGGCGCCGACCGTATAGACCTGCTGGGCCGCCTTGATGCCGCCGGCGCCGGGCAGATTCTTGACCACGATCGACGGATTGCCCGGGATGTTGCGGCCGAAATGGCGTCCCACCAGGCGGGCGTAGGCGTCGTAGCTGCCGCCGGTGGTCGAGCCGACCGTGATGTTGATGGTCTTGCTGGCGAAGAAATCTTGCGCCGATGCGCCCGATGCGACGGCAGACGCACCGAGCGCTGCCGAAATGGCCATAACGGAAAAAAGAGTTTTCATGGTCGTTTCCTGTGGCCCAAGCGGGCTCACCCGCCGCTAAGAGGGTGCCGCTCGGTTGGTTTGTTGGTGAGGTGAACCTAGCTTGAGCGCCGACGGTAAGAAATCGAATTTTTCGCGAGGAGCGTCATCCGAGCCCGTAGGCGCCAGGCCCTGTGACGGTCTGGTGGAAATGCAGCTTCTTCAGGTATTCGAGCGGATTCTTCGGCTTCACCCAGGCGCCTTCCGGGCGGTTCAGCCAATCGTAGGTGCGGGTCAGCAAAAAACGCAGCGCGGCGCCGCGGGCGAGCCAGGGCAGGGCGGCGAGTTCGGCATCGGTGATCGGCCGCACCTCGCGATACGCGAACAGCATCTGGCGCGCCTTGGTGATGTTGAAATCGCCGTCCGGTTCGAAGCACCAGGCGTTGAGGCAGATCGCCAGGTCGTAGGCGAGCGCATCGTTGCACGCGAAATAGAAATCGATGATGCCGGAGACCTTGTCGCCGAGAAAGAATACGTTGTCCGGAAACAGGTCACCGTGAATGATGCCGTCCGGCAGGTCAGCGGGCCAATGCGCGGTCAGCGCGTCGATCTCGCCGGCGATCTTGTTGGCGAGGCCGGGCGCCACTTCGTCCGCCCGCCCGCGCACTTGCTCGTGCAGCCGGCGCCAGCCGCCGAGCGACAGGGCGTTGGTGCGCTGGCGCGGATAATCGCGCCCCGCCAGATGAAACAATGCCATGGCGCGCCCGAGTCCCGCGCAATGCACCGCCGTGACGCGGCGCGGCCAGACGCCGGCGAGGTAGCTGACGATGGCGGCCGGCCGGCCAGCGAGCTCGCGCAGCGCCTTGCCGTCGCGCCCATGGATCGGCGTCGGGCAGGCGATGCCCTTGGCCGCCAGATGGTCCATGAAGCCGAGGAAGAACGGCAGATCGGCCGGCGCCACGCGCTTCTCGTAGAGCGTCAGGATGTAAGTGCCCTTGGTGGTCTGCAGCAGGAAATTGGAATTCTCGACGCCTTCCGCGATGCCCTTGTAGGACAGCAACTCGCCCAGGTCATAGCCGGTCAGGAAAGATTGCAGATCGTCGTCGCTGACTTCCGTATAGACGGCCATGCGCCCCCGCTTGTTCTTATCGTTAGCCGGCCAGCGCCTTGGGCAGGCTGAAGGCGACATCCTCGCGCACCGTGCCGACTTCCTCGACCGTCGCGTCGAAGCGCGCCTGGATGGCGGAGATCACCTCCCTGACCAGCACGTCCGGGGCCGAGGCGCCGGCGGTGATGCCCACCGTGCGCGCGCCTTCGATTTGTTTCCAGTCGATCTCAGCGGCCCGTTGCACCAGCATCGAGCGCGGGCAGCCGTTGAGGGCCGCGACCTCGACCAGGCGCAGGGAATTCGACGAGTTGGGCGCGCCGACCACGAGCAGCACGTCGCAGCGCGGCGCGATCGCCTTCACCGCCTGCTGGCGGTTGGTGGTGGCGTAGCAGATGTCGCCCCTGTTGGGGCCGCGGATGGCCGGGAATCGGCGCTGCAGCACCTCGACGATCTCGGCGGTGTCGTCGACGGACAGGGTGGTCTGGGTGGCGTAGGCGAGATTCTGCGGATCGCGCACCGTGTCGGTTTACGAATCTTTGGCATTCTGGTTGTGTGTTTTGGCGCCCGTGGGCGCCTGGCCCATGGTGCCCTCGACCTCGGGATGGCCGGCATGGCCGATCAGCAGCACCTGACGGCCCTGGGCATGGTGGCGCACCGCTTCGCTATGGACCTTGCTGACCAGCGGGCAGGTGGCGTCGAGCGCCGCCAGGCCGCGCCGGCCGGCCTCCATCGTCACCGCCTTGGAGACGCCATGGGCCGAGAAGATGACATGGGCGCCGTCCGGCACCTCGTCGAGTTCGTCGACGAACACGGCGCCCTTGGCCGCCAGCTCATCCACCACGTGCCGGTTGTGGACGATCTCATGGCGCACATAGACCGGGGCGCCGAACCGCTCCAGCGCCGCCTCGACGATTTGGATGGCGCGGTCGACCCCCGCACAGAAGCCGCGTGGGCTGGCCAGGAGGATGGTTAGGGGCGCTTTGATCATGCTTTCGCGGTTCGGTTGAGGCATGCCCATCCCCGCCGGGATGGGCCATCGGGCGGCGAATTCCACCTGTATATATAGGCCGGTACGGGCAAGAGGCGTATTGCTTGTTCCGGACCGACAAGGTAGTAACCCAGCGGACGCCAACAAGCAATTCCAGCCACCGAACCGTCGAGACCCTGTCATGGCCGAGCCGGCGATGCCCAAGCAGAACTACTACGCCGTCGATCTCGAGGCGGGGAAGGAATATTGGTGGTGCTCCTGCGGCCTCAGCAAGTCGCAGCCGTTCTGCGACGGCTCCCACAAGGGCTCCGAATTCCGCCCCAAGATGGTCAGCGTCGGCGAGGCCATGACCCTCTATCTGTGCGGCTGCAAGCGCACCAAGGACCAGCCTTATTGTGACGGCACCCATGGTCTCCTCTAAGAAGCCGGTCATGGGCCGCCGGGTCGCGCCTGCGCTCACGCTCGCCGCGGCGGCATTGGCTCTCGCCGGCTGCGGCATGTTCGGTCCCAAGCCGCCGCAATACGATTGTCCGGCCACCGCGGCGGTGGGCGACGCCACCGTGCTCAACAAATTCCGCCCCGGGCCGGGGCGTGACCTGACCGACGTGCAATACCAGGTTCGTCTGGTCGACGTGCTCAGCCAGTGCCGCTACGACAGCAAGGGCGTCGACGTGCAGATGCGCGCCGGCTTCGCCCTCGAGCTCGGGCCGGCAAACCCGGGGCGCACAGCGAGCTACGAATTCTTCGTCGCCATCACCGATCCCAACAACGAGATCGTCGCCAAGCGCAACTTCACGACGCCGATCACGTTCCCGGCCAACGTCGGCTATATCGAGCATGTTGAAGAGCTACAGCAGCGCATCCCGCTGCCCAAGGGCGGCTCGGCGGCGGATTACCGGATCATCGTCGGCCTGCAGCTCACCGCGGACGAGCTCGAATTCAACCGCAAATACGAGCGGCGCTGACGCGTTGCGGTTCTGAGGTCGCCCTCAGAAAAACCCATGATCAAAAAAGACCGTCACCCTCGGGCTTGACCCGAGGGTCCATTGGTAAAATCAGGACGCGCGGCATGGTCCAATGGATGCTCGGATCAAGTCCGAGCATGACGATTGAGAAGAATTCGTAGAGTCTGAGAGGAATTCGTAGAGTCGTTGGCCGTTCCCATCCGATAGCGCCGCAAATTCCCGTGGATAACCCGAAAACCGTCGCCTGCCGCCATTGACCGGGCCGGGGGGCGGGGTAAGATGCTGGGGAAGGCCGGGGTTCCGGCCTTTTTGTCAGCCGATCCCTGTGGGAGAGACCGCCGGCCAGCCTGAAAGGGCGGGCGCGGGCGGCGCCGAAGGAGCAACCGCCCCGGAAACTCTCAGGCAAATGGACCGCAGGGGGATGACGCTCTGGAAAGCAGGCGCGGTCTGCCGTTCGTCC
Source organism: uncultured Rhizobiaceae bacterium (assembly GCA_964577835.1). GTDB lineage: Bacteria > Pseudomonadota > Alphaproteobacteria > SMXQ01 > SMXQ01 > CAVVYA01. The sequence goes on from CAZOBN010000052.1 coordinate 19,326, forward strand.
GAACGGACAGGCAGCGTCTCACCGACGAGGTAAATCCGCGCCGCGCGCCGTTCATCAGGCGCCGCGAGCGGACCAATCTTTCAGGTCCGAGGACAGAGGGGGCTGCCGGTGCGAACGCGCCGGGCGGCTCGATTCTGTTGGAGGAACCTGTTTGAACGCCTCGCCTGACACCACCGCTATCGCCGGCACGTCCGCGCCGCTGCAGCGCACCGCCCTGCACGCGCTGCATCGCGCGCTCGGCGCCAAGATGG
>CAZOBN010000052.1:19586-20766 GCA_964577835.1 uncultured Rhizobiaceae bacterium
CTACGACATGCCGGTGCAATATCCCGACGGCATCATCGCCGAGCACCAGCACACCCGCGCGCAAGCTTCGCTGTTCGACGTCTCCCACATGGGCCAGGTGCGGCTCACCGGCGCCGACGCGGCCGGCGCGCTCGAAACGCTGGTGCCGGGCGACCTGCGCGCGCTCAAGCCCGGCGAGATGCGCTACACGCTGTTCACCAACGACGTCGGCGGCATCCTCGACGATCTGATCGTCACCAACGCCGGCGACCATCTATTCGTGGTGGTCAATGCCGCGTGCAAGGACGCCGATATCGCGCATCTGCGCGCCCGTCTGCCGGCGGGCGTAGCGATCGAACCCCTGGCCGATCGGGCGTTGCTGGCTGTGCAGGGACCGGCTGCCGCGACGGTGCTGGCCCGCCTGGCACCCGCGAGCGCCTCGCTCAAGTTCATGAGCGCCGCGGCGATGGACGTAGCGGGCGTGCGCTGCTTTGTCACGCGCTCCGGCTATACCGGCGAGGACGGCTTCGAGATCTCTGTGCCGAACGATCACGCCGAAAGTCTCGCGAAGCGCTTGCTCGACGAGCCCGAGGTGCGTGCCGCGGGCTTGGGCGCGCGCGACACACTGCGGCTCGAAGCGGGGCTCTGTCTCTACGGCCACGATATCGACGGCACCACGACGCCGATCGAGGCCGGTCTCGCCTGGACCATCGGCAAGCGCCGGCGCGCGGAAGGCGGCTTCCCGGGCGCCGAGATCATTCTCGCCCAGTTGCGCGCCGGACCCGCGCGCAAGCGCGTCGGGCTCAAGCCCGAAGGCCGCGCGCCGGCTCGCGAGCACACCGAAATCCAGGACGCGAACGGCAACACGATCGGCGAGGTGACGTCGGGCGGCTTCGGTCCGACCGTAGGCGGGCCGATCGCCATGGGCTATGTGACGGCGGCCTTCGCCGCGCCCGGGGCGGCCGTCAATCTCATGGTGCGCGGCACCGCGCGTCCGGCGCAGATCGTACCGCTGCCCTTCCTGCCGTCCCGCTATTTCAAACCGAACTGAACCCACGCCCGAGCCAGGTGACCCAATGAGCGAAACGAAATTCACCGAAGACCATGAATGGATCCGCGTCGAGGGCGATGTCGGCATCATCGGCATCACCGACTACGCCCAGGGCCAGCTCGGCGACGTGGTCTATGTCGAGCTGCCGCC
>CAZOBN010000053.1:0-20658 GCA_964577835.1 uncultured Rhizobiaceae bacterium
ACGGTTCCGCCGGCGAAGTCGAGCACGCCCAAGCCGAACAGCCAGCCCGACGGCGCCCAGACCCAGTGGGCGATCGGCGCATAGATCAGAACCGACCACAGGCCCATGAACCACAGCAGCGCCGAGAACTTCATGCGGTCGGCGAAAGCGCCGGTGATGAGCGCCGGCGTGATGATGGCGAAGGTCATCTGGAACATGAAGAAGACCACCTCGGGAATCGTCGTGGCAACGGCGCTTTCGCCGCTGCCCAACGTGAAGGGACCTTCCCAGCCGATGCCCTTGGCGAGGAACTTCGACAGATCGCCGATATACGGGCCGCCTTCGCCGAAGGCCAGGCTGTAACCGAGGAACGTCCACAGGATGGTGACGAGGCAGCACACGGCGAAGCTCTGCATCATGATGGCCAGCACGCTCATCTTGCGCACCATGCCGCCGTAGAACAGGGCGAGGCCGGGAACGGTCATCAGCAGGACCAGCGCGGTGGAGGTCAGCATCCACGCGGTGTCGCCGGTGTCGATCTTTGGCGCTTCGGCCGCTGCCGCTGCGGCATCCTGGGCGAAGCTCGGGCCGGCGAAGGCCAGCGCCCCGAGGGCGGCGGCGACCAGCCATGCGGACATTGATTTCAGACGGTACATTAGCGTGTTCTCCTTAGAGTGCATCCGCGTTGGTCTCGCCCGTCCGGATCCGAACGGCCATGAGCAGGTCGAGCACGAAGATTTTGCCGTCGCCGATTTTGTCGGTATGGGCGGCTTTCTGGATGGTTTCGACGACGCGTTCGGTGAGCTCGTCGGTGACAGCGACTTCGATCTTGGTCTTGGGCAGGAAGTCGATCGAATATTCCGCGCCGCGATAGATCTCCGTATGTCCCTTCTGTCGCCCGAAGCCTTTCACTTCGCTCACCGTCATGCCCTGGACGCCCAGCTCCGTCAGAGCCTCGCGCACCGGGTCCAGCATGAACGGCTTGATGATGGCCATTACCAATTTCATGGGAGGTCCCCTTTAGAGTTCAAATTCCGGCCCCTCGTCTCCCGCCGGTGTCGTGCCCGGGATGATCGCCGGGGCGTGTGGCGCGCCCCTCGACGGCAATCGGGCAGGAAAGCCGCAACGCCCCTTGCGGAAGCGTCACGGCGCAGTTCATTTCAAGGACCATGCCGCTTCGTTCGGCGGCGCGCCGACCGGCGGAATCCCAAGGTTTGGGCCGAAAACAGCCGGCAACGCCCCTGGCGCCGCCCCTCACCTCTGCCTAAAATTTTGGCTACAGTGGAAATATGCTGAATAAATGGTCAAATTGCGTGAGCGGTGGTCTGCGAAAACATGAGCGGCTGCGGATCGCTCGCCCATAGCGCCGGGCGGAATGTTAGAAGGAACCATGAGCCCAACTCCCGCGAACGAACTGCCGGCTGACCCGGATCCGACAGGGCCCGACCTGACGGTCGATGTGCTGATCGTGGGCGGTGGCATGGTCGGCCAGACCCTGGCGGCGGCGCTCGGCGGCGCCGGCCTGAGCGTGGCCGTGATCGACCGCGCCGATCCGGCGAGTTTCCTCGATGCCGGATTCGACGGCCGCGTGTCGGCGATCGCCGCCGGCTCGCGCCGCGTGCTGGAAGCGCTCGGCGTGTGGCCGTATCTCGCGGCCGACGCGGAACCCATTCTCGACATCCGCGTCACCGAGGCGAATTCGCCGCTGTTCATCCATTTCGATCACGCGGATCTGGCGCGTGACGGCTTGCGCAACAGCCTGTGGCGCCGCGCCCGGCTCGGCGAGGCTGACGATCTTCCGGCGACGCCGTTCGGCCATATCGTCGAGAACCGCGTCATCCGCGCCGGCCTGATGCGGCGTCTGGCGGACCTTTCGAACGTCACGCCGATCGCGCCGGCGGAAGTCGCCGCTGTGGTCAACGAGCCGGCGCGCGCGGTCGCGACCTTGAACGACGGTCGGCGGATCGCCGCGGCGCTGGTGGTCGGCGCCGAAGGGCGCGAGTCGATGCTGCGCGAAAGCCGCGGCATCGCCGCGACGCGCTGGCGCTATGCGCAGACCGCGATCGTCTGCACCGTGACGCACGAGCTGCCGCACGGCGGCGTCGCCCATGAACGGTTCTTTCCGGTCGGCCCGTTCGCCATCCTGCCGATGATCGACGCGCGCGACGAAAGCGGCGCCGTGCGGCATCGCTCGTCGCTGGTCTGGGTCGAACGCGCCGATCTGGTCCCCGCCATGCTGAAGCTGGCGCCGGCCGACTTCGACAGCGAGATCGCGCGCCGCTTCGGCGATTTCCTCGGCCGCGTGCGCGCCATCGGGCCGCGCTGGTCCTATCCGCTCGGGCTGATGCATGCGGAACGCTATACCGACGAACGGCTGGCGCTGATCGGCGACGCCGCCCATTCGATTCATCCGCTCGCCGGCCAGGGCCTCAACCTCGGCATCCGCGACGTGGCGGCGCTCGCCGAAGTGCTGGTCGATGCGCGCCGGCTCGGCCTCGACATCGGCTTTGGCGAGGTGCTGACGCGCTACGAACGCTGGCGCCGCACCGACAACGTGGTGCTCGCCGCCGTGACCGACGGCCTTAACCGGCTGTTCTCCAATTCGTTCCGCCCGCTGGCGCTGGCGCGCGATCTCGGTCTTGCCGCGGTCAACCGCGTGCCGCCGCTCAAGCGCTTCTTCATGCGCCACGCCATGGGTCTGGTCGGCGACCTGCCCCGGCTCGTGCGGGGCGAGCCGCTGTAGCTCGCCAACCGTCGCGCCTTACGACCGGCGATTTGGCGCCGATGAACAGGCCGGAAAAAACTCGGCGTGAGACGTGGAACTCGAGAGCCCGGCCGTTGTTGAACGAGAGCCGGCGCGCGTCGCCGTGCCGTTCTCCCCGTGACGGGCGAGCGTTCGCGCGCCTTGGGGTTCGGTCAGGATGCGGATTCATCATCTGAGTTGCGGGACGATGTGTCCCCTCGGCGGCCGTCTCATGTATGGCGCCAAACGAGAATCCGATCAGCGCCGTCTCGTCTGCCACTGTCTCCTCGTCGAAACGCCGCATCACGGCCTCGTCCTGGTCGACACCGGTCTCGGCCTGCGCGATGTGCGGGCGCCGCGCGAGCGGCTGAGCGGCTTCTTTCGCCGGCTCAATCGGATTCGCCTCGCTGAAAAGGAAACGGCGGTCCGTCAGATCGAGGCACTCGGCTTCCGCGCCGGGGACGTACGACACATCGTGCTCACTCATCTCGACTTCGACCACGCGGGCGGCATCGAGGATTTTCCCGGTGCGGCGGTTCATGTGCTCGGCACCGAGCTCGACGCGGCGCGCCATCGCCGGCGCGGCCTGATCGCGCGCGGCCGCTATCGGCCGCAGCAGTGGGACGGCGAGATCGACTGGCGGGTCTACGACGCGGAGGGCGAGCCGTGGTTCGGCTTCGCCAGCGTGCGCGGGTTGAAGGGACTGCCGCCGGAGATCCTCATGGTGCCGCTGGTCGGCCATACCTGGGGCCACTGCGGCATCGCCGTGCGGATGCCGGACCGCTGGCTGCTGCATGCCGGCGACGCTTATTTCCACGCCCACGAAATGGACTTAGCCGAGCCGCGCTGCCCGCCCGGCCTGCGTGCCTATCAGCGCGTGATGGAGGTGAATCGCCGCGCGCGGCTGACCAACCAGGCGCGGCTGCGCACCCTGATCCGCGGCCATGGCGGCGAAGTGGAGCTGTTCTGCGCCCACGATGCGGCGGAATTCATCCGGCTGCGCTGGACCGAACAGGTGCACCCGGCCGCGGCAGCGCAGCACAGCCGGCGGTTCACAGGTCGCGACTGAGCCGCTTGGCTTTGAGCGCTTCCTCGTAGGCCTGCCACAGCCGGTCCTGGTTGACGCCGAGCTCGTGGAGATAGGCCCAGGAAAAAATGCCGGTGTCGTGCCCGTCGTCGAACACGATGCGGATGGCGTAGTTGCCGACCGGTTCGATCTCGCGCAGGCCGACCTTGCGCTTGCCGCCGACCGTGACCTGCTGGCCGGGACCGTGGCCCATCACCTCGGCCGAGGGCGAATGGACGCGCAGGAATTCGGCGGTGAACTCGAAACTCTCGCCGTCGTCGAAATCGACCTCGATCTTCTTCTCGGCGCGGTTCAGCCGCAGCTCTTCGGGAAACGGCCCGTGATGATGATCGTGGCCGTGGGCGTGTCCATGATCGTGATGTGCGTGATCATGCGCGCCGTGATCGTGGTGCTCGTGCCCATGGTCGTCATGGCCGTGGTCGTCATGCTTATGTTCGGCGGGCGCGTGACCCTTGGCGCCGTGGTCATGGGCGCCGTGATCATCGTGTTTGTGATCATGCTCCGGGCCATGCTCGTGATCATCATGGCCGTGCTTATGGTCGTTGCCCGCCGTCATCGTTCGCTCCGCGCTGCTGATTGCCGTTGGTTGTGAATAAAGCCGCTCAGGGCGTCGTACTCTCGTCGAGCCGGCGCGCCTCGTCGACCAGCATGATCGGGATGCCGTCGCGGATCGGATAGGCCAGGCCGGCGCGCTCGCTCACCAGCTCCTGGCGCTCCACATCGTAGCGCAGCGGGCCCTTGGTGAGCGGACAGACGAGAATCTCGAGCAGCTTGCGGTCGACGGTGCGCGGCCCGCTCGGGGTTGCCGGTGTCGCCGCCGGCACCTGGTCTTCGGGCGGAGTCGGTGCGCCGCTGGCGGGCAGGTCGTTCATGATGGTTCTCCCTTGGTCATGGCCCCTCGGTCGGTCGGATCAATGCCGCGTCGGCGGCGGCGTGTCCTCCGGGTCGCCCGGCGGGCTGACCGCGCCCATTTCGAGCAGCGCGGCGAGCACCTGGGCGCGCGCCGCGAGCCCCTTGGACTCGAGCAGCGCCTGCTTGTCGGTGGGCTCGAACGGGCAGCTCATGGCGAGCGTGGTCACCAATTGCGTGTCGTCCATCGTCTTGATGGCATCCCAGTTGGCGCTGACGTTGTTGGCGCGGAAATAGCGCATGAGCGCCTTCAGGATGCGCGCCCGGCCGAGATCGCCCGCCGATTCGCGCTCCTCCTCCATGTCGCCGCGGAACGGCGCGTAGTCGGCGAGCACGCGGCGGTAGCCGTCGGTCAGGTCCAGCTCTTCCTTGACGCGGAAGCGGAGGACGCCGTGCAGGGTGATGAGATAGCGGCCGTCGTCGGTCTCCGCGAAGCTGACGATGCGGCCGGCGCAGCCGGTCGGAAACAGCGCCGGACCGCGCTCGGTGTCGCCCAACCCGGTCGGCTGGATCATGCCGATCAGGCGGTCGGACCGCAGCGCGTCGCGCGTCATGGCGAGATAGCGCTTCTCGAAGATGTTGAGCGGCAGCTTGCCGCGCGGCAGCAGCAGCACGCCGGCGAGCGGAAACACCGGAATGACCGCCGGGAGATCCTCGAACGCCGGATCGAAGGGATTTTTCGCCATCCGTCTGCCCGCTCTCCAGCGCGATCGTCAGGAGAACAAAATCGACGAGAGCCGACGCCGGCCGTTGAGAGTCGCGTCATGGGTCGGGCCGAGCGCCTCGAAAATCTTGATCAGCTGCTTGCGCGCGGCGCCCTCGTTCCAGTCGCGGTTCTTGCGGATGCTGTCGAGCAGGGTGTCGACCGCGTCCTGCGGCGTGCCGGCGGCGAACTGGGCGGTCGCGAGATCGAGGCGCGCCTGGTGGTCGTTGGGGTCCTGCGCCACGGCAGCCTTGAGCTTGTCGAGCTCGCCCGTGCTGGCGCCGCTCTGTTCGGCGAGCTCGATCTGGGCGCGCGCCGCGGCGATGACGGGCGGCTCGGACTGGCCGGCCTCCGGCTTGTAGCGCTCGAGCGCGCTCTTCGCCTGATCGAGCTGCCCGGCGGCGAGATAGGCGCGCGCCATGCCGGCGACCGCGTCGACGTTCTTGGGGTCCTGGGCGAGGACCTCGGCATAGATGGCGATCGCCGTGTCGGTGTCGCCTTCCTTGAGCATCTCCTCGGCTTCGGCCATGGCCTCCTTGAGGCCCTGCTCGGCGGGCGAGGGTCCGCCCGCGAGGGCGGCGACGAACTGCCGCAACTGGCTTTCCGGCAGCGCGCCCATGAAGCCGTCGACCGGGCGACCGTCCTTGAAGGCATAGACCGCGGGGATCGACTGGATGCGCATCTGCGCCGCCAGCTCCTTGTTCTGGTCGACGTCGATCTTGACCAGGCGGACGCGGCCCTGCTGCTCGCGCACGATTTTTTCCAGCGTCGGGCCGAGCTGCTTGCACGGGCCGCACCAGGTCGCCCAGAAATCGACGATCACCGGCGTGGCGAACGAGGCGTCGATGACGTCCTGCATGAAGGTCGCGGTCGAGGAATCGATGACCGGATCGCCGCCCGGTGCCGGCGCGCTCGCCATGGCGCCGCCGGCGAGACCGGACAGCGCGCCCGCGCCGCCGCTCATGGCGGCTCCGCCGCCGGCTCCCATGGCGGCTCCGCCGCCGGCTCCCATGGCGGCTCCGCCGCCGGCTCCCATCGTCGTGCCGAAGCTGGCGCTGGCGTTGCCCTGGGGCTGAGCGGGCGTCTGCTGCGGGTTTTGTCCGGATTGGCCGGCGCGGGCGCCGCCGAACGGGTCGCCCCCGAAACTTGCCATGGTCGTTTCTCTCTTTAAGGTCGTTAGGGGATTGAAGGAATTGACCTATAGATGGCGCGTTCGCGGCCGTTCGGCAAGCCTGCAGGTGCCCGCGGACGGCCCTTCGGCGGCGCTTCGGCAGGGAATTCGCGGCGCCGGAGCGGAAAAAGCCGCGGCGCGGCGCGCCGTCCGGCGCGCGGAACGGCCGGTTGCAATGCCCGGCGCAATCGGTATTATCCCGCTTCTTCCCGCCGCCCCCGGCCGGACTGACGGCCAAATCGACGGGGCGGACAGGCGCCAGAGCGGGCGTAGCTCAGGGGTAGAGCACAACCTTGCCAAGGTTGGGGTCGAGGGTTCGAATCCCTTCGCCCGCTCCAAATTTCATTCCATAACGAGGGTTCCGCCGTGGGCTTTTGACAAGGCCGACCCGGCCCATGCCCCCCCTGTCGGCCCAACCCCCCGCCAACGCTGTTACCGATCCGGCCCGCCCACCCGATGACCTCAGCGGAATGCGGTCGCAGAACGCTGGCTCGAATGGACCCTCGCATCAAGTGCGAGGGTGACGGTCTCTATCGCGGCCGCGTGGGCGGGGCGATCGCCGCTCACCGCGGCGTGGTGTCGTAGCTCGTCATGGCGATGAATTCGAGCCGCGTGCCGTCCGGATCGCGGAAATAGATGCGCGGCCCGTTGACCGTGCCACCCTCGCGGTCCTCCTCGAACAGCACCTCGGCCTTCTGCGTTTCGAGATGCCGCTTGATGCCCTTGAGCTGATCGGGCGACACGATGAAGGCGTGATGCACCATGTCCCGGCGCCCGTCGGGATTGATCGCCCCGCCCTCGGCGCACAACAGGATGCAGGTGCCGCCCGCGTCCATGAAGGAATGCCGCGTGCCGTCGGTGTTGATCAGCGTGCAACCGACCACGTCGCTGTAGAACTTCGTGCTCGCGGCGAGGTTGGACACGGGAATGGAGAAATGCGCGATGCCTTGGTTCTTGAACATCGGAGTATCCCTGGTACGGGAGGTTCTATCCGTGGCCGCGGTGCGGCGGGCGTATGAATACGTTGCGGATCCAACGCGGCGCGTCCCTGGACCGCATGGCCGTCGGATGCGAAGGCAAACTCAATCAACACGCGCCGCGTCGGAACGCGGATTCAAAAGTCCCGGACTCCTGATTTTTCCCTGTGGCGGCGCCCTTTCTGGGCGCTCTTTCGCAGGCTTGTCTCAGTATTAGACGGGGACCGAGGATTGGCAATGCGAAATCACACTGCGCCTGGGCCCTACCGTTTCTCCAGGCAGCATTTCTTGAACTTTTTGCCGCTGCCGCAGGGGCAGGGATCGTTGCGGCCGACATTCCGCCAGGGATTGGTGGCGGGCGGAAAGTAGGGTATGAGATCCTCGTATGTGTGGTCGCCCATGGGCCGGCTGCCGAAATCCTCGCTGCCGCGCGGCGAGAACTGCTCCATCGCGACCAGCACATCTTCGATATAGCCGAGCCGTTCGTCCTCGAAGCGGGTGATGTCGTCCGGTGCTGCTTCCGCGTGCGCCAACGTTTTCAGGAATTCGGCATGGTTCCCGAAGCCGGAGAAGATGCGCTCGTCACGAAATGCTGCCGCGGCTCGCGACGCCAGGTCGCGAAGACCGAGCAGCGAGATGGCCAGCTCCCAGCCGCTCCAGGCAACTTCACCGGCTTCGGCGCCACGTTCCTCGTCGAAGCGCTCCAGGAAGCGGATCGTCGTCGCCCGGTCGATGCGGTTTTCCCAGGTGAGAAAGGCCACGACGCCGAATAGTCCGTATCGGATCAGGTCATCGATACGGCGGTCCATAATTGCGTCGAAATATGCGGCGGCATCGCCGTCAAAGACGCTGGCGGCGATGAGCGGCAGCGTTTCCGTCTTGGCGTCGCCCAGCAGATCCTCCAATTCGTCCGCTGGCCGTCGCAGCAGTTTCAGGAAGGCCGGGCATGACAGCGGATCACGGCGGCCGCCGAGAATGTGCAGCGCCGCGAACGCCACGTTGGCCTCCGCATCAGTCTCATGGCCATGGTCTGCCACGCGCGCCAACGCCGCGCGCAGGATGGGTCCCGATTCCGGCAGCCGGACCGTACATTGCTCGATGGCGCTCCACGCGTCCTCGTTCTGGGTCGCGATGTCTTCGATCAGATCCTGGATGCCCCTCATGGGAAGCATCTTATCACCAACACAGAAGATTTTGGATGGGCCGGGACAGGTCCGTGAATTGGGTGCGTGCGCCGGGCGTGCCGTCCTTACCCCACCGGCAATTCCTTCACATCCCCGTCCGGCAGCTGCATGTCGAACGCCGCGAGCAGCAGCGCGGTCGCGGCGTAGTTGCCCATGAGCGAGACCAGGTCGACGAGCCGGCGTTCGCCGAACAGGGCGAGCGCCTTGGCGAAGGTCGCGGGCGCGACGCGCTTGTCGCGGAAGAGCTGGCGGCCGAAGGCGATCACGGTGGCCTCGGTCTCGGGCAGGCCGTCGGTCGGGCGCCTGTGCTTGACCACGTCGATGATGCTCTGCGGCAGGCCTTCCTTGAGCGCCTCGGGCTCGTGCGCCGCCCATTCGAATTTGCTGTCCATCTCGCGCGCGGCGATCAGGATGATGAGCTCGCGGAGAGGGCCGCTGAAGCCGGCCTCGCGGCGCAGATAGCGCGTCATCGGTTGGCTCGCGGCGGCGAGCTTCGGGCTGTGCAGCTTGATGCCGCCCGGCCCCTGCAGCCCGGCGATCGAGCCGCCGGCGGGGTCCCGGTGATGATCGAAGATCTTGCGGCCGGCCTCGTCGAGCGCGTCGCGCTTGGGCAGCGGCAAGCGGCAGCGCGAATCGGCATGGACATCCTGCGGCAGCGTGCGCTGGCTCATGGCTCGTCGTCTCCTGTTCCTCAATCCTTCGGCCGGATCGTTGGCGCCACTATAGCGGCTGGCCCGACGTGGGCCAGAGGGAGCCCCAGGAGGAGCCCCCAAGGAAGATCGAAGAGGTCCTGGGGAGCCGAAGTGGTGAGCCGAAGTAAAAGACGCGCTCAGGATCGGTTGCGGATGGTGGCGCTGAGCAGCGGGCTCTGGTTGAGGGTCTGGAACACCACGCAATAGCGCTCGGTCAGGCGCAGCAGGGTGGCGAGCTTGTCGGCGTCCGCGTCGCTGTCGACCGCGATGGCGAGCCGGATGGCGCTGAAGCCGACGGTTGCCTCCTTGGCGACGCCGAGGGTGCCGCGGAAATCGAGATCGCCCTCGGCGCTCACCGTCGCCGAGCGCAGCGGAATGGCGAGCGCGGTCGCCACCGCGTTGAGCGTGACCCCGGCGCAGGCGACGAGCGCTTCGAGCAGCATGTCGCCGGAGCAGAGTTCTTCGCCGCTGCCGCCGGTGGCGGGATGCAGGCCGGCGAGCGCCGCGGGCCGTTTTTCGCTCTCCACCTTGCAGGTGATGCCGTCGGCCAGCGTGCCGCGCGCTTTCAGCGTGATGCGCGCCGCCGCCGGGTCGGTCTTGTAGCGCGCCTTGAGCGGCGCCTGCGTGCTGCGTAACTGGTCCGCGTCCATGGTGCGTCCCCCGTCGCCTGCTGCGCTGTCAGTTTAGCATGGACCGACGCCGCCGCGCGATCTTCACCGCGCGGGTTTCGGCTGCCAAACGGACGGCGGCCCGATCGCCGCCTTGTTCCTTACCATTTCGCGACTCTCGGGATCAGAGCGTGCGCGCGCCGAAGGTGTCGCAGGCCTGGGTCGACTTGGCGTCGAAGCCGCGCTTGAACCAGCGCGCGCGCTGCTCGCTGGTGCCGTGGTTGAAGCTCTCCGGCACCACATAGCCCTGGGTGCGGCGCTGGATGGCGTCGTCGCCGATCTTCGCCGCGGCGTTCAGCGCCTCCTCGAGATCGCCCGGCTCGAGCAGCCCCTTGTCGGCGGCGTCGCGGCCCCAGATGCCGGCGAAGCAGTCGGCCTGCAGCTCAACGCGGATCGACATGGCGTTCGACTCCGCTTCGCCCAGGGACTGCCGCATCTGGGCGAACTTGCCGAGCACGCCGAGCAGGCTCTGCACGTGATGGCCGACCTCGTGGGCGATGACATAGGCCTGGGCGAAATCGCCGGGCGCCTGGAAGCGGCGGCGCAGCTCGTCATAGAAAGCAAGGTCAATGTAGAGCTTGCGGTCGCCCGGGCAGTAGAACGGCCCGCTCGCCGCCGAGGCGAAGCCGCAGGCCGAGCGCACGGCGCGGGTGAACAGCACCAGGGTCGGCTCCGGATAGTTCGCGCCGTTCTGGGCGAACAAGCCGTTCCAGGTGTCCTCGGTGTCGGCGAGCACCACGCGCACGAAACGCGACATCTCGTCCTCGGCCCCCGAGCTTCCTGGCGCGCCCGGCTGGGCTGCGCCCGGACCGGCCTGTTCAGTGGGGACGGGCAGGGAGCCGCCACCGTCTTCGAACAGGGTCAGGGGATTGATGCCGAGCGCCCAGGAAATCAGCAGGATGACGAGCAGCGCGCCGATGCCGATGCCGCCGCCGCGCCGCCCCCGGCCCATGCCGATCGGCACCCGGAAGCCGCCGCCGCCGAATCCGCCGCCTTGCCCGCGGCGGTCCTCGAAGTTGCTACTCTCGCGGCGGTCGCGCCACAGCATGGCTCTCTCCCGATCTGGCGGTGCAAGCCTCTGATAACGCAGCAGACCGTTGCAACGATCCCGACCGCCCGGCGGTATCGCGGATCGGGCAGCCGGGAGGCGGCCATTGGCGAGTCACAGCGGCTCGTCCGCTTTTCCACCGTCCGTCGCTTTGCCATTTCGATGCCGGCCCGCGCCGTCGCGCCGCCGGTGGTGCCGAGCGCGACGCCGGGACGGCGTGCGCCAAACTTGCGGAGGCAACATGGTCGCATTCACGCTGAACGGAAAACCGGTCTCGGTCGAAGCCGAACCCGAAACGCCCCTCCTCTGGGTGCTGCGCGAGCACGTCAAGCTCACCGGCACGAAATACGGCTGCGGCGCCGGCCTGTGCGGCGCCTGCACGGTGCATGTCAACGGCGAGGCGGTGAAGTCCTGCCTGACCCAGGCCCAGGAGATCGCCGGCAAGCGGGTGACGACCATCGAAGGCCTGTCCGCCGACTCATCCCATCCGCTGCAGAAGGCGTGGATCGCCGAACAGGTGCCGCAATGCGGCTACTGCCAGTCGGGCCAGATCATGAAGGCGGCCGAGCTGCTGGCGAGCAATCCCAAGCCGACGCGGGCTGACATCGTTTCCCACATGAACGGCAACATCTGCCGCTGCGGCACCTACAACCGGATCATCGCCGCGATCCAGCGCGCATCGAAGGAGGGCTGAGCCATGGCTAGCGTGATGAAGCCCGATACGACAAAAGGCTCCGCCATCTCGACGTCCGGGGTTACGCGCCGCGGCGTGCTCGCCGGCATGGGCGCGGTCGGCGGCCTGACCTTCTGCGCATTGAACGGCCTCGACGGCTTCCGCCTGGTCGGCAGCGCGCAGGCCCAGGCCGTGGCGAAGTCGCTCAACCCGTGGGTGCGCATCCCGCCCGACCGCACGCGCATCGACGTGGCCAAGGCGCTCGGCTTCAAGCTCGAGCAGGTCACCCATCACCAGTGCTACATGGGCGGCGGCTTCGGCCGGCGTTCGATCGGCGACTATGCCGCCGAGGCGGCGCTGGTGGCGCGCGACATCAAGAAGCCGGTCAAGCTGCTGTGGACGCGCGAGGAGGACATCGCCAACGGCATGTTCCGCCCGCAATCCTTCCAGTGCCTGGAGGGGGCGACCGACGCCAGCGGCAAGGTGGTGGGCTGGCAGCATTGCGTGGTCGGCGACGGCGGCACGGCGCTGCTCGTCGGCGGCATGAAGATTCCCTACTACGGCGTGCCCAACCAGCATATCGAGCTGCGCGGCGTGTCGCACGGCGTGAAGCTCAAGCACTGGCGCGGCGTCGCTCATGTGTTCAACGTCTTCGCCATCGAAAGCTTCGTCGACGAGATGGCGGCGGCGCAGGGCGTGGACCCGCTCGAGTTCCGCCTCAAGCGCATGTCGCTGCCCGATCGCACCCGCGCGGTGTTCGAGAAGGTGGCCGAAATGTCCGACTGGAACAGGCCGCGCGCCGAGGGACGTGCGCTCGGCCTCTCGATCTCCGAGCGCTCGGGCTCGCTCGGTGCCGGCGTGGCGGAAGTCTCGCTCGACCGCAAGAGCGGCGAGATCACCGTGCACAAGACCTGGCTCGCGGTCGATGGCGGGCTGATCGTGCAGCCGGATGCCGCCAAGGCCAATATCGAAAGCGGCATCATGTATGGCTTGTCGAGCGTGCTGCACGAACGGGTTACCGTGAAGGACGGCGTGGTCGAGCAGACCAATTTCCACGACTACCATGTGCTGCGCATGGAAGACGCCCCGGAAGAAATCCATATCGCGTTCCTCGACCGCGACAGGCCACCGAGCGGCCTCGGCGAAATCGGCAATCCCTGGGTCGGCGCCGCCGTCGCCAACGGCTTCTACAAGATTACCGGCAAGCGGCTGCGCCATATGCCCTTCACGCCGGAGCGGGTGCTCGAAACCCTCAAGGCCTGACCGGCTAACCTCGCGAAACTTCAGAAACTTCAAAGGCCGCGGTTCGCCGCGGCCTTTTTCTTGCGTGCGAGGGGCTGGCGCTCTGATTACACCAAAAGCATATATCCTTACCGAGGCCACGGAAAACCTGTGCGCCCAGGTCGTGCGCGGTACATTGCCCTCGCGTGCGCGCCGCCCGCCCCCCGTCGGCGCGTATCGGGCGCAAGAAAAAGGCCGCGCATTTTTTATCCACGGCCTTTTTCTGCCCGTCCGTCTGCGCCGGCAGCGAGTTACAACACCCTCCCCGCGGCCAACTGGGCTTGGCCGCGCCCGTTCCGCCGGGACAGCGTCTGTCAGATCAGCGCCGCCGCATGCAGCGGAATCTGGCTTTCGAGCAGCGCCGTCACGGTCGCCCGGATGCCGGGCGTCAGGCGCTGCAGCGAGATCTCGCGCCCATTGCGGAACCGCACGCCGTCGAAATAGGGGCCGGTCTCCATGCGCGCGAAGGTCACCTCCTCGCGCCGGCCGATGGAAAGGCTGTCCTGCAGGGCCTGCGGAATATCATCCAGCATCAATTGGGTATCGTAGGGCACGCATACCGGCATGGCGTGCTCGCCCATGGGCGCCAGGCCCATGGTGCCGCTCGGGAACCGCGCGACCTTGTAGGTCTCGCCTTCGCGCGCGAGGCGCCGGCCATAGCTTTCGAGGGAGAAGTCACACATCGGGTCCTCCTTTCGGTTGCATCGCTTGCTGTCCGACAAGGCTTCCGGCGGTGTATCTGCGTCAACCGCACTCGTTATGTCGCCGGTATTTAGGCGCCGGGAGACAGGGTGCGACAAGAACCGAATACATCTGCCGGGCGGCGCCAAAGAACGCCTTGTTCGCGCCAACGCAGCCCCGCTATGCTGTTTCGACAAAGCCGCGCGAGACGGCATCGGATTTCGGCATGACAGGGAGGGCACCGCGTGTTCGCCAAGATCAATCACGTCGCCATCGCCAGCGACAATTACGCGCTCAACGGCAAGTTCTACGAAGCGCTGTTCGGCATGAAGCCGTCGAGCAAGCCGCGCCCATCGCGCTCGGTGGTGATCGGCGACGGCTATGTCGGGATGAATCACATTCCGCGCCGCGAGGGCCGCACCAGCGGGCTCGATCATTTCGGCATCCAGGTCGAGGACATCGATCTGGCGATCGCGCGCATCCGCAAGTTCGATCCTTCGCTCGAAGCGATCAAGCGGCCGCCGATCCGGCCCTTCGCGGCCTACAGCGCGATCGACCCGGACACCAACATTTTCGACCTGTCGCAGAAGAGCCAGGGCAACCAGAAGGATGTCTACGCCGAGAACGACTGGGACCAGCCGCGCACCATCAGCCATATCGCCCTGCGCACGCGCCACGCCGAACGCTGCGCCCAGTTCTACGCCGAGGTGTTCGAGCTCAATGTGCTGAACAAGACCGACGAGAACTATCACCTGTCGGACGGGCGCGTGACCCTGCTGATCATGCCGTGGAAGCTGACCGATTACGACGGCATGGATCCGGCGCGCACCGGGCTCGACCATATCGGCTTCAAGGTGGAGAGCGTCGAGGCCGTGAAAAAGAAAATGACCGGCCTGATCGGCGAGAATCCGCAATTGGTGACACGGCCCTTGGGCTACGGCTCGGAGGGCGAGGCACGGCTCAAGCTATTCCGGACATGCCCGATCGGCCACTTCCAGCTCACCGACATCGAGGGAGTCTATATCGACGTCGCGGAGCATTGAGAGACGCATCCCATCGGTATTCCGATTTCGCTATTGGCTCAGGAGGTTTCCATGCGTCTGTCCTCGCTCGTCGCTTACGCTGCCGCTGTTGCCACTATGAGCATCGCGATTGTCGCGCCCGCTCACGCCCAGAGCGCCGCCGAATTCTTCAAGGGCAAGCAGATATCCTTCTTCATCGGGTACAACCCGGGCGGCACCTACGACGTTTATTCGCGGCTCGCCGCAGGGCATCTGTCGCGCCACATCCCCGGACAGCCGGCCATCGTGCCGAAGAACATGCCGGGCGTCGCCAGCCTGAAGGCCGCGAGCTATCTCTATGCCCAGGCGCCGCGCGACGGCACCGCCATCGGCATGGTGACCCAGGCGGTCGCGCTCGAGCAGTTGCTCAAGAACCCCGCCGTGCAATACGACGTCGGCAAGTTCGAATGGCTCGGCCGGCTGACCACGGCCGTGGAGGTCAGCGTCGTATGGCACACGGTGCCGGTGAAGATCGTCCAGGATGCCATGAAACGCGAGACCCTGCTCGGCGCCACCAGTGCCGGCGGCACCAGCGACGGCATGCCGAAGCTGATGAACAGGTTCGCCGGCACCAAGTTCAAGCTCGTGCTCGGCTATCCCGGCACCACCGGCGCCATGCTCGCCATGGAGCGCGGCGAAGTCGAGGGCGCGCATGCCACCGTCGAGAATCTGGTGATCGGAAAGCCCGACTGGTTACGCGACAAGACCGTGTCGGTGCTGGTGCAATATTCCACCGATCGCCATCGCGCGTTTCCCGACGTGCCGACCATGGTCGAGCTCGGCAAGACGCCCGAGGACCGCAATATCCTGACGCTGTTCGGCGACACGGCGGAGATCGGCCGCGCCATCCTGCTGCCGCCCGAGGTGCCGAAGGACCGCCTCGCGGTGCTGCGCAAGGCGTTCGACGCCATGGTCGCCGACAAAGGCTTCATCGCCGAGATGGAAAACCGCAAGATGGAATTCGACCCGATGTCGGGCGAGGAGCTGCAACGCCGCATCAAGGCGACGCTGGACATCTCGCCCGAGCTCGTTGAGAAGGCGCGCAAGGCACGCGACGAATAACCAATCCCAAGAACTCGTCATGACCCGGTCGAGCCCACGGCTGTCCGGTTCAGCATCCAAGTTTCCCAGGAAAGGGCTGACAGCATGACATTCGATGGTGGGTAGGCGGAGGACGGACACCGATCGTCACCGTCGCAAGCGACGGCTTGACGTGGATGGCCCGACTGAATCGGGCCATGACGGAACTGGGCGGAAATCCCATAAAAACCGTCATGCCCCGACTCGTTCGGGGCATCCACGAATCGGCGCATGCCAACGGCCTCGGCCTCAACCGGACAGCCGTGGGTCGAGCCGGGGCATGACGAATCTCTACAAGCCGTCAATCCCGCCGCAGCACCACAATCCGATTCGTATTGGTGCCGCGGCTGTTGTTGCGGATGCCCCAGCAGTTCGAGGTTTTCGTGAAGCTCTGCTGATTGACGATCACCGCCAGGCGCTCGAACGGCAGGCCGTCCGCCGCCTGCCATACCAGCTTTTCCAGCAGCACCTTGCCGTTGCGCACCTCGCCCACCTCGAAGGCGACATGGCCGCCCGGCCTCACCACGCGGGCGAGCTCCGCCAGCGTCGCGCGCACCATGTCGGTCCAGCTTTCCGCATTGCGGTGTCGATCGATCCTGACCTGGCTGACATCGATGCCGGCGAACCAGCAGCGCAGCCAATTGTCCTCGGCATACTGCACGATATCGAGGAACGGTGGCGAGGTGACCACGAGGGAGACGCTGCCGTCGGCGATGAACGGCGTATCGTCGGCCGGCGCGCTGCCGAGGATGGCGGGCGGATGATCCGGCATGCCGCCTTCGGCCAGTAGCGACTTGGTCTTCTTCAGGATCAGCGCGGCGACATTCTTCGGCTGCGGCGTCTGCCGGCGCTTCTCGTTGATCCTGCGCTGCGACTCGACCGACACCGCCTGGTTGGGCGGCAGGGTATAGACGCTGAAGAAGCCCGGCGAATGGCCGGTGAGCCGGTTGATCGCCACCATGCGGATCCAATCGTCCACCGGGTCCGCATCGCCGTCGAGCGGCGCGCGCGCCAGCAGGTAGGCGCGCAGCGCGCCGATCTGGCGCAGCGTCTCCTCATGGAAGAACACGCGCAGATCGTCGCGCTCGATGGTGCCATGCTGCCAGGGGATCTCGTCGAGCCGTCGCGCGATGGCCGCGATCGAGGGCGGCGCCAAGCGCGGCCTCGTCAGCAGCACGCTCAGCGGATTGATGTCGTTGCCGACCGGGCGGCGGCCCATGAGCGCCGCCTGCACCGGCGTGGTGCCACGGCCCATGAACGGGTCGTAGACCGCGTCGCCCGGTACGGTGAGTCGCGCGATGAAAAACTCGGGCAACTGCGGCTTGAAGCAGGCGCGATAGCTCACCTCATGGATGGCATGCGCCTGGCGCTGGCCGGCGGTCCAGAATTCATTGACCAGATAGCGGATGCCGTTTTCGGCCACGTCCTGGGTCGGCGCGCCAAATGCGGAGAAGGTGAGAACGTCGTTGATCAGATCGCTGGCTACGGCAGACGCTGCTCCACTGAACTGGATGGAATCTGAGAACGGGAGGAGGCGTGTTGCCATCAACAAGACCGGCTGTGGAACAAAGACGTGTAGGCGCATCCATGGGCGCAGGACCACAGCTAAAAAGATTCAGCGCGGTTGTACAAGTGCAAAAACGATTCAGACGGCACATAATTCAGGAGTCCATCTCAGAAAAGAGGAGAAGGGCATGAAGATTGTTCTGAACCAATCAGAACTCACCGAGTTGAGAAAACAGGACCCCGCATCAAAGGGGAACGGTGGCTTTCAATCGTTGTTGGTGCGACTTCAGGAGAAGGTCGATGTCGGAACGAACTCTCTATCGCTGACCGAAGCCGATTTGAACCGGATTCAGAAATATGCTTCTGAGCACGGACGCGGTGGGTGGCAGAGCCGTTTACAGGCCATATTCGGGAGAACCCTGGGTCCCAAATTGGACGGCAACGCCTAAACGGTACGTGCGCACGGCGTGCCGCATATGTTGACCAAGCCGTTGATATTGAAGAGGTACTTTACCAATTCCGAGCCTTCAGGCGAAATTAACTAAAATTGTTGTTTCTGGTGTGCTGAAGGCGCATATGCCGAAGCTTTCGGCACTGAGCACGAGTGGCCAAGGTCCGATGAAGACAACCCGTCGCCCTATTGTCTCGACCATCCGCTTAGGCTCTTCAGAAAAGAGGGCATCGTGGCTTCGCGACCGGAACGGCTGAAAGCCGACCTGCTGTCCACCGTGGGCCAGCTCGCCCGCCAGGCGCTCGCCAAGGATGGCGCGCCGCAGGACGCCGGCGAATCCGCCGCGCGCTTTCTCGATCTCTACTATGCCCAGGTCGCGCCGGACGATCTTCTGGCGGCGCGGCCCGAGGCGCTGACCGGCGCGGCACTCGCCATCTGGCGCTTCGCCCAGGCCCGTAAGCCGGGCGCGCCCAAGGTGCGCGTCTATAACCCGACCTTCGAGGAGCATGGCTGGACCAGCAGCCACACGGTGGTCGAGATCGTCAACGACGACATGCCGTTCCTGGTCGATTCGGTCACCGGCTGGTTCGCCAGCCGGGGCATCACGGTCCACCTCATCATCCATCCTCTTCTGCGCGTGCGGCGCGACGGCAAGGGCGTTCTCAAGGAACTGCTCGGGCCCGATCAGACAGGCGAAGCGAACGGCGACGGAATCGTCGGCGAATCGGTCATGCATGTCGAGATCGACGAGCAACCGACCGCGGCGGCGCGCGACGAGGTCCAGCGCGGCATCGAGGCGGTGCTCGCCGACGTGCGCGTCACGGTCGAGGATTGGCTGCCGATGCGCCGCCGGCTGGCGACGGTCCTGAAGGAATTGGAGCCGACGCCGCCGGGTGTGCCGGCAGAGGAAGGCGAGGAAGCCCGCGCCTTCCTCAACTGGCTCGACAACAACCACTTCACCTATCTCGGGTTCCGCGAATATGCCTTCGGCGGCGACGCGGCCGAGCCGGGCATCGGGCGCGTGGTCGAGGGCTCCGGCCTCGGCCTGCTGCGCGATTCCGAGGCGCATATCTTCCACGCGACGACCGAAGCAGCCGCCCTGCCGCCCGACATCCGCGCCCTGGTGCGCTCGCCGACCCTGCTGATGATCTCGAAAGCCAACCGGCGCTCGACGGTGCATCGGCCGGTGCATCTCGACACCATCGGCATCAAGAAGATCGCGCCCGACGGCAAGGTGGTCGGCGAATATCGCTTCATCGGCCTGTTCACGTCGCAAGCCTACAACCTGAGTCCGCGGCTCATCCCGCTCTTGCGCCAGAAGATCGATCGGATTGTGCAACGCTCGGGCCTGTCGCCGACGAGCCATGACGGCAAGGCGCTGATCAATATCCTCGAGAGTTATCCGCGCGACGAGTTGTTCCAGATCTCCGAGGACGATCTTCTCGACATCAGCCTAGGCATCCTGCAACTGCAGGAGCGCAGCCGCGTGGCGCTGTTCATCCGGCGCGATCCATTCGAGCGCTTTCTGTCCTGCCTGATCTTCGCGCCGCGCGAGAAGTTCGACACCGACCTGCGGCTCAAGTTCCAGGACATCCTATGCCAGGAGCTGCACGGCACGGTGTCGGCATTCTATACCCAGATCGGCGAATCGCCGCTCGCCCGTCTGCATGTCATCATCAAGACCCGGCCTGGCCAGATTCCCAATTTCGATTCGGACCACATCGAGCGGCGGCTGGCGCGCGCGGCGCGCGGCTGGGCCGACGATTTGCGCGAGGCCTTGATCGAGGCGCGCGGAGAGGATGCCGGCCTGGCTCTGATGCGCCGCTATGCCGAGGCCTTTCCGACCGCCTACCGCGAGCGCACGCCGGCGGCCGGCGCGGTGCACGATATCGACCGCATCGATGGCGCCGCCACGACCGGCAAGCTCGGCCTCAATCTCTACCGTCCGCTCGATGCGCCGGATGATTCGGTGCGGCTCAAGATCTATCACGCTGCGAACGCGGTGCCGCTGTCGGACGTTTTGCCCATGCTGGAGAACCTGGGCTTCAAGGTGATCGACGAGCTGCCCTATCTGGTGCAACCGAAACCCGGCGACGCGCATAGCGCCAGCGTGTGGATCCACGATTTCGGCATGCGCGCCAAGAGCGGGGAACCGATCGCGCTCGAGCGCCTGAAGCCGCTGCTCGAGGAGTCCTTCGGCCGGCTGTGGACCGACGAGATGGAGAACGACGGCTTCAACCGCCTGGTGGTCGCTGCCGAGCTCGACTGGCGCGAGGTGACGATCATCCGTGCCTACAGCAAATATCTGCGCCAGGCCGGCATCACCTACAGCCAGGCCTACATGGAAGACACCTTCCTGCACAATCCAGGTTTCGCGCGGCTGTTCGCCGATCTGTTCGCGACCCGCTTCGATCCGGCGAACCGCACGCGCGCCGAAAGCCGCGAGGTGACGCTGAAGGTCAAATACGAGGAAGCGCTCGACGGGGTCGTGAGCCTCGACGAAGACCGCATCCTGCGCCGCTTCCTCAATCTGGTTCTGTCGTCCCTACGCACGAACTTCTATCAGAAGGCGGCGGATGGCGGTCCGAAACCCTATCTGTCGTTCAAGCTCGATAGCCGCAAGGTGGAAGATCTACCGTTGCCGCGACCGCTCTACGAGGTCTTCGTCTATTCGCCGCGCATGGAGGGCATCCATCTGCGCGGCGGCAAGGTGGCGCGCGGCGGCATCCGCTGGTCCGACCGGCGCGAGGATTTCCGCACCGAG
>CAZOBN010000054.1:0-3395 GCA_964577835.1 uncultured Rhizobiaceae bacterium
TCTTGCGCAAACTTTCCGCCGTACCAGTACCCTTCGTATGAGTCAGTGCACTAGCTAGACGCATCACCACAATCGTTATGGCCCGGCTTCTGTGATCGGGATGTGCGAGCGTGTCGCCGCGTCGTGTCGCGCCCGTCTCTACTCCGCCAGCTCCTTCGAGCGGCGGGCGGCGGCGGCGATGGCCTTGGTCATCAAATCCTTGAGTCCGTCTTCGCCCATCAGCACCTCGAGCGCCGCCGCCGTCGTGCCGCCGGGGCTGGTGACATTGCGCCGCAAGATCTCGGCGGACTCAACGGATCGATAGGCGAGTTCCCCGGACCCCACCACGGTGGCGCGCGCCAGATCCATCGCGAGATCGGCCGGCAATCCGGCGGCGACACCGGCTTCGGCCAGATACTCGATGAGCAGGAACACGTAGGCCGGGCCGCTGCCCGAAACGGCGGTGACCGCATCGAACTGCGCTTCGTCCACCGCCCAGCGCACCTCGCCGACGGCGCTCATCAGCGTTTCGCAGAAGCTCATCTGCTCTTCGCTGGTGGCGCCGTTGGCGTAGAGCACGGTGATGCCGCGCCCGACCGCCGCCGGCGTGTTGGGCATGGCGCGGATGATGGCGGCGTCCGGTCCGAGGTGGCGCTCGAAGAAGCCGATCGTCTTGCCGGCGGCGATCGAGAGGAACGCGGTCTCCGGCCCGACATAGCGCTTGTAGGGTGGCGAAACCGTGGGCAGGACCTGCGGCTTCACGGCGAACAGCACCAAGGTGGGCGGTCGCTCGAGAGTCTCGGGCATGGTGTCGCGCACCGTCACCCGATAGCGTTCGCGCAACTCGGCCGCGGCTTTCCGGTCCGGCTCGACGACGATAATATCGGAAGGAGCGACGCCGTGCTTCAGCCAGCCGGCAAGCAGCGCGCCACCCATCTTGCCGCCGCCCACCAGCAGGATCGGGCCGCGGCGTATGTTATCGGGGACAGACATCGGAACGACGAGCGGGTCAGGCCTCGCCGACCGGGTCGATCAGGGCCGCGGCGACGGCGTCTTCCGGGGCCTTGCCGCCCCAAATGACGAACTGGAAGGCCGGGTAGAACCGCTCGCTCTCGCTCAGCGCCACGTTGACCATGTCCTCGATCTGCTCGGCGGTCGCGCCCGGCGTGCCGCGCAGCAGCATGGCGTGGCGGAAGATCGGCAATCCGTCTTCCGACCACAGGTCGAAATGGCCGAGCCACATCTTCTCGTTCACCATGGCCAGCAGGCTATGGACCGGCAGGCGCTTGGCCTTCGGCACGCGCATGTCGAACGCGCAAGAGAAATGCAGCGCCGAAGCGTCCTGGCGCCAGGCGAAGAACAAGCGGTAGTCGCACCACCGTCCGGCGATCTCGACAGCGAGTTCGTCGTCGCCAGCGCGTTCGAAAACCCACTCGTTGGCGGAGACGATCTGTTCGACGAGATCGATGGGATTATCGGCAGCAGAGTCGCTCGCGAGGTCGGCAAGTGACATGTGGCTACCTCCTACGGTAAGCGGCGCCTGGGAGGAGCGCTGTCGTAAACACGCCCCGAAAAACCGGACCCGCGGCCATTTATGAGCGAAATCTTGTGGGCGTATGGCCTTAACCTACAATTAGAGGTAGAAAACCAGAATGCGAGTCGAGGCGCAAGGCCCCATTCGCCCAAACCCCAAGTTTTTGTGGATAAGTGCGGCTTAATCCGCTGGCGGCAGGCGCTCGCCGAGCGGCGTGCCCTCGGGAGTCGTTCCGACGAGCAATTCCGCCACCGCGCCTTCGAGTTTCACGATGCGCAGCTTCAGCGCTTCCTCTTCGGTGCGCGCCTTGGACACCATGGCCTTGAGGGCGTCGAATTCCTCGCGGGTGACCAGATCGAGATCGCCGATGACGCGGGCGAACCGTTGGCGCAGAGCGGTTTCGACCTCTTCGCGCATGCCGGCCGCGACGCCCAAGGCGCCGGAGGCAACCCTCGCCAGATCGTCGAGCAGCTTGTTTGTCGTCTGCATCCTAGCCTCCGATTGGTGGTGCTGATGGATTCATTATGGGAAGCGATGAGCGCTGCCGCAACCCGCTCGCGGATATTGTCCTCCGCGCCGTGTTATGTCCCCCAACTTGCCGATCTTGGGAACGCGCCCTATAAAGGCGCGGACCATGATGCACGCAGCGGGAAGCAGGGCCCTTAAGGATTACTCATGCTGGTGATCACCGGCGGTGCCGGTTTCATAGGCTCGAATCTCGCGGCGGCACTCGAGGCACGCAAGGCCGATGAGATCGCGGTCTGCGATTGGCTGGGCGTCGGCGACAAATGGCGCAACATCGCCAAGCGCGCCTTGGTCGCCGTGGTCCCGCCCGAGGGCTTGTTCGAATTCCTCGAGCGCAACGCGGGCAGCATCGATACGATTTTCCACATGGGTGCCATATCCAGCACCACGGAAACCGACGGCGATCTGCTGGCGCGCACCAACTTCACCTTGCCGCTCGACCTGTGGCACTGGTGCGCCGCGCATGACGCGCGATTGATCTACGCCTCGTCGGCCGCGACCTACGGCGACGGACAGGCCGGCTTCGACGACGAATTCTCCAGCACCGCGCTCGCGCGCCTGCAGCCGCTCAACGGCTACGGCTGGTCGAAGCATCTGTTCGACCGCCGCGTCGCCGACATCGTGGAGGCGGGTGGCCCGCGGCCACGCCAATGGGCCGGCCTGAAGTTCTTCAATGTCTACGGCCCGAACGAATATCACAAGGGCGCCCAGCAGAGCGTGCCGGTGCATATCTATCCGCGCGCCAAGGCGGGCGAGCCGGCGGTGCTGTTCAAATCGCACAACCCGAAATTCGCCGACGGCGGCCAGATGCGCGATTTCGTCTGGATCGACGATTGTGTCGACGTGATGCTTTGGCTCTATGACAATCCGCACGTCAGCGGATTGTTCAACATGGGCACCGGCCAGGCACGCAGCTTCGCCGACCTGGCCAAGGCCGTCTTCGCCGCGCTCGGCAAGCCGCCGAACATCCGGTTTGTCGATACGCCGGAAGACATCCGCGCGAAATATCAGTATTTCACCGAGGCGAAGATGGCGCGCCTGCGCGACGCCGGCTATCGCAAGCCGTTCACCGCGCTCGAAGACGGCATCAAACGGTACGTGCAGGAGTTCCTACACGCCGCCGACCCTTATCGCTGATGCAACCAACGGGTTTTCCGGCATGATGTTCGCCCTCCCCTTTCCTGCCATCGACCCCGTGCTGATCGAGATCGGACCGTTCGCGATCCGCTGGTATGCGCTGGCCTATGTGGTCGGCCTGATCCTCGGCTGGCGCTATATGCTCCACTTGGCGCGGCGCATTCCTGGCACCCTGACCGATCGCGACGTGGACGATTTCCTGCTGTGGGCGACGCTCGGC
>CAZOBN010000054.1:3405-18257 GCA_964577835.1 uncultured Rhizobiaceae bacterium
CCTCGGCGGCCGTTTCGGCTATGTGCTGTTCTACAACCCGTCGTATTTCTTCAATCATCCGCTGCAGATTTTCGCCGTGTGGCAAGGCGGCATGTCGTTCCATGGCGGGCTGGTCGGCGTGATCGCCGCGCTCATCCTGTTCTGCCGCCTGCGCAAACTGCCGGTCCTGCGGGTCGGCGATGTCCTGTGCTGCGCCGTGCCGATCGGACTGCTGCTCGGCCGCATCGCCAATTTCATCAATGGCGAGCTGTTCGGCCGGCCGGCCGACGTCCCGTGGGCCATGGTGTTTCCCAATGGCGGACCGATTCCGCGCCATCCGAGCCAGCTTTACGAAGCCTTCGCGGAAGGCTTGCTCCTGTTCCTGGTGCTGTGGTTCATGGCCCACTACACCCGCGCGCCGCAGCGGCCCGGTTTGACCGCCGGCACCTTTCTCACCGGCTATGGCATCGCGCGCGGCACCCTCGAATTCTTCCGCCAGCCCGACCAGCAGCTCGGCTTCCTCTACAGTTGGGTCACCATGGGCCAATTGTTGTCGCTGCCGCTGATTCTCGTAGGGCTGATGCTGATCTGGCACGCGCTCTCCCATCCTCCCGTGCTGGCGCAACCCGTTCCACCGCGGCGATGAACGAGCTGGCTGCGGCGCTGCGCGACGAGATCCGGCGCCACGGTCCCATCACCCTGGCGCGCTATATGGAAGCCGCGCTCCACCATCCCACGCTCGGCTATTACCGCACCCGCGATCCGCTCGGCGCCGCCGGCGATTTCACCACGGCGCCGGAGATCAGCCAGATGTTCGGCGAGATGCTCGGTGCCTGGTTGGCCGTGGTCTGGCAGCAGATCGGCAGCCCGAAGTCTCTGCGCATGGTCGAGCTCGGCCCCGGCCGCGGCACGCTGATGAGCGATGCGCTGCGCGCGAGTCGCGCCGTGCCGGGCTTGCATCGGGCGATCGACCTGCATCTGGTCGAGACCAGCGAACCCCTGCGCGCGATTCAGCGCGAAGCCCTGGCGAAGCTCGGCGTCGACGCCACGTGGCACGACGACCTCGCCACGGTGCCGACCGGCCCGCTGTTGCTGATCGCCAACGAATTCTTCGATGCGCTGCCGATCCGCCAATACGAACGCACCGCCGAGGATTGGCGCGAACGGCTGGTCGCGGTCGACGAGAAAAAAGAAGACGGTTTCCGCTTCGTGCTGGTGGATGCGCCAGCCGCCATCGAGCCCCCCTCGATCATGCGCAATGCCTCGGCGGGCACTATCTGCGAGGAATCGCCCGCGAGCCTCGCCGCGGTGCGCGCCATCGCCGGGCGACTTGCCTCGGGCGGCGGCGCGGCGCTGGTCATCGACTATGGACCGGCGCAACACAGCGGCGGCGATTCGCTGCAGGCGCTACGCGGCCACCGCCGTCACGACCCGCTCGACGACCCAGGCAGCGCGGATATCACCGCCCATGTGGATTTTGCCACCTTGGGTCAGGCCGCGCGGAGCGTGGGCGCCCAGGTCCATGGCCCGGTTGCGCAAGGGCCGTTTCTCCTCGGCCTCGGCATGGCGCAGCGCGCCGAGCGGCTGCGCGCAGCCGCCCTGGCGCGCAACCGGCCGGATCAGGCCGCCGCCGTCGGCACCGCATTCAAAAGGTTGATTGCGCCGACGGAAATGGGCAGCCTGTTCAAAGTTCTCGCGATCACCGGACCGAACCAGCCGGTGCCGCCCGGATTTGATGTTGTGCCTCCGCCGGAGACCCCATGACCGTTTTGAAACCCCTGACGTCCGAGCATCTCAGCGACTCTCCCGATCTGCTGCACGCGTTCTTCACGCGCGAGGGCGGCGTCAGTCAGGGCATCTTCGCGGCTCTCAACGTCGGCCTCGGCTCGGGCGACGATCCGGAGGCGGTGCGCGAGAACCGCCGTCGCGCCGCGAGCACGTTGGATGTCTCGGCCGAAGGGCTGGTTATGGCCTATCAGATCCACAGCGCGACCGTCGCCGTGGTCGATCGACCGTGGCTCCCCGGCGCGGCGCCGAAGGCCGACGCCATGGTCACCCGGACACGCGGCATCGCGCTCGGCATTCTCACCGCGGACTGCGCGCCGATCCTTCTCGCCGATGTCCAAGCGGGCGTACTCGGGGCTGCCCACGCCGGCTGGCGCGGCGCCCTCACGGGCGTGCTCGAAGCCACTGTCGAAGCCATGGTCAAGCTAGGCGCCCGGCCGAAGCGCATCCTCGCCGCCGTCGGTCCCTGCATCGCCCAGGCCTCTTACGAGGTCGGGCCCGAGTTTCCGGCGCCGTTCGTTGCCGAAGATCCGGCCAATGGTCGCCACTTCCGTCCCGATCGCAACAGCGAGGGGGAGCCGCGCTGGCGCTTCGATCTGCCCGGTTACGTCTCCGACAGGCTCGAACGGCTTGGTCTCGGCTCGGTCGAGGTGCTGCCTTACGACACCTGTGCGGATGACCGGCACTTCTTCAGCTATCGCCGGGCGTGCCTGCGTGGCGAGAAGGATTATGGACGCGGGCTGTCCGCCATCGCCCTCGCCGACTGACCTCCGACGCAACCCCCGTTGTGTCGCAAAGCCTGCGTGATATAGAGAGCCGATGCCGCACCTGATTCTCTTTCTCGGTTTCCTGACGCTCGGCCTTATGGTGGGTTGTGTTCTGTTCTAAGCTGATTCGTTCGCTCTGCGGCGCTCTGCGCGCGCGCGCGCCGCTGTTCGCCGGCCGCGGCTCATGGAGGGTCCGCCACGGCGCCGCGGCGCTCCTGGTTGTCGCGCCGCTGCTCGCCGGCTGTACCGGCGATCCGCCGTCGGCGTTCCAGCCCGACACGCCGTTCACCAACCCGCTGCTTCAGCCGGGATTGCGCGGCGGCATCAATGTGCCGCGCATCGACGGGTTGCCGCTCACCGCCACCGACACCGGCGCGGATCTCGCCGAGGCCGTCGCCCAGGCTTTGCGCGATGCCGAGATCGTCGCGCTGGAAGCCCCCGCCGCCAATGGGCGGTTTGCACTGCTCGGACGATTCGATCCGCGATCGGATCCGGCGGGCCGCATCGCCGTCGCCTGGACGCTGGTCGACGACAAGGGCGAGGAAGTGCGGAATTTCGTCACCGAGCGGCCGGGCGATCCGGCCGGCGCGTGGATCAATTCCATGGCCGGTGAATTGGTCGCCGCGATCAACCGCTATGTCATGGAGGCCGAAGGGCTGCCCCCGCAGCCCGACGAAATGCCGAAGCTGACCATCGTCGCCATCGACGGCGCACCGGGACCCGGCGGCCGGGCGCTCGCCAGTGCCCTGGAGTATCACCTCAAGCAGGCGGGCCTGACGGTCAGCGATACGGTCGACGATCAGGGTGCCCTGATTCTCGGCAATGTCGTCGTGGCGCCATCCAAGGTGCCGGGCGCCGCGGCCTCGCGTGAGACCCTGAGCCTGGCCTGGACGGTGCTGCGCCCCAACGGCAGCGAACTCGGCACCATCGAGCAGGCCAATGACATTCCGAAGGGAACGCTCGATCGGGCATGGGGCGATCTCGCTTTCATCATCGCGGAAGGGGCGGCGGAGGGGATTGTCGATCTCCTGCGCAAGACAGCCGGACGGTCCGAGGGAAGCGCCCAGGGAGACGCGGTCGTGAACCAAGCCGGCCGCGCGGCGCCACCCCGTACGAGCCCGTGAGTCCCGTTTACACCCTTGTAACACGCTGATATTGTCCGCCCGCGCCCGGCATCCGGCGCCAGCCCCGGCTCCTCGAAGCCGGGTTCGCGGACGAACCGGCGGGCCACCAGCAAGGGGACGAGTTCACATGAAGGTTCTTGCCGGCAACAGCAATCGGCCGTTAGCCGAGGCGATTGCGGCTTGTCTGAATTTGCCGCTCACCAAGGCGGTGATCCGCCGCTTTTCGGACATGGAAGTCTTCGTCGAGATCCAGGAGAACGTGCGCGGCGAGGATGTCTTCGTCATCCAGCCGACCTCCTTCCCCGCCAACGACAATCTGATGGAACTGCTGGTCACGCTCGACGCGCTCAAGCGCGGCTCGGCGCGGCGCGTCACGGCGGTGGTGCCCTACTTCGGCTACGCCCGGCAGGATCGCAAGACCAGCCCGCGCTCGCCGATCTCGGCCAAGCTGGTCGCCAACCTGATCACCGAAGCCGGCGCCGACCGGGTGCTGACCATCGACCTGCACGCCGGGCAAATCCAGGGCTTCTTCGACATTCCGGTCGACAATCTTTACGCCCAGCCGGTGTTCGTCGCCGATATCCAGAAGAAGCGGCCGAACAACGGCGAGCTGATGATCATTTCGCCCGACGTGGGCGGCGTGGTGCGCGCGCGCGCGCTGGCGACCCGCCTCGACGCCGATCTCGCGATCATCGACAAGCGCCGTGAGCGCGCCGGCGTCTCCGAAGTGATGAACATCATCGGCGACGTCGAAGGCCGTCATTGCATCCTGATCGACGACATCGTCGATTCCGCGGGCACCCTGTGCAATGCCGCCGTCGCGCTGAGCAAGGCCGGTGCCAAGAGCGTCGCCGCTTACGTCACCCACGGCGTGCTGTCGGGCGACGCGGTGGCGCGTGTCGCCGCCTCGCCGCTCAAGCAGCTCGTGGTGACCGACAGCATCATGGCGACCCAAGCGGTGCGGGTGTCGAGCCATGTCGAGCAACTGACCGTCGCGCCGCTTCTCGCCGAGGCCATGAAGCGGATCAGCGAGGAAACCTCGGTTTCCAGCCTATTCGATTGATTTAGAACAGTTTTGCGGCGAGCTCCGGCCGCTGGACCAAGCCCTGTGCGAGCCCCCGGCTGCGCGCCGGGGCGGTTGATCTTGCGCCCGGAAACGCTTACATTCCGCCGCTTCTAAGCCCGCCGGCACCCCTGGAGGCCGGCCGGCGCTTTATCATTGGAGACGACCAAATGGCTGACATTATTTCCTTTCCCGCCACCGCGCGGGAACGGGCCGGAAAGGGGGCCGCCCGTGCCACACGCCGCGCCGGACAAGTGCCGGGCGTGGTTTATGGCGCGAAGGAGCCCCCCGTACTGATCGCTCTCGACCCGAAGGTGCTCAAGCAGCATCTCGGTCATTCGGGTTTCTTCACCCGCCTGGTGGATATCCAGCTCGACGGCAAGGCCCATCGCGTGCTGCCGCGCGACGTGCAATATCACCCGGTCACCGACCTGCCGATCCATGTGGATTTCATGCGCGTGTCGGCCGATGCCAAGGTCACCGTCGCGGTGCCGGTCATCTTCATCAACGAGGGTCAGTCGCCCGGCCTGAAGAAGGGCGGCGTGCTCAATATCGTGCGCCACGAAGTCGAGCTGGTCGCGCCGGTCGATCGCATCCCGAACTCGCTGACCGTCGATCTCGCCGGCAAGGATATCGGCGACTCGATCCACATCAGCCACATCGCGCTGCCGGAAGGCGTGCGGCCGACCATCACGGATCGCGACTTCACCGTCGCCACTGTGGCGGCGCCGACCGTGCAGACCGAGGAAGAAGTGAAGCCCGCCGCGGCAGCAGCCGCTCCGGGTGCCGAAGGCGCGCCGGCTGCCGCCGCTCCGGGAGCCGCCCCCGGCGCCGCTCCCGCCGCCGGAGCCGCCAAGAAGCCCGAAGCCAAGAAGTAGCCCTAACCGGCCGCGTCCTCTCCCACGGGAGCTCCTCGGCGAGGAGCTCCCACGGAGAAGGCTCTCACAGAGGAACCATCGGCCGCCATGCTGCTTCTCGTCGGCCTCGGCAATCCTGGTCCGGAGCACGCCAATCAGCGGCATAACATCGGCTTCATGGCGGTGGACGAAATCGTCCGCCGCCATGGTTTCGGCCCGTGGCGCGCCAAGTTCCAGGGCCAGGCCTCGGAAGGCACCGTGGCCGGCGTGAAGGTTCTGGCACTCAAGCCCGAGACCTATATGAATCGCTCGGGCCAGTCGGTCGCGGCGGCGGCGCAGTTCTACAAACTGACGCCGACCGACATGGTGGTCATCCATGACGAACTCGACCTGCGGCCCGGCAAGCTGCGCACCAAGCGCGGCGGCGGCTCCGCCGGCCACAACGGATTGCGCAGCATCGACGCCCATCTCGGTCCCGAGTATCTCCGGGTGCGCGTCGGCATCGGTCATCCCGGCGAGAAGGATCTGGTGACCGGCTACGTGCTGCAGAATTTCGCCAAGGACGAGCGCCCCCAAATGAACGCGCTGGTCGATGCCATGGCCGAAGCCTTCCCCTTGCTCGCCAAGGGCGACGACGTCGGTTTCATGAACAAGGTGAGCCTGCTCGTTCCGGCGTCCCAGAACGGAGCGGACAACAAGGCCGCCACCAAAGAGAACGGCAAAGAGTAAGCATCCCCATGGGTTTCAATTGCGGCATCGTCGGACTGCCCAACGTCGGCAAGTCCACTCTGTTCAACGCCCTGACCGCCACCGCGGCGGCCCAGGCGGCGAACTATCCGTTCTGCACCATCGAGCCCAACGTCGGCCGCGTCGGCGTGCCCGACAAGCGGCTCGACGAGTTGGCGCGCATCGGCAAGTCGGCCAAGATCATTCCGACTCAGCTCGAGTTCGTCGATATCGCCGGCCTGGTGCGCGGCGCCAGCAAGGGCGAAGGGCTCGGCAACAAGTTCCTCGCCCATATCCGCGAGGTCGACGCCATTATCCACGTGCTGCGCTGCTTCGAGGACGACGACATCACCCATGTCGAAGGCCGCATCGATCCCATCGCCGACGCCGAGACGGTGGAGACCGAGCTGATGCTCGCCGACATGGAGAGCCTGGAGAAGCGCCTCGACGGCCTGCAGAAGCGCGCCAAGCAGAACGACAAGGAAGCCAAGGCCGTGCTGCCCATCGTCGAGCGGGCGCTCGCCGCGCTCAAGGATGGCAAACCGGCGCGCACCGTCGCCGTGACGGCGGAGGAAGCGCTGCTGTTCAAGCAGCTCGCGCTGCTCACCGCCAAACCGGTGCTCTATGTCTGCAACGTCGAGGAAGCATCCGCCGCGACCGGCAACAAATATTCCGAGCGGGTCGCCGCCATGGCCAAGGCGACCGGCTCCGCCTCGGTCGTGATCTCGGCGGCGATCGAAGCCGAAGTGGTGTCGCTGCCCGACGAGGCCGAGCGCCAGGAATTCCTCGCGGGACTGGGGCTCGAGGAAACCGGCCTCAACCGCGTCATCCGCGCCGGCTACGAATTGCTCGGTCTGCTGACCTATTTCACGGTCGGGCCGAAGGAGGCGCGCGCCTGGACCATCGTCAAGGGCACCAAGGCGCCGCAAGCCGCCGGCGTGATCCACACCGATTTCGAACGCGGCTTCATTGCCGCCGAGGTGATCGCCTATGCCGATTACGTGGCGCTCAACGGCGAGCAGGGCGCCAAGGAAGCCGGCAAGGCACGCGTCGAAGGCAAGGAATACGTGGTCGCCGACGGCGACGTGGTGCATTTCCGTTTCAACGTTTGACATACAGCGTTCATTTGCCTTTCCCCGCGCCTCGATTCTAGAATATTGACCAGGGCGGTGGGGTAGCCGGCTCGCCCGGGTCCGGTGTGTCCGTCCCGTCAATCCGATGTTCGCCGGCGAGTCTCGAGGCCGTTCCAGCCTCACCCGCCGCGTGGCCATTGCTCAACCAACCATCAACAACCAGCCAATCACGGGAGACCGAACATGGGTAAAATGGTGCAATTGACGGCCAGGGACGGCCACAAGCTGGGGGCCTACCGGGCGGATCCGTCGGGCAAGCCGCGCGGCGCGATCGTGGTGATTCAGGAGATCTTCGGAGTCAACCATCACATCAAGGCGATGGCGGACGGCTATGCGAAGGACGGCTATGTGGCGATCGCGCCGGCGCTGTTCGACCGGGTGAGCCCGAACATGGAGATCGGCTACACGCCGGAGGATCAGGAGAAGGGCCGCAACACGCGCCAGCAGCTCAAGTGGGACGACGTGCTGGCCGACGTGCAGGCGGCGCGCGACGCGGTGGCGGACGTGGGCAAGGTGGGCGTGGTGGGCTATTGCTTCGGCGGCTCGGTGGCCTGGCTGGCGGCCACAAGGCTCGAGGGCTTTGCGGCCTCGGTGGCCTACTACGGCGGCAACGTGGCGGATTTCGCCGAGGAGAAGCCGAAGGTGCCGGCGATGTTCCACTTCGGCGCCGAGGACAAATCGATCACGCCGGACAAGGTGGCGAAGGTCAAGGCGGCGCAGCCGAACGCGCCGCTGTTCGTCTATGAGAAGGCGGGCCACGGCTTCAACTGCGACGAGCGCGGCAGTTGGAACGAGCCGGCGGCGAAGCAGGCGCGCGAGCGCTCGCTCGAATTCTTCCGCAAGCACATCGGCTGACCGTTCCGCTCGGCCGAACGCAAAACCCCCGGGCCACAACCCGGGGGTTTTCTATTCCGTGATCATGGACGGTCGGCGCCGGTCCGGAACGGCGCGATCAGCGGCTTGGCGATGATTGCGCCGGCTTGGGATAGGCATAGCGGTAGGTGCCCGCCGGCACCTCCTTGTAGAGCACCCGCTCGACAACCGGCCAAGGATCCTTGGCGTAATCGTTGCCATAGTTTCCCGGCGTATTGACGCCCGGCATTTCCGGAATCCACTCCTCCGCCAGAATGTCGGCCGGATCGCCATAGCGGCTCGCGAGGGCCCGCACCTCCGGATGATCCAGCCCGGTGAGATGACCCTTTTCAATCACGGCAAGCCAACGGTCGGCATCGCGCACCTGCAGACGATAGGTCGCGAAGTAATTGTGCACGTGCAGCCAATGATCGTCGGGCAGGTTGTGCGTCTTGAAGAAGTCCTCCCATTCCTGCGCGTGCGTCGCCGACTCCGGACTGTGGTGGATGCGGATGCCATGGCCGAAATGCAATACGCCACTTCGGTTGCGTTCCGGCGAATTCGAGCCGTCGAGCAGGTCGGCGGGATCGCGGAAGAACTTCGGATTGGTGCCGAGCGCCGTCTCGTAGAGCCACCAATAGCCCGGCTTGTTGTGATAGGGGTATTGCGTGGTGTTGATGTTGGGATATTGCAGAAATGCGTTCCACACCCGCGCATAGAGCCCGTCGCCGTCGATCTTCGTGACATAGCCGTTGTCGATATGCACGGCGACGCGGCTGTAGAAGCCGGCGTGGTTGGCGGTGCCGGCGATGATGCCGTTGGTGTTCGGCATCGGCTCGCGTGGATTGTAGGTCTTGTTGAAGCTCGGATATTCGAGCAGCGAATAGGGGAACCGGCCGGTCGCCTGGTTTGGGTGCATATAGAGATGACCCTGCTGATACACGCCGAGCGCCCAGCGTGACGCCATCTCGTCGGTCAGGTCCCATTTGAGGTCGGTGCCCTCGGGGTCCGTGATCTCCACGCGCGCGGCGTAGCCCAGCGGCTCGATGGTCTTCTCCTCGATCAGCCGCCACACGTCGCCGGGAAACCCGGCCACGCGGCTCATGACAGTGGAGGGGTTGTCATAGACGAAGGTGCCGAGATAGCGATTCTCCAGCGGGTGCAGCGAGCGGCGCCGGCCGGTGGTGCCGCCGGTGCCCCAGAACACGCCGCGCACCTCGGGATGATTCTCGAGATATTTGCGGATGCCGTTCGCGACATTGGCGCGCCGCATTTTCGCGATGTTCGCCACGATGCGCGCATCGAGCTTCGGTTTCTCCGGATAGATCGCCGCGTATTCGGCCGGCAATCTCCCCTTGAGCCAGGCGCGCGGTTCCTCCGGATTGCGGAACCGGTCGTCGATCCAGCGGCGCAACTCGCCGGCCGCGCCGTCCTTGCCGGTAAACTCGCGAGTCAGCTTGGCCGCCTCCTCCGCCTCGGCGCGGCTCAGTCCCACGAGGCTGTATTCCGGCGCGTCCAGCATGGTGACGCCGCGCTCGGAATAGGCGCGGCGCAGCGCCTCGATGAACACCGCCTGGGACTCGGTGTTCGATACCACCGCGACCGTATCGCCCGATTGGGCGATGCCAAGGCCATCGCCTTGCAGGCCCTTGAGCTCGCGCACGAGCCGGCGCGCGATTGGCATGACTTCGTCAACCGAGTCGGGTGTGCGCAGATAGGACGGAAAGCGCGGCGCCGGGTAAGCCGCGCCTGCGGTGGGCGATGCCGGCTGAGCACGAGCATCGCCGACGGTCAGCAACGCAACGCCGATGGACAAGGCAAAGAGGGGAACGAACGCGGCTGATTTGCTGTTGTTCATGACAACATCCTCCCCATTCAAGCACGATCGAGAAAGGTAGCCCCCTCTCAACGTCGGCGCAAGGCGAAGGCTAGGAGGCGAAGGCTAGGATGCGGGTCTTCGTTCCGGATAGAGACTCAGCAATCCCTCGCGGCTGGCGGGCGCCACGCCGCGCTCGGTGATCAGGGCCGTGACCAGGCGGCCCGGCGTCACATCGAAACCGAAATTGGCGGCCCGCGTGCCCGATGGATAGGGCGTCACGGTGGCGAGCAGGCCGCCCGGCGTCAGGCCCGTCACCATGGTCACCTCGTCCTCGGCGCGCTGCTCGATCGGGATGGCGTCGCCCGAGCGCAGGTGCCAGTCGATGGTCGGCCCCGGCAACGCCACGTAGAAGGGAATCTCGTTGTCCTTGGCGGCCAGGGCTTTGAGATAAGTGCCGATCTTGTTGGCCACATCGCCATTGGCGGCGACCCGGTCGGTGCCGACGATGCAGAGATCGACCTCGCCCGCCTGCATGAGATGGCCGCCCGCGTTGTCGACCACCACGCGATGGGGCACGCCGTGGCTCTTGAGTTCCCATGCGGTCAGCGCACCTTGATTGCGCGGCCGGGTCTCGTCGACCCAGATGTGCAGCGGCAGGCCGGCGTCATGGGCGAGATAGATCGGCGCCAGCGCCGTGCCCCAATCGACGCAAGCGAGCCAACCCGCGTTGCAATGGGTGAGAACCTTGAGCGGCTCTTCGCCGCCCTTACGCGCGAAGGCTTCCTTGAAGAGCTTGAGGCCGTGCTGGCCGATCATGCGATTGGTCACCACATCCTGTTCGCAGATCTCGGAGGCCTTGGCATAGGCCGCGGCGGCGCGCTCGCCGCGCTTGCGGTTGCGCAGATGGGCCTTCATTTCGTTGAGCGCCCAGTGGAGATTGATCGCCGTCGGCCGCGTCGCGCCCAGAACCGCGATCGCCCTGTCCAATCCCTCGTCCGACGCATCGGCCCGCATGGCGAGCGCCACGCCATAGGCCGCCGTGGCGCCGATCAAGGGCGCGCCGCGCACTTGCATGGAGCGGATGGCATGGGCCGCTTCGTCGAGCGTGGTCAGCCGCAGGGTGGAGAATTCGTGCGGCAGCTTGGTCTGATCGATGACCTCGACGGACCAGCCGTCGGCGGCGGGCCAGATGGTGCGGTACGAGCGGCCGTCGATCTTCACGAGCACTTCCTCCTGGGCATCGCCGTTTGCCAAAACGGTTCCACACATAGGCGCAACCGGCTGCGCGCGCAATGACCGAGGACAGCCGGGCGCAACCGGCAGCGGCGCTCCGTTTAAGACATTGGTCGGCTGCTCTAAATTGTCACGTTGCGCGCGAAGTTCCCATGCCGGGCGCGGTCGATCCGCCCTTAACTTCATGAAACAGGGCGAGCCCGTCCCTCGGCGGCTCCATAAATTTTGCCATAATTGGCGCTCAGGCTCTGTCTTACGGCGCGGACGGTCGGCCAACAGCCGCGGCGCCGCCGGGAGATGGCGAATGTCGATCACAGGTGCGTTCCGTCCGTTTGTCCTTGCCGCGTTGATGGCCGTTGCCGCCGTGACGCCCGCGGTCGCCCAGGTCGAAGATCCCGACGACCCGCCGGGCCGCGTCGGCCGCCTCAGCCATATCGAGGGCACGGTCTCTTTCCGCAATGCGGAGGACGACCAGTGGGTGCCGGCGACGCTCAACTTTCCGGTGACCACGGGAGATTCCTTCTGGACCGAGCCGAACGCGCGCGCCGAGATCCAGATCGGTTCGACGGATCTGCGCCTCGATCAATCGACGGCGATCGACATCGCGCGGCTCGACGATGCGACGACTCAGCTCCGGGTCGATCAGGGCAGCATCAACCTGCGCGTGCGCGAACTGCCGCCGGGCGGCGTGCGCATCGTGACGCCGCGCGCGACGGTCGACGTCCTGCAACCCGGCCGCTATCACGTCGATGTGGTGCCGTCACAGGCCCCATCGTCCAACGATCACGTGCGGGTCGCGGTGCTCGAAGGTTTGGCGCGTATCGAAGGCGAAGGACTGGGCGCGCCGTTGACGGTGAGCGCCGGCCACAGTGCGACCTTGCGCAACAATGCGCCGCCTCTCCTCGCCCAGGCCATCGCACGGCCGCTCGACGATTGGGCGCTCGAGCGCGAGCGCCTGCTCAATCCCCAGCAAACCGTGCGCTACGTTTCGCCCGAAATGACCGGCTACCAAGACCTCGACCGCTATGGCCAGTGGAGCAGCGATCCCAACTATGGCGCGGTATGGTATCCGCGCGCCACGGTGGTCGACTGGGCGCCCTATCGCTACGGCCATTGGGC
The DNA here is from genome assembly GCA_964577835.1 of uncultured Rhizobiaceae bacterium. Classification (GTDB taxonomy): domain Bacteria; phylum Pseudomonadota; class Alphaproteobacteria; order SMXQ01; family SMXQ01; genus CAVVYA01. The sequence continues at coordinate 15,863 of CAZOBN010000054.1, forward strand.
TTATGTGCGGCCGTGGGGCTGGACGTGGATCGACGAACAGCCGTGGGGCTTCGCGCCGTTCCACTATGGCCGCTGGGTGCGCGTCCGTGACCGCTGGGGCTGGTGCCCGGGCGAACGGGTGCGCCGCCCGGTCTATGCCCCGGCGCTCGTCGTCTTCGTCGGCGGCAGCAATTTCGCCGTCCTGTCCTCCGGGCGGCGCGCGCCCGCGGTCGGCTGGGTGCCGCTCGGCCCCCGCGAATCCTTTCGCCCCTACTACCGGCACAGCCCGACTTACGTGCGCAACGTCAACATCACCAACGTCAGTGTCACCAACATCACGGTGGTCGATCGCGACCGGGATCGCGACCGCGACTCTGTCCGCAGCTTGCGCAATCGCGACGGAATGACGGTGGTTTCGTCCGCCGCCTTCACCGGCGCCGCCCCGGTGGCAAAAACGCGGGTTTCATTGCGCGAGGATGACGTGGGCAATGCGCGACGTACCGAGTCGCTCGATCATCTGCAGCCGTCGCGCGCCGCCAAAGCCGGCGTCCTCGTTCCTGCCGCGGCGACCGCCGGCAACCGGGAGGTTCGCGCCCCGGAACCGCGTCAGCGTTCGCGCCGGGGCGACCGGGACGACGACCGCGTCGCGCCGCCCACGGCACGCAATGCGACTCCTGCGCCCGCCGCGCGCGGCGACGCATCCGCTGTGGCGAACAATCCGGACGTGCTGCCCAAGGCGCCCGGCCCGAGCCGGGACCCGCGCTCGGCCAGATCCAACGGCCGCGAGGGTGCACAGCAGCAAGGAACCGGTCAGCCGACCGCCCGGCAGCCCGCGTCGCAAAGCCGTGAACCAGCGGCCACGCCATTCGAGCGGCCCGATCGCGCCGCCCCCGCCTTACGGCCGGCGGAAGCTCCTGCTTTGCGGGCACCCGCACCGCCGGGACGCGCTTCGGGCACGGAGGCCAACCGGCCGGCCGATCCGCCGGGCCGGGTTTCCAACCCCGGGCCGCGCGATCAAGGTGACGGCCGTGGCCGCAACGAGAATTCCCAGCCTCGCGCCGACGAACGGCGAGCGGTCGAGCCGCCCACCGCGCCGCGCGCGCTCGCGCCGTCCCAGCAGCCGGGAAGCGCGCCGAACACAATCGCGCCGACGCGGCCGGCACCGGTCCAGGCGCTGCCTTCGCCGAACCAGCCGAGTGCCGCGCGGCCCGATCCGGAGCGGACGCGGCGCGACACGAGTTCGCGTGATGCCGGTCCCGGCGCCCGCGCGGTCGAGCCCAGGCGCGAGCCGCAACGGATCGCGCCGAGCCGGCCCGTCGAGTCCGGCGCCATTGCGCCGCGCAATGCCCCGCCGGGACGCGAACCTTCGGCGCAGGCGAGCCAGCGTCCGCCCGGCAGGCCCGCGGAGGTCGCGCCGTCGGCGAGCCAGCCGCGCCGCGAGGAGAGAGAAAGCCGGCGCGAGCCGGCGCGCGAGAGCCCCGTCATGCGCGCACCGGCACCGCAACAGCCGGTTCGCCCGGCGCCGCGGCAGAATCTCGAGCGGCGGCCGCAGCCCTCAATGCAGCCGCAGTCGCAGCGCATCGAGCCGTGGCCGGAGCCGCGCCGCGAGGCATGGCCGCAGCCGTCGGCACCGCGCGACATGGCGCCGCGCCGCATCGAGCAAGCGCCGCGCCCGCAGCCGCAAGAGGTCCAGCGGCCGAGCGGCGGCCGCAAGCCCGACGAGCTCAGACGCAACGGCGGTTAGGACTCAGTGTGAGGGCGCGGGCCGATTGAGCACGCGGCCGGCGACCGCGTCGAGCTTGGCGAGCAGCTCCGGATCGCGTACCTTCGCATCGGTGATCAGCGCATAGTCGAGGGCGTTGTGGCAGCCCTTCGGGCACCACGGCGCCGCCGTGGCGGGCAGCCGCGGCGTCACCTGCTTCACCAGGTCGCGCGCCCTGTCGGCATTGGCGAGCAGCACCTTGATCACGGCGTCGACGGTGACGTGATCGTGGTCCGGGTGCCAGCAATCGTAGTCCGTCACCATGGCGACCGTCGCGTAGCACATCTCCGCCTCGCGCGCCAATTTGGCTTCCGGCATGTTCGTCATGCCGATCACATCGCAACCCCAACTCCGATAGACGTTGGATTCCGCCTTGGTGGAGAACTGCGGGCCCTCCATGACGAGGTAGGTGCCGCCGCGCACGGCGGGGATGCCGGCGACGGCCGCGGCCTTCTCGACCGCGTCGCCGAGCCGGCCGCACACCGGGTGCGCCATGGAGACGTGCGCCACCATGCCCTCGCTGAAGAAGCTCTTCTCGCGCGCGAAGGTGCGGTCGATGAACTGATCGACGATGACGAAGGTGCCGGGCGGCAGGTCGGCGCGCAAGCCGCCGACGGCCGACAGGCTGAGCACGTCGGTCGCGCCCAGCATCTT
>CAZOBN010000054.1:18267-20128 GCA_964577835.1 uncultured Rhizobiaceae bacterium
CATCGATGTGGGCGCGGAAATTGCGCGCCGAGGGCGGTAGGCGATGGCCGCGGCCGGGGCGCGGCAGCGCGGCCCCGCGGCGGCCGGCCAGGCGGCCGGTGAGGATCTCGTCGGACGGCGCGCCGAACGGCGAGTCGACCTTGACCCAGCGCACATCCTCGAGCCCGGGAATGTCGTAGAGCCCGCTGCCGCCGATGATGCCGAGCACGGAATCCTTGTCAGCCATGGGGAACGTCCTGGTGGGTCACAGGAAAACGCCCCGCCGTAACCGGCGGGGCGTTTGATCCGAGGGCCTCAGTGAACGGCGGCCCAGACCTTGCGCTTATAAGCGTAGAGCACGCCGGCCATCAGCAGCAGGTAGGCCAGCACCTTCAGGCCCAGGCGCTTGCGCGTTTCCATCTCGGGCTCTGCGGCCCACGCGAGGAAGGTGGTCACGTCGCGCGCCATCTGCGGCACGGTCGCCGGCGTACCATCGGCGAAGGTCACCGCACCGTCCGACAATGGCGGCGGCATGGCGATCATATGGCCGGGGAACATCTCGTTGTAGTTCATGCCCGACGGCATCTGCATGGTCGGCGGCGGCTCTCTATAGCCAGTCAGCAACCCATAGCTGTAGTCCGCACCGCCATGGCGTGCCTTGACGATCAGGGACAAATCCGGCGGGGCCGCGCCATTGTTCGCGGCGGCAGCCGCCTTGTCATTGAGGAACGGCGCCTTGAAGCGGTCCGACGGACGCGCCGAGCGCTCGAACATTTCGCCCTGGTCGTTGGGACCGTCGATGACCGTGTATTCCGCCGCGATCGCTTTGATCTCGGCATCGGAAAAACCGAGCGTAGCGAGGTTGCGGTAATAGAGCTGGCTCATCGAATGGCAGGCGGAGCAGACTTCCTTGTAAACCTGGAAGCCACGCTGCAGGGCGGCGCGATCGTAGGTCCCGAGCGGACCTTGAAATGGCCAGTTTTGTTTCGCTACATCCGAGGCGGCGAGCGCGAACGTCGCAGTCAGAGAAGCAAAGCCGAGGACACAGGCGACAGCGCCGGTGCGAAGCATCGAGATCATTTACGCCCTCTCCGTCTTGAGGCCCGACAGGACCGGCGTGCTGATGCTTTCCGGTAGCGGCTTCGGCGTTTCATATTTGCTGACCAGCGGCAGCAGAACCAGGAAGTGGATGAAGTAATAGGCCGTGCCGATCCGCCCCAGGAGCAGAGGCAAGCCCTCCGGATGCTGCGCGCCGACCCAACCCAGCAAAATGCAATCCGCCAGGAAGATCCAGAACAGGACCTTGTAGATCGGCCGGAAGGTCGCGCTGCGCACCGGCGACTTGTCGAGCCAGGGCAGGAAGAACAGGATCAGAATCGACGCGAACATCGCGATCACGCCGGCGAGCTTCGCCTCGATGAACAGGATGTTCGGCACCGACCGCAGGACCGCGTAGAACGGCAACAGGTACCATTCCGGAACGATCGAGGCCGGCGTCGCCAGCGGATTGGCCGGCACGTAGTTGTCGGGCTCGCCGAAGAAGTTGGGCAAGTAGAAGATGAACGCGGCATAGACGATCAGGAAGACGGCCAGGCCGAACGCGTCCTTCACCGTGTAATAGGGATGGAACGGTATCGAGTCCTGCGGGCCCTTGCGGTCGATGCCGAGCGGGTTGTTGGAACCGAACCGATGCAGCGCGACCAGGTGCAGGACCACCACGCCGACGATCAGGAACGGCACCAGATAATGCAGGCTGAAGAAGCGCTGCAGCGTCGGATTGTCGACCGCGAAGCCGCCCCACAGCCAGGCCACGATCGGCTCGCCGATCAGCGGAATGGCCGAGAACAGGTTGGTGATGACGGTGGCGCCCCAGAAGCTCATC
>CAZOBN010000055.1:0-19660 GCA_964577835.1 uncultured Rhizobiaceae bacterium
AGCAGCGGAATCATAATCCGCGTGTCGGGGGTTCGAGTCCCTCCTCCGCTACCAAACTCTTTTCGATTCAGCGTCATCGACTGCCTCACTCGCTCGATGGCGTGTGTCGGGGGTTCAACTCCCCGGCGCGCTACCAATCTCCCCTATGCCGCCTTCGCGGTCGGAATGCGCTTCACCTCGTCCGCGAGCTCGGCCTTGGCGCGAGCGAGGTCGTAGGCCGACTGCATGGCGAGCCAGATCTCTGGGCCATTGCCACAGAACTTTCCGATCCGCACGGCCATTTCCGGCGTCACCGGCGCTTTTTCCGCGAGGATTTTATGCAGCGTCTGGCGCGATACGCCGAGGTCCTTGGCTGCTCGGCTGACCGGGATGCCCAGGGCCGGCAACACGTCATCGCGCAAAATCGCACCGGGATGGGTTGGCAAACGCTTGGCCATGATCTTCTCCTAAACGCCCTCTCTCAATGGGCAGGGCACGTCAATGATACTGCTCCAGGTCGACCTCGATCGCGGATTCATCTTCCCAGGCGAAGGTAATGCACCAGGGTCCGTTTACATGGACCGTATAGCGTGCTGGCTTTCCATGCAGACGATGAAAATTGAAACCTGGAATGTTCAAGGCTTCGGGCCGAACAGCCGCATTCAAGGCGTCCAACCGACGCAGAGCCCGGTCCCGGAGGGCCGCAGAGACTTTGCGGCTTTCGCCCTTTTCGAAGAGCTCCTTCAGGCCCTTGCTCCTGAAGCTCCTGATCATGGAGGCAGATTGTAAACTATCTCATGACACTGTCAAGTCATGATTTACACATGCGGCCGGGGGCTTTGACCCTCTGCGCGCCGGAATTCAAGGGATGAGATATTTTCTTAAGCCCTGCGCCGCGACGGTGACGATATTTATCGACGCGGGCAGGGATTGCTGTGCGATCAGGCGTGAAAACGGATCGATGCCGGCGTCAGCCGGCGTGTAACGCCGATGCGACGGAAATCGGCGTCACGCGACACAGACGGTGTGGTTTACTCGCCGCCGACCTTCGCGACCTGCTGGCCGTTCGGCGCGTAGAGCGTGAGGCCCGGCGCCTGGATCGACAGATTGATGCACTGGTTCGTCTGTTCGGGCTTGATCGCGCCCATGGGATCGAATTTGCTGACGACACCGCCGCCGTAACCGAGCAGAAACGCGGCGAGCATCCCTGTGGTCAGCATGGCGCAAGCGCTGGTCGATACGGTCATCGTGTCCTCCAGTCGATACTCGAACGGGGCGTCAGTAGACCCCAAAAGGTCCAACGAGCGAACCGGAACTTTGCGCCTTAGGCAAACAACAAAGTTCCAGTTACCCGCGGGCCACAGCTTTTTGGCCTAGACAAGTCGCGTCACCGCCCATTTTCGCGGGAATTCGATGCAAATTTAAGCGGTCGCGCGGAAAATCGTTAACGGCGCCGCGCGTGGCGTCTAATGACGCGGCGCATGGCGCGGCAAGGCCGCGGTCTGCAGCAGGAGCGCGCAGAACGCACAACCGGCGATCACGAAGGCGAGAGGTCGGGCCGAATCGTCATTCACGGCGGCCATCACGCCCGCCACGGCCGCGCCGCCGGAATATTGCAGCATGCCAATCAAGGCGGCGGCGTTGCCGGCGTTGTCGCCGTGGCGGGCCATCGCCGCCGCGACCGCGTTCGGCGCGATGAAGCCGATGCTGGCGACGCATACGAACAGCGGCGCCAGAAGCAGCGGCAGGCTCGACGTGCCACTGAGCGCGACGAGCGCGAGCGCCATGGCGGCGACCGCATTGCTCATCACCGAAACGCGCAGGATCTTGTGGCCGCCGGTCTTGCGCAGCAGGCGGTGGTTGACCTGCGAGGCGAGGATGAGGCCCGCGGCGTTGCTGCCGAAGATCCAGCCGTAATGCTCGGCCGGCACGCCATAAAGATCGATGAACACGAACGGCGAGCCGGCGATATAGGCGAACATGCCGGCCTGGGCGAAGCCGCTGGTCAGGACATAAGCGAGAAAAATCCGGTCGCGCAGCAGCAGCCCATAAGTCGCCAGGGCCCGGCCGAGGCCGCCTGCGACGCGCCGTTCGGCGGGCCAGGTCTCGCGCAGCGCCACGATGACCACGATGAAGGCGGCGATGCCGAATGCGGCCAGCGTCCAGAAGATCGCGCGCCAGCCGAACAGGATCAGCAATTGGCCGCCGACCAGCGGCGCCAGGATCGGCGCCACGCCCATCACCAGCATGAGCATGGCGTACATGCGCGCCGAATCGCGCTCGTTGAACAGGTCGCGCACGATGGCGCGCGCCATCACCACGGCGGCGCAGGCGCCCGCCGCCTGGATGAAGCGCCAGACGGTCAGGCTCTCGATGCTGTCGGCCAGCGCCGAGCCGACGGACGCCAGAACGAACAGGGCGATGCCGAAGAACAGCGGCGGCCGGCGGCCGAAGCGGTCGGCGAGCGGGCCGTAGAACGCCTGTCCCAGGGCGAGCCCGACGAAAAATACCGACAAGGTGGTCTGGATCCGGCCCGCGACGGTATCGAGCTCCCTCACCAGCGTCGGCAGCGCGGGCAAGTACATGTCGATCGCCATGGACGGGAAGGCGATCAAGCCGCCCAGTACCAGGGTCAGGACGAGGCGTTGCCGACGGCTCATGGGCGAATCCTCGCGCGCCGCGCGGAACGGGGGGCGGGCGGGGCGGCGATCAGTGGGTGGTGCCGGTTTGCGGCGGCGTGCCGGCGCCCGGACCGGCCGTGCTCTTGCGCACCATGTCGCGCATCTGGCCGATCAGGGTCTCGAGCGCCTCGCGCACCTCGGCGGCGAAGAAATCCGATTGCACCGGCTCGAGGCCGGCAACGGCGAAGCCCTCCATATGCTTGCGCAGGTCGTCGGCGAAGGCCTCCGCGGCGGCGTTGGCGTCCGGACTGCCGCGGAACAGCATGGCGTAGAGATTACAGAGCAGGTATTCGCTGGCGAACAGCCGGGCCTCGAGCTTGATGCGGTCGGTGTCCATGGAGCCTCCCTGGCGGAACGAGACGTCTTTGCACCAGTCTATAGCGGCTGCCGCCCCGCGTTGCCAGCGGTGGCATTCGCCGTCATAGTGAGCGACCGGGAGGAATGCGCAGGAGACCGGCATGAACAAGACGACGATTCCGGATTGGGTCAAGACGCGCGTCATCGAGCGGCGCGGCAGGGCGCATGTGTTTCACGACATGGCGCCGCAGCGCACCGCGATGGTGGTGGTCGACCTGCAGAACGGCTTCATGATGGATGGCGTCGCCCACAGCCTGATTCCGCAGGCGCGCGATATCGTGCCCAACGTCAACCGCCTGGCCGCGGCCTTGCGCGAGGCCGGCGGCACCGTGGTCTGGGTGCGCACCGCCGCCACCGAGGAAACCTTCAAGAGCTGGTCGGTGGCCTACGACAAGCTGTCCAGCCCGGCGCGCAAGCAGAAGCGCATCGAATCGCTCACGCCCGGGTCGAAGGGCCATGAATTCTGGCCGGCTTGCGACGTCGAGCCGAGCGACGCGATCGTCGACAAGACGCGGTTCAGCGCCTTCATCCAAGGCTCGTCCACCATCGAGGCTACCCTGCGCGGGCGCGGCATCGATACGGTGCTGATCGGCGGCACGGCGACCAACGTGTGCTGCGAATCCTCGGCGCGCGACGCCAGCATGCGCAATTTCCAGACCGTCATGGTCAGCGATGCGCTGGCCGCCAGCAGCGACGAAGAGCACAACGCGGCGTTGATGAGCTTCTGGCTTTATTTCGGCGACGTCATGACGACCGACGAGGCGATCGGCTATCTCAGCGCCAACACCAGCGCCAAGGCCGCGCCGGGCTGAGCGAATCGACCGGTCCATCGATTGTGACGACAGCGTCACCCGCGCCCATCACACGGTTTGCCCCGAGTCCGACAGGGCTTCTGCACCTCGGTCACGCCCATTCGGCGCTGTTCGCCTGGCGCCACGCCCGGGCAGGCGGGCGCTTCCTGCTGCGCATCGAGGATATCGATCTCGGCCGTTGCCGGCCGGAATTCGAGGCGGCGCTCAAGGAGGATCTGGCTTGGCTCGGTCTGACCTGGCCCGAGCCGGTGCGGCGCCAGTCCGAGCACATGGCCGACTATGCGGCGGCGCTCGACCGATTGGCGCAGCAGGGGCTGCTCTATCCGTGTTTCTGCACGCGGCGCGATATCGCCGAGGAGATCGCCCGTTCGGGCGCGGCACCTCAAGGGCCGGAGGGCCCGCTCTATCCCGGCATCTGCCGAAGCCTGAGCACCGATCAGCGCGCCGCCCGCATCGCGGAGGGCATGCCTCATGCGCTGCGGCTCGACGTGACGAAGGCGAAAGCGCTGGCCGGCCCCCTGCATTGGATCGACCGTCGCCATGGCGAATTCATCGCCACTCCGGAAACCCACGGCGACGCGGTCCTTGCGCGCAAGGACGTGGCGACGAGCTATCACCTCAGTGTCGTGGTCGACGATGCGCTGCAAGGCGTGACATTGGTGACGCGCGGCGAGGATCTGCTGTCCGCCACCCATTTGCATCGTCTGCTGCAGGCACTGCTCGGCCTGCCGGCTCCGGCCTACCATCACCATGCGCTGGTGACAGACGAGACGGGGCGGCGTTTGGCCAAGCGCGACGATGCCCGATCGCTGCGCAGTCTGCGCGAGGCCGGCCATGACGCGGCGGAGGCGCGCGCCATGGCCGGATTTCCGGACTGAGTTGTACGGCGTCAGCGACTCGCCGCAACCTTCGCCCGGTTCGTTTCGAAGCCGGCGTGGGAGCCGAGCAGCGAAACCGGTCCTTTCAGATCCTCCTGCCACAGCAGGCAGTCGGTGTTGATGCAGAACGGCATGTCCTGGATGGTGAGCTCGTAGACCGGGCCCTTGTCCGCGACGTGGTTGTGGATCGCCCAGCCGGGCGCCGAGAACATGAAGTCGCCGGCTTTCCATTCGTAGCGCTTGCCCTGCACGATCGAGTGGCCCTCGCCGCCGAAGTAGTAGTTCATCGCCGCCGAGGCGTGGCGATGCGGCTTGTCGGCGATGCCGGCCGGCCGGATCGTGATGGTGGCGAAGAAGTTGGGCGTCGTGCCGTTGCTGCGGCCGGTCACCGGGTCATAGAGCAGATAGAGCCGGCGGCCCTGGTAGGAGGCGCCCAGGTCGGCGAGCTTGTCGAGCTCGGCCTTGACCTTCTTCCACGGCCAAGTATGGGGCTTGATCGCCACCGGGTCGGGCGAGACCAGCTTCTCGTAAGGCAGCAGCCAGGCGCCGTCGTCGGTGAGCTGGAAGGTGCCGAACGGATTGCGGTGGCTCTCCTTGATCTCCTCGGCGGCCGGCGTCAGGTTCCGCGCGTCCGGCGCCGGTGGATATTCATCGACCAGATGGATATTGAGCCGCTCGAGCAGCGCGCCGTTCGAGTAGCGCAGGCGCACCTGGATGTCCTTCGTGTCGTTGACGTACTGATGGACGGTCATCGACGGCGTCGTGAACACGTCGTATTGCTGGAATGGCGTGGTCCGTCCGTTCGCCAGCGCGAAACCGCCGCCTTTGATGCAGAAATCGACGACCGACGAATTCTGCCGCACAGGCGCCGTGCTCTCGCCGGGCAGGAGCACGTCGAGGCTGACGTCGACGCCCGGCGCGAAGCCGAGCCGCTGGGCGTCCTGAGGATGAACGATCATGGTGCGGCGCACGCCGTTGTTGGGAGCGGGCAGCGTGGCGAGCCGCGCGACCTCTTCGTCGACGCGCTCCTTCGGCACGATGATCGGTTCCCACCACTGGAGCGAGTGATCGCCATGGGTGTGCTTGTCCGGTGCCTGCCGGCCCGATTTGTCGATGAAGACCGCTGAATTGCTCATACTTTCCTCCGTCCCACGTCCAGATATTGACGTGAATTAATTAGAAATCTAAGGTTATAGATAATCGCTCCCCGGGGGTTGATCCAGATCAAGCGGGAACAATTTTTTTGGGCATAAGGCCCATAGGCGGCCAGCCGGCGGGTGCCTGGATGGACCGACGCGGGGCGTGCGCGGAAAGCGGCGGATGGCTCCGCTTAAACGTTCGAAGGGCCGTGGCCTTTGGTCGGGGGACGTGACATGGCGAATGGGCAATCAACGGCGCAGGGACACAGCCGCTGCGCCGGAACCTCCTGCGACGTCTGCGAGATGCGGCATATCACGTTCTGCTCGGCGCTCGAGCCGCAGGATATCTCGCGTTTGGCCGCGATCGTTCACCATGGCCACTTCACACCGCATCAGGTCCTGTTTCAGGAAGGCGACCGGGCGCGGGAGGTCTTCAACCTGCTCGAAGGCACGGTCAAGCTGTCCAAGAGCTTGCCGGATGGCCGCACTCAGATCACCGGCTTTGTGTTCGCCGGCGACTTTCTCGGTCTGTCGACGAAAGGCAATTATTCCTACAGTGCGGAAGCGGTCACGGAGGTCAAGGTTTGCCGGTTTCAAAGGCGTGCTCTGACCCAGCTCTTCCGGGACTTTCCGTTGCTGGTCGATCGGTTGCTGCGGATCGCCAGCGACGAACTCGCCGTCGCGCAGGAGCAAATGCTGCTGCTCGGCCGCAAGACCGCCCAGGAAAAGATAATGACGTTCCTGCTCGCCATGTCCGAGCGCGCCAAACGGCGCGGCGAGCCGGGCGATTCCGTGACGCTTTCGATGAGCCGCGCGGACATCGCCGACTACCTCGGGCTGACCATCGAGACGGTCAGCCGGACCATGACCAAGTTGCGTGAACAAGGTGTCATCCGGCTGCCGCGGCCGCAGGATGTCATCCTCGCCAAAGACCGCGATCTTCTTCAGGCCCTGGCCGAAGGCGCCGACTGATCCACATCAAAGCGGGGCGGCGGCGCATCCGCCATCTTGGTCCGATCACGGCGGCCACACCGTAGTCGGAGCCCGGGGGAGCATGCAAACCGTCGAATTGCGCAAATCCGATTTGCCATTGATCTTCGCGCTCGTCCGCGAGGATTTTTCCGAGGTCGGCCTCCTGCCGTGGCTGACTTACGCGTCGTCGTACGTCGATGTCGATCCGGATCCGCATGCACGTGGCATCGTCGCGGCTCATACCGGCCTGCGCCGGTACCGCGGCCTGTTCTTTTATTCCGTGGAAACGACCTTGCAGCATGGGCGGACGCTGGTGCTGCCCCATCTCATCGTGCCGGAGGTGCCGGACCGCGCCGCGGTGCTCGAAACGCTCATCGACAAGGCTTACGAAATTGCGACGGACAAGCGGTGTCATGGGCTGCAAGCCTATTTCCATCCGCAAACCGCGGCCGATCTGTTGCCCCTGTTCCGCCTCGAGGCCGAGGTCAGCAGCCTCTGCCTGTCGGCGCCATTGCCGCAGAAGCGCAGCGGCACGAGGCCGTGACCGGGATCCGGCGCGCGGGACCAGGCATCGCGGACATTCAGGTCGGTTGACCGCCATCAACGCGCCTGCCTGATCGTCGATTTGCACAAGGGGTTCTTCGCGAGACTCGCAACGAGACGACGGAAATCGCCGTTTTGACGGGCGTCAAGGCGGAGCGCGAGGAACCCACATACATCAGCAGGGCTAGAGCGACAGCTTCGCCGACGTGGAACAGGAGGAAAAAATGAACAAAGCCCCGGTATTGATCGCGACTCTCTGTGCGCTGTTCGCGTTGTTCGGCTGCAGCAGCCGGACTGACGAGCGTGCTGCCGCGTCGGGCGGCGCCGCCACGACGGCCGCGGCGCGTCCGGCGGAACCCGCCAGGCAGCCGGCCCCGCCGTCAGCCGTGGCGGCGCCGGAGTCGCGCGCGGCGGCGGATCAGAGCTTCCGGCAGGGACAGCGCAAATAAATCACGGCGCGAGTCCGGCCGCCGCTTGATGGCTGGGCTCGCTCGGCCGGGTAATTTTCACGACGATGCCGTTGCGTTCCGCGGCGGCGCGCTCCACCACACGCCAATCGATCCTCTCGATGGCGTCACCGGCGTTTGACGCGATCATCCATGCCAGACCGTTCGCCGGCACGGGCGTGAACGTGCCGGTATCCTCGATCTCCTCGGCCTGACTTTGGGTCGGATGAACTTGCAGATAGAGCTCGCCATCGAGCCAGCCGACCTTGACCGGCTGGTCGACCACCGTCACCGGCGTGCCTTTCTCGACCAGCGAGAACAGCACGCGGATATGTTCCGGGTACAGCCGGATGCAACCGCTCGTCAGGCGGCGGCCGATGCTGAGCGGACGGTTGGTATCGTGAATGACATAGCTGGTCCAGCCGAGATCGAGCGCCAATTCGCCCAGCGGATTGTCGGGGCCAGGCGGGATCACCTGAGGCAATTCCGGACGTCGCTTGCGGATCGAAGGAGTCGGGACCCAGATCGGGTTCACACGCTTGTTGACCACACGGGTTGCGCCGGTCGGCGTCTCGCCGTCCATGCCGCCGATGCCCACGGGAGCGGTGAAGCGCAGCACGTTGTGCGGTGAGAAATAATAGAGCCGCTGGTCGGCCAAGTTGACGACGATGCCGCGCCGAGGCGCGGCGGGCAGGAGCTGGCGCGCCGGCAGGACGAGATCGTCGGCCGAAACGGCCGACCATGGATCCACCTCGAGGTTCGCCGCCGCCACTTCCGTATAGCCGAGCCCGTAATCGCGGGCCAATTCGAGCAAGTTGGCATAAGTCTCGCGGGCGTCTCCCGGCCGCGGCAGAAACACCATATCGTCGAGCAGCGCCTGGGCGTGGCTATCCGCCGCGTAAAGACCCCATGCCGCTGCCAAGGCGAGCATGAACTTGCAAGAGGGTTTGGCCATGTCATCGCCTCGCGTGATGCCGAATCGCGTCGGCACTGGAACGCACGGTGATCATAAGGGGCGAGGCTTGCTCCGCCTTGACGGCGGTCAGTTTCGCCTCGCGGTCCGCAGCACACGCGGCGTGGCCTCGGCGTTCCCTTAGCGCTTCAGATCGCCAAGGATGGCGCGCGCGGCATTGCGCCCCGGCAGGCCGGTGACGCCGCCACCCGGATGGGCGCCCGAGCCGCAGAGATAGAGGCCGGGCACGGGCATGCGGTAGTCGGCATAGCCGGCGGCGGGCCGCAGGCTGAAGATCTGGTCGAGATGCAGGGCGCCGTGAAAGATGTCGCCGCCGACGAGCCCGAATTCGCGCTCGAGGTCGAGCGGCGACAGCACCTGGCGGCCGACGATGGCGCGTTTCAGGTTCGGCGCATGCGCGGCGACCGTATCGACGATCAGGTCGGCGGCCTCCTCCTTCACATGGTCCCAGCTCCGCCCGTCCGGCAGGTCGAAGTTGAAATGCTGGCAGAACAGGCTGGCGATATGGGCGCCGGGCGGGGCGAGGGTGTTGTCGAGAATCGTCGGGATGTTCATCGACACCACCGGCCGGCGCGACCAGCCGAGCGTCCTGGCATCGTCGTAGGCCTGCTCGAGATAGGCGAGCGACGAGCTGATATTGATGCTGCCCTTCAAATGGGATTCGTCATCCTGGCCGGTCAGGCAGGTGAAGCGCGGCAATTCGCTGAGCGCGAGGTTCATGCGGAAGGTGCCGGAACGGCAGCGCCAGCCCTCCATGCGGCGGCGGAAATCGGGCGGCAGCAATGCCGGATCCATCAGCCGGAGGAACAAGAGCTTCGGGTTGACCCCGCTCGCGACGGTTCTGGCGCGGATCGTGCGCCCGTCCGCCAGCACGACGCCGGCCGCGCGACCCTTGTCGATGATGACCTCGCGCACGCCGGCATTGGTTTCGATCCGTGCGCCGTGGGCCTGCGCCGAGCGCGCCATGGCGTCGCTGATCGCGCCCATGCCGCCGACCGCATGGCCCCAGGCGGCGGCCTGGCCGTTCACTTCGCCGAACATGTGATGGAGCAGCACATAGGCCGAGCCGGCCTGGAACGGACTCTGCATGTTGCCGATGACGCCCTCGAAGCCGAGCGCGCCTTGCAGGGCCTCGCTCTCGAAGCGCGCCTTCACATAGTCGCCGATGCTCGCGGTCATGAGTTCGGCGAGCGTGGCCTGCAGATGCGTGTCGAGATGACGCAATCGATTGCCGAGCTTGAGCGTGCGCCACAGATCCGGCAGGCCACCGCCGATATTCGGCGGGGGGCTCGCCATGACCTCGCGCAAGGCCAGGCCGATTGCCGTCAGCTCACGATCGAACTGCTCGTAGGCGACCGCGTCGCGCGACGAGAACCGCGCGATCTCGCGCTTGGCCACGGCGATATCGCGGCTGATCTGGAAGCCGTCGCCGCCGGGCAGTAGACAGAGATAGCCGGACGGCCGCTCGAGGATGGTGAGCCCATGGCGCGCGAGCTCCAGGTCGCGGATAACCTGCGGGTGCAGCAAGCTGACCACATAGGAACATACCGAGTTGCGAAAGCCGGGATGGAATTCCTCGGTGACGGCGGCGCCGCCGACCACCGCGCGGCGCTCGACCACCTTGACCGTGAGACCGGCGCGCGCGAGATAGGCGGCGCAGGTCAGGCCGTTATGGCCGCCGCCGATGACCACGATATCGAAGGATTCATCCCGCCCGGAATTCTTCCGTGCGGTCTGCGCCGGTGCGTCGGTCATGCGTGACACGGCTTTGCAAGGTGGGCGACTTCGGCCATCATACAGCATCGACCCCGCCGACCAAGAACGCGGGGCGACCGAAAATCGGTGGGAGGATGTCGCGATGAGAAACACCCTGGGTGTGTTGTCCGGTCTGCTGGTCGCGTGCGCGGTATCGCCGCTCGCCGCCGATCCGGTGGAGGACTTCTACAAGGACCGCCAGGTCACGGTGATTTTCACCGGCGCGGTGGGTTCCATCTACGACATCTCCGCCCGCCTGGTGACCCGGCGCATGGCGGACCACATCCCGGGCAAGCCGGTCATGGTGGTCAAGGCGATGCCGGGCGGCGGCCATATCACTGGCACCAACTGGCTGTACAACGTGGCGCCGCGCGACGGCTCGGCCCTGGCCTCGATCGGCGAGGCGATTCCGCTGACCCAGGTGCTCAACCCCGAGAAGGTGAAGTTCGACGTCGGCAAGTTCATCTGGCTCGGCAATCCGAACGTCGCCAACCTGGTGCTTTCGACCTGGCATGCCAGCGGCGTCAAGACCATCGACGATGCCAAGGCGCGCGAGGTGATCATCGGCGCCGGGGGCGCGACCTCGCCCTCGGGCCAGATCCCCAAGGCGCTCAACAATATCGTCGGCACCAAGTTCAAGATCATCACCGGCTTTCCGAGCACCCACATCGATCTCGCCATGGAGCGCGGCGAGGTGGAGGGGCGCGGCAGCGCGCTCTGGGCCTGGTGGAAGACCGGACGCGCATCCTGGGTGGCGGAGAACAAGCTCAATCATCTGGTGCAATGGGGGCCGAAGCGCGATCCGGAATTGCCCAATGTGCCCCTGCTCACCGAGCTCGCCAAGAACGAGGCCGAGCGCCAGGTGTTCCAGCTCCTGTCCTCGACCGTGATCGTCGGCCGTCCGATCCTGACCACGCCCGAGGTGCCCGCCGACCGCGCCGCGGCGCTCAAGGCGGCCTTTGCCGAGACCATGGTGGACAAGGATTATCTCGCGGATGCCGAGAAGGCGCGGCTCGAGGTCAATCCGATGCTGGCCGACGACATGCAGAAGCTGATCGAGGCCGTCATCGCGACGCCGCCCGAGGTGGTCAAGCTCGCCAAGGCGGCGATCGCACAGGGCCAGGTATTCGACTGCAAGACCTTGGTCAAGGATCCGGCGCTGTGCGAGAGCACCGGCGGCAGCGAGTGACAGGCGGTTCGGTTTCGGCGTTCTGAGGCGGCGGGCATCGCCGCCCTTTCCAGGGGAGCTTCATGAGCAGTCGCGTCAGCTTGACCGTCGCCACGACGGACTACGATCATGTGCGGGATTTCCGTCTGGGCGAGGTCAAGGCCGAGGGCATCGACGTCACCTGGCTCAACATGGATATCCACGAGATCTTCTCGCGCTTCACCTTCAACCGCGAGTGGGAGGTCTCCGAGCTGTCCTTCGCCAAGTTCATCGCCCAGGCGACGCGGGAGAAACCCGATATCATCGGCCTGCCGGTCTATACCTCGCGCATGTTCCGCTTCTCCTCCTTCTACGTGAACAAGAAGTCGGGCATCGAGCGGGCGCAGGATATGGCGGGCAAGCGCGTCGGCGTGCCCGAGTGGGCGCAGACCGCGGCGGTCTATACCCGCGGCTGGTTGCAGCACGAAGCCGGCGTCGACCTCACATCCATCGACTGGTATCAGGCCGGCACCGAGCAGCCCGGCCGCATCGAGAAGGTCGAGCTCGATCTGCCCAAGGGGTTGCGCCTGACACCGGTGATGGACAAATCGCTGAGCGACATGCTGGCCAATCACGAGATCGACGCTATCATGGTGGCACGGGCGCCGCGCGTGTTTACGCGCGGGCATCCGGACGTGGCGCGGCTGTTCCCCGATTATCAGGCCATGGAGGAGGAATATTTCGCGCGCACCAAGGTCTATCCGATCATGCATATCGTCGCCATGCGGCGCGAGGTGCTGGCGAAACATCCGTGGGTCGCGCGCAACCTTTATAACGCCTTCGAGGAGTCGAAAAACCGCAGCCTCGAGCGGGTGCTCGAGCTCAGCGTGTCGCTCTATCCGGTGCCGTGGTTGACCGACTATGCCGAGAAGCTGCAGAAGACATTCGGCAGGGATCTGTTTCCTTACGGCATCGAGGAGAACCGGCCGACACTGGAACTATTCCTGCAATATGCCCATGAACAGGGCATCGCCCACCGGCACGCCAAGGTGGAGGAGATTTTCCCCCAAGGCGTCATGGTTTCGGTCAAGGTTTAGGAGCCGTATTGCGGTCTTGCAGCAGACCGCTGGCGTGAAAAAACGCTCCCGTTCCTTGCGGGATGGGCTAGGCTAACGGGAAAGCCGCTGCCGCGCTGTAGGCCGGCACATAGAGCGGCGCACAGACAGGGAGATCACCATGGGAATCCGTGTGTTTTGCAGCATTGTCGCCGGTGTTTGGGCCGCGGGCGCCGTGGGCGCGGATGCGGCCCAGGCGGATGCCGTCTCCGATTTCTACAAGGGCAAGACGGTCACCCTGATCGTCAGCACGGGCGCCGGCGGCTCCTACGACACCATCGCGCGCCAGCTATCGCGCTTCATGCCGAAGCACATCCCGGGCGAGCCGACCATCGTGGTCAAGCAGATGCCTGGTGCTGGCCATATGCTGGCGACCAATTTCATGTTCAACCAGGCGCCGAAGGACGGCACCCATATCGCCACCGTCGGCAATACCATTCCGCTGCACCAGGCGCTCGACGGCAAGGGCGCGCGCTATGAGGCGAACAAGTTCAACTGGCTCGGCACCACCGGCATCAGCAATCTGATGACCGTGGCGTGGGGCGCGTCCGGCGTGAAGTCGATCGAGGATGTCATGGCCAAGGAGGTCACCGCCGGCAGCACCGGCGCCGGCTCCGGCACGTCGCTGTATCCCACGGTCATGAACAAGATTCTCGGCACCAAGTTCAAGATCGTCGCCGGCTATCAGCGCGCCACCGAGATCGATCTAGCCATGGAGCGCGGCGAGGTCGATGTGCGCAGCGGCTTCAGCTACGGCAGCCTTGCCATCGAGCACCCCGAATGGCTGCGCGACAAGAAGGTGGTGATGCTGGTGCAGGTCGGCGGCGTGCGCGAGCCGGATTTTCCCGACGTGCCGCTGATGAGCGAATTGGCCAAGAACGACGAGCAGCGCCAGATGCTGACGCTGATCTCCTCGACCGTCGCGCTCGGCCGGCCCTACCTGACCACGCCGGATGTGCCGGCCGACCGGCTCGCCGCGTTGCGCAAGGCCTTCATGGCGACATTGGCGGACAAGGATTTCCTGATCGAGGCCAAGAAACTCAATTTTGACCTGCGGCCGGCGGACGCCGCGACGGTGACCAAGATCGTCGAGGGCGTGGTCAGCACGCCGCCCGACATTATCGCCAAGACCAAGGACGTGATCGGCGAAATGGGCGGCGGCTGATTGGGCTGACTGGTCCATCCGATAGAAACGACAGGAGGAACGCGTGTTCGCTCGCATCAATCACATGGCGATCATCAGCCACGACTATCCGATGATGGGCAAGTTCTACGAGGCGATGTTCGGCCTCAAGAGTTCGGGTCGGACCTCGCCCTACGGCTCGGTCGTCTATGGCGACGGCTATGTCGGTCTCAATATCATCCCGCGGCGCGACGGCTATGTCGGCGGGCTCGACCATTTCGGGATGGAGGTCGACGATTGCGAGGCGGTGCTGGAGCGCATGAAGAAAAAGCACCCCGGCGCCAATATCGTGAAGCGCCCCTCGACGCGGCCGTTCGCGGCCTATAGCGGGTACGATCCCGACGGCAACGTGTTCGACATGGCGCAGAAGAAGAACGACACGCGCTCCGACATCTATGCCGACCAGTCCGGCGAGGGCTGGCATCAGGACCGCTACCTCAACACGTTCGCGATCCGCACGCCCAACGCGGAACGCTGTGCCGAATTCTACCGCGACGTGTTCGAGCTGGTGCCGACCAATGCGGAGTCGGAGATTCCGGGCTATCATCTCACCGACGGACGCGTGACGCTGTCGATCCTGCCGTGGTCGATCGAGACCTTCGAAGGCATGTCGATCAAGCGGCCGGGGCCCGATCATATCGGTTTCAAGGTGGAGAACCTGGAGACT
Source organism: uncultured Rhizobiaceae bacterium (assembly GCA_964577835.1). Lineage (GTDB taxonomy): Bacteria > Pseudomonadota > Alphaproteobacteria > SMXQ01 > SMXQ01 > CAVVYA01. The sequence continues at coordinate 14,648 of CAZOBN010000055.1, forward strand.
TTCAAGGAACACGTGACCAAGGTCGCCGGCATGAATCCCTATATCGCGCCGGTGCCGCTCGGCGGCAGCAAGGAATCCGACGTGCGCAAGCGCCTGGTCGCGCGCAGCAGCACGGGCAAATTCCAGATGGCCGATCCGGACGGTGTGTGGATCGACGTGACGGACGAGTGAGACGGACGAGACATTGATCGGCTCACAGGAGACGCGTATGGCGACAGCACTGAAGATCAAGACCGACGACAAATACGTCACCATCGACGGTCTGCGGACCCGCTATATCGAACAGGGGCAGGGGCCCGCGCTGCTGCTCCTGCATGGCGCGTCGCTCGGCTCCTCGGCCGATGTCTTCATTCGCAATCTCGCGCCGCTGGCGCGTGCCGGATTTCGCGCCATCGCGTACGATGCGCCGGGCTTTGGCCTGACCGACAATCCGACCGATCACTCGGCCGCCTATCGCCGCGCTTTCATCCCCAAGTTCATGGATGCGCTCGGGCTGCCGAAGGTCGCGCTGGTGGCCCACTCGCAAGCGGGCGGCACGGCCGTGCAACTGGCGCTCGCCGATCCGTCGCGCTACAGCCATGTGTTTGTGCTCGGCACCGGCAGCCTGCTGCCGCCGCTCGGCGCCAAAGGCGGCGAGACCAAGGAAGCGGCGGTGCAGCAGCGGTTGGAGCGTCGCATGGCGGCCTCGGAGCCGACGCTTGCCGATACGCGCAAACTGCTCGAGGCGAACCTGTTTCATCACGAGCTGATCACCGAGGAGGAGCTGCAGCTTCGACACGCGCGCAGCGTCGGCAAGAATTTCGAATCCCTCGTCGCGCGCCAGGAAGAAGCGGAAGCCGCGCCCGCCAAAACCCCTTCGAAGCCGCTGTGGGAGCGCCTCACGGAGCTCAAGGTGCCGCTGCTCATGATCTACGGCCGCAACGATCGCGCCAACGCGGCCGATAGGGCGACACTGCTCAAGGAAATGCGGCCGCAGCTCGATGTCCACATTGTGGATGGCTGCAAGCATCTGGTGCCGTGGGACGCGGCGGATGAAGTTATCCGCCTTGGTGTCCCCTTCCTGAAAATCCTGAGAAGGTAGTAAAGACAACAGCAAAGCGCGCGTTTGACCTCGCTTACGAACAACATATAAATAATGTAATTAATATATATACAACATAGTTTAGTAGTATTATTTTTCTTGACGCCGGTAATGGGATGTATAACCTTGCCTGGTCAGCATTTGCTGCGTTGTTGCAGATCGCATTCGCTAGTACTCGGAATCACCGATGCCTGCATCACCCCCCACCCTAACCCCCCCCCACAAGGGTGGAGGGGATTCGCAATGGTGCTCAATAACGTCCCCTCCCCCTCGATGAGGGAGGGCCGGGGTGGGGGTGACTCTTGCTTCAATGATAGCCAGTACTAGAGCAGCTTGCACCGCGCTCTAATGCCCGGGCCGCCTTCTCGTCGCGGCCTGGAAGGAGAACGACCGATGTTCAGGTTCAAGACTCCTGTCGCTTCGAACGGTGCGCCCGCCGCGCAAGCCGTGGCCCCGGTTCGCTGTCTCTCCCCCTCCACGATGTCGTGTTGTCGCGCCGGCTGATCGCCGGCTGCCGACGAACCGCTTCGCTTTCACACTCGTGCCGCCGATGGCGGCGATAGTGCCGGCGCGAGACGCCCAAGACGGGCGACATGCGCCCTCAAGGAGAGACAGTCATGTTGAATACCTATGCCAACGACAACAACGAAGGCGCGGCCTTCGTCATCGAAACCGCCGATACCGCCGCGGGCATCGTGGTCCGCCAATCGGACGGCTACCGTTTCTTTGCCGCAAGCGAGCAATTCAATCTGCTCGACGGCAGCATCTTCAAATCGCCCAAGGCCGCGCAGAAGGCAGCCGATCTGATGCACAGGGCGGCGGCGCGCGATCATCGCACCGCCCAGCGCTTCGGCGGCGACTGGCACGACCGCCCAGCAGCGGCGCCTGACAAAGCGCGTGCCTGATTTCGGGCAACCGGCGCGACGCCATTCCTGCAAAACGAACTCGGCCAGGCCGGCAAGCCGTTCATGCAAGCTGCGCGGTTTGCCGGCGGAGGAGACGGCGGATGGGTGACGGCCCATCCGCCGTCCTTTTTGGCGCGTTCTCGTTTTGCACCGCTGTTTTAGCCGCCCAATTGCGATCTGGACGGGGCCTCGCGCCTCGCTATGGACGAAATGGGGGTAATATGGCCTCATAAAAAGGTATTCGGGGAGGGCGTTCTCATGACTCTGATCATCAACAACGACGATGTCTCCAAGCTGCTGACCATGGAGACGACCATCTCGGCGCTGGAGGACGCCTATCGGCAACTCGTTGCCAAGGAGTCCGTCTGCCGCCCGCGTATCGACATCCAGATCCCGACCTCCGATCCCAACAAGGTCTACCAGTGGGGCACCATGGAGGGCGGCTCGACCAGCGGTTACTTCGCCGTGCGCATGAAGTCGGACGTGGTCTACGAGCAGAGCTATAACGGCGTGGTCACCGAAGAGAAATACTGCACCAAGCCGGGCCTGTTCTGCGGGCTGATCTTTCTGACCGCCACGGAAACCGGCGAACCGCTCGCCTTCATCAACGACGGCGTGCTGCAGCACATGCGGGTTGGCGCCGACGGCGGCATCGGCGTCAAATACATGGCCCGGGAAGACGCCGAGGTGGTCGGCATCCTCGGCTCCGGCGGCATGGCGCGTACCCATATGGCGGCGTTCATGGCGGTGCGGCCGGGCATCAAGCGGCTGCAGGTATTCAGTCCGACCAAGGTGAACCGCGAGAAGTTCGCCACGGAAATGGCCGAGCTCTACGGCATCGAGGCGAAGGTCTGCGACAAGCCGGAGGACATCTACAAAGGCGCCGATATCGTCGCAGGCCTCACCGATTCCGCCGTGCCGGTCCTCAATAGCCGCTTCATCGAGAAGGGTGCCCATGTTGTCAACGTCGGCGGCGGCGGCCGTCCGACCGGCGAGCTGATGCAGAAGATCGACGTCTATTTCCGCTTTGGCAGCGCGCCCGCGCCGGTCGGCTTGCCGCAGTTCGGATTGGACGAGGAATTCCTTGTCTATGCGGCGCAGCCGGGCCCGTCATCCAATTTCCGCAACAAGCGGCGCGGCAAACGCGATCATCGCGCGCCGCTGCCCGACCGTATGGTGACGTTCCAGGATCTTCTCAGCGGCACCAACCGCGGCCGCACGTCGCGCGATCAGATCACCTATTCGGAGCGCGGCAACCTGCAGGGCAATCAGTTCTGGGCGGTCGCCGGCAAGGTCTACGAGGCGGCCAAGGCGCGCAACATGGGCCGCGAGATTCCGACCGAGTGGTTCCTGCAGGACATCCGCGACTAGCCTCCGTTCGTGATCGCGCGACCGCGCCTTCAGTCTTCACCGCCAGTCTCGAGAGAGGCACGAGCGCTCTCCCTCGTTTCCTCATGGCCCGACTTGATCCACGGCTGTCCGGTTGAGGCCGAGGCGCCGTTGGCATGCGCCGATCCGTGGATGCCCCGAAGTCATGCGAATGCGTGCCTATGCACGACGTCGGGGCATGACGGCTTTTATGGGATTTCCGCCCATCTTCGTCATGGCCCGATTCAGTCGGGCCATCCACGTCGAGCCGTCGCTTGTGACGGCGACGATCGGTGTCCGTCCTCCGCGAACGCACCATCCAATGTCATGCTGTCCGCGTTTTCCTGGAAAACTCGGATGCTGAACCGGACAGCCGTGGGTCGAGCCGGGTCATGACGATGCAATATGGAAAGTGCGCGCGGGAGGGAATAGGACGGTGCGTGTGAATTGTTCAGCGCAGCGGCTGAGCGCTGATCGGCGGGCGCTGCGCCGGCGCGCCACCGCCGATGTCGAGCGCGCCGCCCGTGCGCGGCGAGATCGTCACCAGCACTTCGCTGCCGCCGAGCGTGGTGCGACTGATCTGCACCGTGGCGACGCGTTCGCCACGCGAGTGGCTGAGCACGCTGGTGCCGGCGCGCACGGCCGTGATCGGCGTCCAGCCGAAGCGCGGCAGTTCGCGCGCATAGAACTCGAATAGATCGTTGGGCGCCGCCGCGCTGGTGAACACCAGGCGGCCGATCCAGGTATCCCGCGGCCCGAGAACCAAGCTGCGGTCGAGATCCATGCGGGCACCGGCGGGAATGGGGATATCGGTGAACTGCGCCGCTTGCGCCTTGTCGGCGGCACTATCGCTGGCGCGGCTGCTCGGCGCGATCGGAGTCGACGGCGAAAACATCCCGCAGCCCGCGAGGCAAACCGCCGCGAGCAGAAGCAGGGGGGTTGCAAGCGACGACGATGGATGCCATTTCAGCCTTCGCGCCGATCGGTCGAACAATCGCCGGGCGGCGTGGCCAGGAAACGGGACCGCGCGAGCGGATTCATGTCTGGTAGCGGCCTGATACGCCTGCGAGCGAAGCTGGGCCGAAGAAATTATCCCCAATTTTTTTCCCCTTTTTCGTCACAGTATCTGGACTTAGCGGGTGGGTCACCCTATATTAAGTCCTCGTGCCGAACGTGGAATGCCGCGCCGGCACATCCTTCGATCCCTCGTTTCCATCGTCTTCCGCAACTGCCGGCTTCGGCAGTGGAAGCGGTTCTGCCGCTCTTTCTTCAGGCTCTCCCATCCCGTTGATGGCGAAAGCAAAAAAAGTGAAGAAAGGGGTTTGACAGGTCGGAGGCGGGGGGCTATAAGGCGCCTCCTTCGCAGCGAGGGCCGAAACGAAAGTAACGGGGTCCACCCGATACCTTTCTTCGTCCTTGGCGCAAGGTCTTCCGCAAGGAAGTTGCTCTTTGAAATTGTGAACACGGAAGGGATGCGCAGGCGGCGCCGTGCCGAATTCGACACGTCGAACGCAAGCGCATCAGACACCAGAAATGGTGTCACACATGCGCTAGTGATTTGACTCTCTGACTTAGATGTTCCGGCTTCGGCCGAGACATCGACCAGTCAACTTGAGAGTTTGATCCTGGCTCAGAACGAACGCTGGCGGCATGCCTAAC
>CAZOBN010000056.1:0-19307 GCA_964577835.1 uncultured Rhizobiaceae bacterium
GAAGATCGAAGCGGGCAAGGTGCAGCTCCTGGAAGAGATCATCGATCTGTCGCGCACGATCAAATCCTGCACGCGGCTGATGGATGTGCGCGCGTCGAACGCCAAGGTCACCTTGATCGCAAAAATTTCCCCGACGCTGCCGGCCTTGCGCGCCGATGAACGTAAGATCAAGCAGATCCTCATCAACCTGCTGTCGAACGCGGTGAAGTTCACGCCGGAAGGCGGCCATGTCACCCTGACCGCGACGCGCCTGGACGGCAGCGGCGTCGAGATCATCGTGCAAGATACCGGCATCGGCATCGCCGCGGACGATATCGCCAAGGCCCTGGCGCCGTTCAACCAGATAGACAATTCGCTGAGCCGGAAATACAGCGGCACCGGGCTCGGCCTGCCCCTCGCCGAAAGCTTCACCCGCATGCACGGCGGCAGCCTGACCCTCGAAAGCGCCGAAGGCAAGGGCACTCGCGTCACCCTCTATTTCCCCGAAAGCCGCGTCGTCTCCGAGGTCGCCTGAACTCACCGCCGTTGGCCGCTACGGCCGGTGGCGCGCGGCGAGGGTCAAGCCGCCGAGGATCAGGGCGATTCCGATCGCGTGGTAAAGGCGGAACGATTCTCCGAGGAACAGGATGGCCATGATGCTGCCGAACAGCGGCATCAGATGAATGAAGGTGCCCGCCCGGTTGGCACCGATCAGATCGACGCCGCGGTTGTAGAACATATAGGCGAGCACCGAGGGAAAGATCGCCACATAGCCGACGGCCAGCACGGTGGTCATGTCGGCATGCATCGTGCGCCCGGCCAGGTGTTCCCAGGCATAGAGCGGCGCCAGCAGCACGACACTGACGATGATCGTGAGCGTGAGAAAGCTCAGGGGATGGAGCTCCGGCCGCTTGCGCAGCAGCACGGAATAGATCGCCCATAGGACCACCGCGGCGAACACCAGCAGGTCGCCGTGGTTGAAGGCGAGGCCGTGGATCGCCGCCACGTCGCCGCGCGCGACGATAGTCATGACGCCGGTCAAGGACAGCGCAATCCCCACTGCCTGCGGCGCGCGCACCGTGTCGTGGAATATCACATAGGCAAAGATGACGATGCAGATCGGGATGGCCGATTGGAGCAATACGGCATTGAGGGCCGTGGTCGACTGTAGCCCGAGGTAGACCAGGGTGTTGAACGAGGCGACGCCGATCGCGGCCAGGGCGAAGATGATGCGCCAATGCCGCCGGATCACCGGCCAGTCGGCCTTGATATGAGGCCAGGCGAACGGCAGCACGACGATCATGGCCCCGAACCATCGCCAGAACACGAGGCTCATGGGCGGAACGTCCAAATGGACCGCGCGCGCGACGATGAAATTGCCCGACCAGAAGAGCGCGGTCAGGGTGAGAAGCAGATAGGGGTGATCGAAGAAACGGCGCTGCAAGAGGAGCTCCCAGGCTGAGCCTGCCCCATGGCGGACAGACCTACGGCTTCAGCTCTTCGGCGAGAAAGCGCAGGGTTTTATCCCAGGCGTCGGCGACCACCGGGGTCATGTCGCGGTCGTCCACCTTGGTGTGCATGAAATCGCTCATCGGCGTTCTGCTCGAGCGCGTGAGCAGGGCTCATGTCCTGCCGTTGGGCTTTTCGGTCGGCGCGAGCCCGGCATCGATCGCCATCAGGGCCGCCTGGGTGCGGTTGCTGGCGCCGAGCACCTTGAGAATGGCGCCGACATGGACTTTGACGGTGCCTTCCGAAATGCCGAGGGTGTCGGCGATGTCCTTGTTGGACTTTCCCTGGCCGAGCAGCGCCAGGACGTCGTACTGCCGCTGGGTCAGCGGCGCGAGCAGGGTCGGATCGAAGGTGCGCGGCGCCGGCGCCGTCGGATGCGCCGCGTCATCCTCGTCCTCCTGGGCGCCGGTGGCGCCGTACATCAGCGTCGGCGGCAGGTAGATCTCGCCCAGCATGACGAGCTTGAGCGCGTTCAACGTGACATTGATGGCGGCGGATTTGGGGATGAAGCCCGAGGCGCCGGCCTCCAGGGACTGTTCCGCATTGCGCCGGGATTCGAAGCCGGAGATCACCACGATGCGGGCGTTCGGAACCGCCCGCTTCATCACCTTAATGCCTTCGAAGCCATCCATGCCCGGCATGCGCAGATCGAGCAGAACCAGATCGAAGCTGTTGCTGTGGCCGTTCGCCAGCTGGTGGGCTTCGGACAGCGTGCCGGCTTCGACAATGGTCGCCTGCTCGTCGAGTTGATTGACCAGATGCCGCAAGCCATCCCGGAACAGGGGATGGTCATCCGCAATCAGAACACGCAGCATGGTAGCCTCTCAGCCGCTAGGCTTTAGGGATTACGCCTAAGCATTTCTTATTACGCACAATAGGGAAAGACACCGGCCACCCACAAGGAATATTGCATCCCAAGCTGGGACGATTGGTCACTCCAGGTTCGCTCTGCACGGCTAAGGCCAAGCGCTGCTTGGCTAAAGTTTGCAACTACGGGAAAGTTCCTCGTCATGGAATATTCTTCCAGTCGGGAACCGGCGAAATTGTCCATGCGTATTCCCTAGACGATCCGCATAGGAGGGTAGATTGAGGGCAATGAGGCGATGGTCCGTTCTGTTGGCTGCCGGTCTAACGGCGGCGGGGCTGCTGCCGGTCTTGGCAACGGCGCAGGATCAGCCCCCTGGCACGCGGATCGAAGTGAAGCCCAGCGATCTGCCGCCGCCCTATGCGACGCCCAGCGTACGGAACCGCGCCCAACCGGTCGAGCGGCGGGACGGTCGGATGCCGCGCGCGCCCGAGGGCTTCTCCGTCAATATTTTCGCCGATCGGCTGGATCATGCCCGCTGGCTCGCGGTAGCGCCGAACGGCGACGTGTTTCTCGCCGAGCCGCGCGCTGGCCATGTCCGCATCCTGCGCGATGCGGATGGCGACGGGCGGGCGGAGGTCAGCCAGATTTTCGTGGGTGGATTCGCGCGGCCGCATGGCATGGCCATCCGCGACGACAGCCTGTATGTGGCGGACGTCAACGCGGTCTGGCGGTTGCCGTACAAAACAGATGACCTGACGGCGTCCGGCAAGCAGCAAGTCACCGCGAAAGGCGCGCTTGGTGGCAGCGGCGGCCATTGGACGCGCAACATCGTCTTTGCGCCGGATGGCGGCAAATTCTACGTGTCGGTCGGATCGGGCGGCAATATCGACGAGGAAAATGCGCCACGCGCCACGGTGCAGGAATTCGCCGCGGACGGAAAAAATCAACGCACCTTCGCGACCGGCCTGCGCAATCCGGTCGGCATCGCCTTCTATCCCGGCAGTAACGATCTCTATACCGTGGTGAACGAACGCGACGGCATGGGCGATGAGTTGGTTCCCGATTACATGGTCCGCTTGAAGGACGGCGGCTTCTACGGCTGGCCCTATTCCTACATCGGCGGCAATCCGCAGCCGAAGTTCGCCGACAAGCGGCCCGACCTGGTCAAGCAGGCGATCGTGCCCGACCTGCTGTTCCGCGCCCACACGGCCGCGCTCGGACTGGTGTTCTACACCGCCGATCAGTTCCCGGCCGACTACAAGGGCGACGCCTTCGTCGCCCTGCACGGCTCGTGGAATGCTGCCCAGCCGCGCGGCTATCACGTGGTCCGTGTGCCGTTCAAGGACGGCAAGCCGGTCGGCTATTACGAAGTCTTCCTGTCGGGCTTTTGGATCGAAGGCGCCGAACCAGCCCAGGTCATCGGCCGCCCGGTCGGCTTGGCGGTGGCGCGCGACGGCAGCCTGCTGGTGGCGGACGACGCCGCCAACGTGGTCTGGCGGGTCAGCCGCAACCGCTAGCTGGCCAACAGAGCCGCAAGAAAACGGGCCGCGGCCCCGTTTTTATATGCAGGTATCGGACGAGCGGCTAGCGGGCCTGGTCGACCAGCTTCTGCAGATAGGCAGGCATGGCGAAAGCGCCGACGTGGATGTCCGGGGTGTAATACCGGGTGTCGATCTGGGCCGCCGCGAAGCGCTGCGCGATCAGTTCACGGCTCGCCTTGCGATTGGCCGGATCGAGGCTGGCCCAGGCAAGCGACATCAGGCCGCCGATATAGGTCGGGACAGCGGCGAAATAGAAGCCGGCGTCGGGAAACAGCGGCCGCATGCGCTCGTAAGTCGTGGTGAACTCGTCGCGCTGCAGGAAGGGCACGCCGTTCTGCGTCACCAGGATGCCGCGCTCGCTCAGGCAGCGCTTGCACTGGGCGTAGAAGTCGGTCTGGAACAGCACCTCGGCGGGACCGATCGGATCGGTCGAATCGACGATGATCACGTCATATTTTTCAGTGGTCTCGGCGACGAACTTGACTCCGTCACCGATGACCAGGTCGGTGCGCGGGTCCTCGAACGCCTGGCCGGGGATCGACGGCAGGTATGTCTTCGCGATCTCGATCACGGCCGGATCGATCTCGACCAGGGTGGCCTTTTCCACTGAGCGGTGCTTGAGCACCTCTTCGAGGATGCCGCCATCGCCGCCGCCGATGATCAGCACCTTGCGCGCCTGGCCGTGGGCCAGGATCGGCAGGTGGGTCATCATCTCGTGGTAGAAGAACTCGTCCCGCTCGGTGGTCTGGCAGACGCCGTCGAGCGTCAGGATCCGGCCGAACGCCGGCGTCTCGTGGACGGCCAGTTCCTGATATTCGGTTTGTTGGCGAAACAGAGTGCGGGTGACGAGGAAACGCTGACCATACTGGGGGTGCAACGTTTCCTCAAACCACGTTTCCGTCACTCCGTGAGTCCCCGCTTGTGCTCGCCGAGCTGCACGGTCGCCGGCTGGAAGTAGCGGCGCAGGATGGGGACCGCCTTGTGCGGCTTGGCGTCGCCGCACATGAAGATATCGATGGCCGCGTAATCGCGCTCGGGCCATGTGTGGATCGAGATATGCGATTCGGCCAGCACCGCCACGCCGGAGATGCCGCCGTTTTCGCTGAAGCAGTGCAGGTGCAGGTACAGCAGCGTGGCGCCGCACTCGCCGATGCATTCCTTGAGCGCCGTCTCGATCAGATCGGCGTCGTCAAGATGCTGGGCGCCCCACATGTCCACCAGGAGATGCGTGCCGGCGTACTTCAGGCCATCCTTCAACACGAAATGGTCCTTCGACGCTTCCGGCATGGGAAAAAGGGTATCCACCGGCTGAGTCGCCGGCTCAAGCTCAACCACCACACCCGTCTTCCTGGCAGAAACTTTACGCGCCATTCCACCGCCTCCGATAAGTGGTGAAACCAAAACAACAGCCGCGTTGTTTGAGGCATATGGCCCCCCCATGCAAGAAAAAAATGAGGAAATTTGTGACAGGGGGCAAAGTGAGTCGGCGGGGTGAGCTTTGACGCAACACCGCAACGGTTTGTCCGTGCCGCTCAGCGCGCGTCGCGCTTCAGCGCGCTACTGATTTGGGCGCGTGGGCGCGCTGCCGGATTCGCGCGTCGCGACACTGGCGATCTGGCGCGCTCGCGCGCCGAGCGCGAGGCCCGCGAGAGCGCCGAGGCTGTTGGCGGCGGCGTCCCACACATCGCCGTAACGCAGAGGTACAAATGCCTGTGCCACTTCAATCAGGCAGCCGAGCGGGATCATCGCAAGGGCTGCCAGAAACGCCGCCTTGCGCCGCTCGAAGGCGAGATGCGAAAGGAGCGCCAGGCAGAGGTAGCTCACCGCGTGCGCCATCTTGTCGAAGCCGTAGTCACCCGGGGGCGCCGTCGCGGGCAGCAGCGAGAGCGTCGTCACGGCGGCGACAGCAGCGACCCAGATCATCATGCCCACGCGGCGCCAGCCGGCGGTGAGCGTCGGCCAAGCCGCCGACACCTGACGGCCAGTCGGCGCGGCCGGTTCGGAGACACCGCTCATTAGAAGATCTTGCCCGGATTCATGATGCCGTGCGGGTCGAGCGCGCTCTTGATCTTGCGCATCAGCTCGAGCTCGATTGCGGAGCGGTAGTGGCGCAGCTCGGCTTTCTTGATCTGCCCGATGCCATGCTCGGCGGAGAAGCTGCCGTTCATCTCGGCCACAAGATCGTGGGTGATGCGGTTGAATTCGCCCCAGCGGCTGAGAAACGCCTGCTTGTCCATGCCGACTGGTTGGCTGACGTTGAAATGGATGTTGCCGTCGCCGACATGGCCGAACGGGAAGACGCGCACGCCCGGCATCGCCGCTTCCAGGCGCCGCGTGCCTTCGGTGATGAAGTCGGCGATGCGCGAGATCGGCACGGCGATATCGTGCTTGATGCTGCCGCCCTCGCGGGTCTGCGCCTCGGGCAGGATTTCGCGCAACCGCCACAGTTGGCGGGCCTGGGCCTCGCTGGCGGCGAGCACGGCGTCGCTGATCAGGCCTTGCTCGAAGCTGGCGGCGAGGAACTCCTCGGCCATGGCGCGCAGCCGTCCGCCTGCCGTGCCGGCGCCGCTGCCGCCGGCGGAGAATTCCATCAGCACGTACCAGGGCGACTCGCTCGTCATCGGCGCGCTCATGTCGGCGAAGTGCCTGGTGACGAGCTCGATGCCGAGCCGCGGGATGAGCTCGAAGCCGGTGACGCTGTCGCCCGACGCGGCCTGCGCCGCGCTCAGCAGCACCATGACGTCGGACAGCTTCGGCACGGCGGCCAAGGCCGTGGCGGTTTCGCCGGGCCGCGGATAGAGCCGCAGCACGGCGGCGGTGATGATGCCGAGCGTGCCCTCGGCGCCGATGAACAACTGCTTCAGGTCGTAGCCGGTGTTGTCCTTGCGCAGCCCGCGCAAGCCCTCCCACAGGGTGCCGTCGGGCAGCACCACCTCGAGGCCGAGCACCAGGCTGCGCGCATTGCCGTAGCGCAGCACCTGCACGCCACCCGCGTTGGTCGAAAGATTGCCGCCGATCATGCAACTGCCCTCGGCGCCCAGGCTGAGGGGCAGGAGCCGGCCGGCGTCGGCCGCCGCCTGCTGCAGGTTGGCCAGCACGCAGCCCGCTTCGACCGTCATGGTGTTGTTGATCGGGTCGATGGCGCGCACGCGGTTCATGCGCGACAGGCTGAGCACGATGCCGCGCCCATCGCCCGATGGGATGGAGCCGCCGACCAGGCCCGTATTGCCGCCCTGGGGCACGATGGGAAGCTTCGCGCTCGCGCAAAGCCGAACCACCTCGGCGACCTCCGCCGTGCTGCCAGGCCGCACCACGGCTTGGCAACGGCCGGTATAGAGCTCGCGGTGATCCCGCAGGTAGGGCGCCATGTCGCCCGGACCGTCGATCCAGCCCTTCGGACCGACCACGGCCTGGATGGCACCGAGCGCGGCGGCATCCTCGGCGCTGGGGCGCGAGGCAGATCCGGCGGACTGATCAGGCAGGCCCGACGACGGCGACATCATACCTCCGAATGTTGCCCGCCAGCTTTAGCGGTCCGCGGCGCGCGACGCAATTGCGCCCTGGGCGGCCGCGAGGCGATCGGGCGGCGCGGCGGCGCGGCCCAACCGGTCGTTGATGGCGACGCCAAGCTCGCGCTCGGGAATCGGCATGACCGCGATCCCGGCGAAACCGCCGGCATCGAGGTCGCGCAGCATGGCGAACAGGTTCGCCGCCGCTTCCGTCAGATCGGCGCGCGGGCTGAGGTTGAGCACCTTGGCGGCGCCGCTCGGCACGCGCGGGCCGAAGGCGAGCAGGGCCTCGTCGGAGGCTACGCTCGTGGCGCCCAAACGCAGCGGCGTGCGCGGCGCATAGTGGCGCGTCAGCATGCCGGGCGAGGGGCGCGGCGCCGAACCCGTGTCCGCCACAGGGCCGTGCCGGACCGGTCCGATCACCGCTTCGATCTGCGCCGCCGTCACGGCGCCGGGCCGCAGCAGCGCCGGCGGCTCGGTGCTGAGATCGAGCACCGTGGATTCGATGCCGACCGGACAGGCGCCGCCGTCGAGGATCATGGCGGCGGCGGCACCCAAGGACTGGGCGACGTGCGCCGCCGTCGTCGGGCTCACCTCGCCGGAGCGGTTGGCGCTCGGCGCGGCGAGCGGGCGGCCGCTGGCGGCGAGCAGCGCTTGCGCGACGGGATGGCGCGGCATGCGCAGCGCCAGGGTGTCGAGTCCGGCGCTCGCCAACAAGGACACGGGGCAGCGCGGCGCGCGCGGCAGCACCAGGGTGAGCGGCCCGGGCCAGAAGGCCGCGGCAAGACGGCGCGCTTTGTCGCTGAAGGATGCGAGGGCTTCCGCATCGGCCAGCCGTGCCACATGGACGATCAGGGGATTGAAGCTCGGCCGGCCCTTGGCGGCAAAGATCGCGGCCATCGCATGATCGTCGTAGGCGTCGCCGCCGAGGCCATAGACCGTCTCGGTCGGGAAAGCGACCAGCCGGCCTTGGCGCAGCAGCGCCGCCGCCTCGTCGATGGCGTCGGGCGTGGCCGGATGGATGGCGGCAGGCGGTTCGCTCGGCATGGCGCAGGGCTAGGCCGCGGCCACGGCCCTGTCAAATTTTTTGTGGGGATCGGCGTTATCGGGCAACCGGCGCCAAGCCGCGCGCGACGAAGGACGGGTTCAAGAAGCTCGGCTTGCCGTAGGTGAAAGGACTGCCGTCCGTCAGCGTCACCGTGCCGCCGGCGGCTTCGAGGACGGCTTGGCCGGCGGCGGTATCCCATTCGCAAGTCGGTCCGATGCGGACATAGAGGTCGGCGTCGCCGGCGGCGATGCAACAGAATTTGAGCGAGCTGCCGATCCGGCGCCACTCCTTGACCGGATAGCGCGCGAGGAAGTCGGCCAGCTCGGCACTGCTGTCGTGGGAGCGGCTGGACAGCGCGATGAGCCCGTCGCTCGGCGGATGGCGCGCCGTGATCGGCCGCGCCACTTGCGTCAGCCGATGCATCCGCGCCGTGCCCGGTCCGGCGGCGCTGTAGGTCAGGTCGAGGGCGGGTGCGTGCACGACACCGAGCACCGGCCTGCCGTTCTCGATGAGCGCGATGTTCACCGTGAATTCGTCGCTTTGGCGGATGAACTCCCTGGTGCCGTCGAGCGGGTCGACGGCCCAAAAGCGGTCATGGGCGAAATTGACCGTGTTGCCCTGCACGCCGGTTTCCTCGGAGACGATGGGAACCCCCGGCAGCAGCTTCGCCAGGGCGGGCAGGATGATCGCATCGGCCGCCTCGTCCGCCTCGGTAACCGGCGATTCGTCCATTTTTGTGCGGACCGTGAACCCGTCATGGTAATAACGGTTGATTGCCGCTCCGGCCTGTTCGGCCAGGGCGCAGAGCGGTTCGATCAGTGCGGCGAGTTCGTTGTTCATCGGCGGTCCAAGCTGGCGCCCTCACGCTCGGTCATATTGACATCATCCTATAACAAAGTGTCGCGGCCTAGTTTCATCGATGCCCAAACCCACGAGATCTTTCTTCTTTTCCCGGTTCCATGCCAGCGGCATCGGACGAGCCTTTGCCGAGCGCAATTTCCGCCTCTTCACCATCGGATCGATTTTTTCGCTGATAGGTCAGTGGACCCAGCGCATCGGTATCGGCTGGTTGACCTGGGAACTGACTCATTCGGGAACCTGGCTCGGGTTGATCGCCTTCGCCGACTTGTTCCCGACCGTGGTGATCACGCCGTTCGCCGGCGTGATCGCCGACCGCATCGACCGCCGCCGCATGATGACCATCACCCAGATGCTCGCCATGCTGCAGGCCATCGCGCTCGCGGCGTTGACGCTGACTGGGCTGATCGAGATCTGGTCGCTGTTCTTTCTCGCGCTGTTTCTCGGAATCGTCATGTCGTTCAACGTTGCCGCGCGACTCGCGCTCATGGCGGGCATGGCGCGGCGCGAAAACCTGCCCGCCGCGATCGGCATCAGCGCCGCCATCTTCAACAGCGCGCGCTTCGTCGGCCCCGCTGTCGGCGGCTTCATCATCGCCGTGTGGGGCGTCGGCGGCGCGTTCATCTTCAACGCCGTCAGCTTCTTCTCGCTGATCGTCGCGCTCGCCATGATGCGCGATCTCTACCGCGAGGAAACCGCCATGGGCAAAGGCGGCATGTTCGGCCAGATCGGCGAGGGGTTCGCCTATGCCCGCCGTCACCGCGGCATCGGACCGATGCTGATCGTCATCACCGCCGTGGCCTTCGGCGTGAAGCCGTATTTGGAACTGTTGCCCGGGGTTGCCGACCAGGTCTACGGCGGTGGCGCGCAGGCCCTGGCGCAGCTTACGGCGGCCGCCGGGCTTGGCGCCTTGGTGGTGGCCCTATGGCTGGCCCAGCGCGGTTCGGTGCGTGGCCTGACCATCATCGCCCTGGCCAGCATGGCGGTCGCCGGCATCGCCATCCTCGTCTTCTCCGTGACGGACATCTACTGGCTCGGTCTGGTTTGCGCGTTCGTCGCCGGCGCCGGCATGACCGTGGCCGGCACCGGGACCCAGACCCTGATGCAGAGCGCCGTCGAAGGAACGGTGCGCGGCCGGGTGATGAGCCTCTATGGCATCATCTTCCGCGGCGCGCCGGCGTTGGGCGCGCTCCTGCTCGGCACCCTGTCGGAATTCATCGGCCTGCAAGCGGCGCTCGCCATCGGTGCGGCGACCACGATCCTGGTCTGCATGTGGCTGTGGCGCCTGCGCCGGGTCACTGCCCGCGCCCTCGAACGCGAGCCGGTCTCCTGAAGAGCCCTCATGCCGGCCGCGAAAGCCCTATCGGGCGACCACCGTCCGGCGTTATATTTTAATGGATATGACGCCGAAGGGGCAGCCATGGAAGCCGACCGGCCTGGGATACCGGGATCGACTGTGATCGCGCTCATGAAAGCCGCGATTCGCGGTTTCGCCGCGGTGGCGTTTGTCGTCACCGGCCATGGCGCGGTCGCGCAGGATCGGCCGGTGCTGGTATTCGCGGCGGCGAGTCTGAAGACGGCGCTCGACGATGTCGCCGATCGCTGGCAGCGCGAAACCCGCAGGAAAGCCACCATCTCCTATGCCGCGACCTCCGCTCTCGCCAGGCAGGTCGAGCAAGGCGCGCCGGCCGACGTGTTCGTGTCGGCCGATCTCGACTGGATGAACTATCTCGCGGAGCGCGATCTGATCAAACCCGAGACTCGCATCAATCTGCTCGGCAATCGCCTCGTCCTGGTGGCGCCGCGCAACGTCTCGCTGCGCATCGTCGGCTTCGACTTCGCCGAGGCGCTCGGCGCCGGCAAGCTCGCCATGGCCAACATCGATGCGGTGCCGGCGGGAAAATACGGCAAGGCGGCCTTGGAAAAACTGGGGCTCTGGCCCGCGGTGAGGGACAAGGTGGTGCAGACCGATAATGCGCGGGCGGCGCTCGTGCTGGTGGCGCGCGGCGAGGCGCGGCTCGGCGTCGTCTATCAGACCGACGCGGAAGCCGAGCCCGGCGTGCGCATCGTCACCCTGTTCCCCGAGGATTCCCATCCTCCGGTGATCTATCCGGCGGCAATCCTGCGCGACTCGCGCAACCCGGATGCAGCCTCCTTCGCGGCCTATCTGCGCTCAGCCACCGCGTATGGGATTTTCCGATGGAACGGTTTCACGGTGCTGAATTGACCGCATGACCGACTATCTGACGCCGGAGGAATGGACGGCGGTGCAGCTCAGCCTGCGCGTCGCGCTGTGGGCGACTGCGGCCAGCCTGCCGATTGGGTTGCTCGTCGCGCTCGCCCTGGCGCGCGGGCGCTTCTGGGGCAAGTCGCTGCTCAACGTGCTCGTGCATCTGCCGCTGATCATGCCGCCGGTGGTGACCGGCTACCTGCTGCTCATCCTGTTCGGCCGCAAGGGGCCGGTCGGCCGTTTCCTCGCCGAGACATTCGACATCGTCTTCGCCTTCCGCTGGACCGGTGCCGCGCTCGCCTGCGCGGTGATGGCCTTTCCGCTCATGGTGCGCGCCATGCGTCTGTCCATCGAAGCGGTCGACCGCAGGCTGGAGGACGCGGCTGGCACGCTCGGCGCCAATCCGTTCTGGGTTTTCGCCACCGTGACTCTGCCTCTTGCATTGCCCGGCGTCATCGCCGGCATGATCCTCGCCTTCGCCAAGGCGCTGGGCGAATTCGGCGCGACGATCACCTTCGTCTCCAACATTCCGGGCGAGACGCAGACCCTGCCGCTCGCGGTCTATGTGTTGACGCAAGTGCCGGGGGGCGACGCGGGCGCGCTCCGGCTGACGCTTGTCTCCATCGCGATCTCCGTCGCCGCGCTGCTGTTCTCGGAGCTGCTGGCGCGCCGCGCCCGTGGCGCGGCGCGGGGGCCGAGCGCGCTATGACCATCGAGATCGACATCCGGCATCGGCTGGGCGGTTTCGAACTTGCGGCGCATTTCGCCAGCGAGGGGGGCCTGACGGCGTTGTTCGGCCGCTCGGGATCCGGCAAGACGACCCTGGTCAATGTCATCGCCGGCTTGCTGCGGCCGGATGCGGGCCGCGTCATTGTCGACGGCCAGCCGCTGGTGGACACTTATCGCCGCCGCTTCGTGCCGGCCTATCGGCGCCGCATCGGCTATGTGTTCCAGGAGGGCCGGCTGTTCCCCCATCTCACCGTGCGGCGGAACCTGACCTATGGCCGCTGGTTCACGCGGCGCGGCGAACGCCACGGCGAGATCGGCGATGTGGTCGAGCTGCTCGGGCTCGGATCCCTTCTCGACCGCTATCCGGTCTTGCTGTCGGGCGGCGAGAAGCAGCGCGTCGCCATCGGCCGCGCGCTTCTGGCGAGCCCGCGCATCCTGCTGATGGACGAGCCGCTCGCCTCGCTCGACGATGCGCGCAAGGCGGATATCCTGCCCTATATCGAGCGGCTGCGTGACGAACTCGGCATCCCCATCGTCTATGTCAGCCATTCGGTCGCCGAAGTGGTGCGGCTCGCGACCACAGTGGTGGTCCTGTCGGACGGGCATGTGGTCGCCACCGGTTCGGTCGCCGACGTCATGGCGCGGCCCGAGGTGGCGGCGATCACCGGCCGGGCCGAAGCCGGCGCGGTGCTGGAGACCCGCGTCGCCGCTCATGACGCGGCTTACGGGCTGACGACGTTGGCGTCGCCGGCCGGCGAGATCCGCGTGCCTAAGCTCGATCTCCCGCTCGGCACTCTCGTGCGGGTGCAGATCCTGGCGCGCGACGTGATGATCGGCCTGCAGCGGCCAGAGGGGCTGAGCGCGCTCAATGTGCTGTCGGGAACGGTCGCCGGGATCGGCCCGCCAAACGGGCCTATCGTCGAGCTCAGGCTCGACTGCAACGGCCAATTGGTGCTGGCGCAATTGACGCGCTATGCCATCGACAAGCTCGGGTTGACCGTCGGCCGGCCGGTTCACGCCGTGGTCAAGAGCGTGTCTTTCGCGAGCCGCGCTTGACGCCACGGGTCGCGCCGGCAGCGGGTGCTGCCTCGCCCGTGCCGAGAAAGGTGGCGAGCGACGCCAGTTCGTCGGCGACGGTCTTCGCCGCCGCCGCTTCGATATCGCGATAGATCCGGATCAGCGTCTTGCCGAAGGCGGTCAGTTCGGCGCCACCGCCTTTGGCACCGCCGGACAAGGTGGCGAGGGCGGGTTCGCGGAAGGCGCCGTTCAGGCTGTCGATCAGCAGCCAGGCTTGGCGATAGGACATGCCCATGGCACGGCCCGCGGCGCTGATCGAGCCGGTTTCGCCGATCAATTCCAGCAGACGGATCTTGCCGGGCCCGATCGCTCCGGCGGTGCCGAGATCGACGCGCAGCGTCAGGCTGACGGCGGCCTGATGGCCGTTGCCCGCGGTTGTTTTGCGGGGCTTGCGGGTCACGCGGCCGGCCGAGCGCGTCGTGCGGGACATGGGATCAATACGTTATGAATTTGATCCAGTATAAGACCGCAGCATGGTCCGGCAAAATCCTATGTCACGAGGCGGGGGGTTGGACTAGACTTTGACGACACGCGGCCGACAGGCCGCGAAAGAAATTATTGGAGGTTGCCCCGATGGCCACGCAGTACCAATCCGAAACTCTGTCCGACCAGCATACCGCGGTCGACCAGAAGCGCACGCGGGCGCGCAAGGGCGAGAAGCCCCAGGCGGAAGTCTACAAGTGCCGCGCCCAGCTCCTGAAGCAGGGCCGCACCAACACCCACCTCGGCGCGACCGAGAACATGTGGGCGACGCTGAAGGTCTATGCCTCGGGCGGCGAGAACGGGCTGCACACCCATACCAATCAGGACCATACCTTCCTGGTGTTGCAGGGCAGCGCGCGATTCTACGACGAGAACGGCACCACGACCGACGTCAAGAAGCATGAAGGAATCATGCTGCCGGCCGGCGCCTATTACTGGTTCGAGGCGACCAGCAAGGAAGAGCTCGTGCTATTCCGCATCGGCTGCCGCACCAACGACAAGGATCCCGGCGAGCGCCTCAACATCAACGGCGATCTCATGCCGGGCGAATCCGCCGAGAACAAGAAGGGCGTCATCGTCTACAAGGACGGCGAGTTCTTCGGATAAGCGACGATGTGAGATGGTCCGGCAATCCGGGCCACCTCACGACTCGTCTCGTAACCTCCGCATCCCATCCGTCGTCGTCCTCGGGCTTGACCCGAGGACCCATGCCTCAAGCGCCCGCGCGCCGGCCATCGACTCGTGGGCCCTCGGGTCAAGCCCGAGGGTGACGGTCTCTTTTGTTGCAGACATCATGCGACACATCGGCGAGAAGCGCAGTGGCGCGCGCCCTGGCAGCAACCCGACTACGGCGCCGGCTTGAGCGGCGGCATCAGGCCGCGCGCTTTCAAAAATTCGATCACGAAGCCATCGAACGTCGCCGGGTCTTCCAGGCAGCAGGCGTGGTTGGCGCCGGGTAGCACCTTGTGCACCGCGCCCGGCACGCCGCTTGCCGTGCGCTGGCCGGCCGCCATGGAATTGTCGAACTCGCCGTTGATGACCAGAGTGGGTACCTTCATGGTGGGCAGCCGGTCGGTGTTGTCGGTGCCGTTGCCGGCGCGGAACACGTTGGCGATCGCCTCGCCCTTGAGCCGGGGCCCGCGCTCGAGGAAGATGTTCAGCAGATAGGCGCCGAGCTTGCTGTCGGCGAACGGCTTCTCGACCAGCATGCGGATGTGCTTCGGATGGTAGTCGGCGAGACTGGCGGTGTAGCCGTCGATGCGCGACTGGTAGCGCCCGCTCGCGCCGCTGTTGCCGCCGACCAGAATGAGGGCATCGAACAGGTCCGGGTGATCGAGGCCGAGCTCGATGGCGATGCCCGAGCCGACGCTGCAACCGCCGAGCACGGCGCGCGCGATGCCGAGATCCCTCATCACCCCGATCACGTCGTTGCACATGTCGGCCTGGCTGTAGGGCGTGAGCATTTTGGCCGAACGGCCGTAGCCGCGGATGTCGATGCCGACCACCTTGAACCAGGTGGAGAAATGGGCGATCTGATAGAGCCATAGGTTATGGTCGAACGGATTGGCATGGACGAGCACCATGGCCGGGCCGTCGCCGCTGACCTCGTACCAGATATCGACTCCATTGGCGCGGCTGTAGGGCATGCGAATTCCTCCCCTTTAGAAGTATGACCCGTTTTGAATTGTTGGCTTGCGTGAATATTCCACTCGCGCGCGCGTTGGTCTAGGGTTGCTGATCACATCAAAGGGTGCCGTATGTCCCAGCCGTCCGAGTCGTCCCGTGCCAAGCCGCCCGCCGAACCGCGCCTCCATAAGGGCGAGAGGCCCGGCGCGCCCGATGTCATGGCATTCTTCAATGAGGCGACGTCGAGCGTGTCCTATCTGGTGATCGACCCGCAGAGCGAGCAGGCCGCGATTATCGATCCGGTGCTCGATTTCGACCCCGTGGCGGCGCGCATCGGCGTCCTCGGGGCCGACCGCCTCGCCAGCGAAGCGGAGGACCGCGACCTGACGATCGATTGGGTACTCGATACCCATATCCATGCGGATCATGTCACCGCGGCGGGCTATCTCAAATTCCGGCTCGGCGGCCAGCTCGGTATCGGCGCCGAGGTCGGCCAGGTGCAGGCGACGTTCGCCGAGATCTACAATGCCGGTCCGGATTTCAAGACCGACGGCTCGCAGTTCGACCATCTGTTCAAGGACGGCGAGCGCTTCAAGGTCGGCAACCTCCCCGCCGTGGCGCTGCATATGCCGGGCCATACGGCCGACCACGTCTGCTATGTGATCGGCGATGCGGTGTTCGTCGGCGACACCTTGATGATGCCGGACTATGGCACGGCGCGCTGCGACTTCCCCGGTGCCGATCCGCATGTGCTCTATCACTCGATTCGCAAGCTGTTCGAGCTGCCACCCGCGATGCGTGTGTTCGTGCTGCACGACTATGCCCCGAACGGGCGGGCCTACGAATGGGAAACCACGGTCGGCGCTCAGGCGGCGGACAATGTGCTGGCGCGCGAGGGCATCGGCGAGGGCGAATTCGTCGCCGAGCGGACGCGGCGCGACAAGACCCTGACCGTGCCGACGCTCATGCTGCCGGCGATCCAGATGAACATGCGCGCCGGCGCGCTGCCGCCGCCCGAAGCGAACGGCCAACGCTATCTCAAAATTCCGGTGGACCGTTTTTAGGGGACCGCTGCTGATGACAGCCGACAGCAAGCCCGCTCAGTTTCTCGATCTCAAGGGGCTCAAGTGTCCGCTGCCGGTGCTGCGCGCCAACAAGGCGCTGCGCGCGCTGGAAACCGGCGCGGTGATCGAGATCGCGGCGACCGATCCGGCGTCGGCCAAGGATTTCGAAACCTATTGCCAGACTGCCGGCCATGGGCTGCTGGCGCGCGAGGAAGCGAACGGGGTTTACACCTTCCGCATCCGGAAGGGCGGCTGAACCACACCGGGCGAAAAGGGGGCGGGTGATCATGGCGACGGAGGCGACATTGCTGTTCACGCACCGCGCGTGCCTGGCCCACGATCCGAGCCCGGGCCACCCCGAATCGCCGGCGCGGCTCGCCGCCATCCTCGCCGCTCTCGACGCGCCCGAATTCGCCGGCCTGGTCCGCCGCGAGGCGCCGCGCGCGAAGCGCGCCTGGATCGAGCGGGTGCATCCGGCCGATTTCGTCGAACGAATATTGGCGGCCGTGCCGCAGTCGGACTATGTCGCCATCGACGGCGACACGATCCTGTCGCCCGGCTCGGGCGAGGCAGCGCTGCGCGCGGCCGGCGCCCTGTGCGCGGCGGTGGATGCGGTGATGGCGGGCGAGGGGGCCAATGCCTTCTGCGCGGTGCGTCCGCCCGGCCACCATGCCGAGCCGGAGCGCGCCATGGGATTCTGCCTGTTCAACAATGTCGCCATCGGCGCGCTGCACGCCCGGCACGCGCATGGCTGCGCGCGCGTCGCCGTGGTCGATTTCGACGTGCATCATGGCAACGGCACCCAGGCGGCGTTCGAGCGCGACCCGAACCTGTTCTTCGCCTCGACTCACCAATCGCCGCTCTATCCCGGCACCGGCATGGCGAACGAGCGAGGCGTCGGCAATATCATCAATGTGCCGCTGCCGCCGCGCTCCGGCGGCGCCCAATTCCGCAGCGCCATGAGCGACACGATCCTGCCGGCCCTGGGCGACTTCCGTCCCGACTTCATCCTGGTCTCGGCCGGCTTCGATGCCCATTACGAGGACCCGCTGGCCAACCTGGAATTCACCGAGGAGGATTTCGCCTGGGCGACCGAGGAAATCCTCGCCGTGGCGAAAGAGACCTGCCGGGGCCGCGTCGTCTCGACCCTGGAGGGCGGCTACGACCTCGACGCGCTGGCCGCCAGCGCGAGCGCCCATGTGCGCGCGCTGATGGCGGCGGGCTGAGCGGACTCGCTCCCTTCGCGGTCCCTTCGCGGTCTTGCCCTGGGCCGGGCCAGCGCCTAAACTGCGCGCCCAATCAAGGATTTCCCATGGCCCAGACGACACCGTCCACCGCCGCCGACACACCGCCCGACATCGCTCAGCTCTCGTTCGAGGAGGCGCTCGGCGAACTCGAAAAGATCGTCGGCGATCTGGAGCGCGGCAAGGTCAAGCTCGACGATGCGATCGCCGCCTACACGCGGGGTGCCCAACTTAAGGCACATTGCGAGCGCAAGCTCGCCGATGCGAAGGCGAAGGTGGAGAAGATCGTGCTGCGCCCGGACGGCAGCGTCGCCGCCGAAAACGCCGCAATCGAGTAGCGGCCACGCCGTCTGCGCCAACCCCGACTGATTCGACAGGCCGTAGTTTGAACGACATTTCCGCCGCCTTGGCAGAGACCGCACGCACGGTCGATTCGGTGCTCGCCAAGCTCCTGCCGCAGCACTCTGGCCGCGGCGAGGATGTGCTGTTCGAGGCCATGCGCTATGCCGTGATGGGTGGCGGCAAGCGCTTCCGCCCGAGCCTGACGCTGGCCTGCGCTCGTCTGTTCGATGTGCCGGAGAGCTACGCCTGGCGCGCCGGAGCGGCCGTCGAGCTGGTGCACTGCTATTCCCTGGTGCACGATGACCTGCCCGCCATGGACGACGACGACCTGCGCCGGGGCCAGCCATCCTGCCACGTCAAATTCGGCGAGGCGACGGCGATCCTCGCCGGTGACGCGCTGATGACCCTCGCCTTCGAGGTGCTGGCGGCGCCCGAGACCCACCCGGACGCTGCGCTGCGCTGCGGCCTGATCACCGGGCTGGCCCATGCGGCCGGCGCGCGGGGCATGGTCGCCGGGCAGATGGTCGATCTCGCCGCCGAGGGAAAGACCCAAGGCCCGCGCGCGCTCGATGCCGATGGCATTGCGCGGATGGAGGGGCTGAAGACAGGTGGGCTGATCGCCTTCGCCTGCGACGCCGCGGCCATCCTCGGCCGCGCTCCGGAAGAGGCGCGTCACGCTCTGGCCGGCTATGCCCGCGCCCTCGGGCTCGCCTATCAGGTGGTCGACGATTTGCTCGACGCCGAAGGCGAGGCCGGCCTGATCGGCAAGACCGCCGGCAAGGATGCCAAGGCCGGCAAGGCGACATTCGTGGCCGTTCTCGGCCTGGAAGGCGCCCGGCAGGAGGCCGCGAGGCTGGCCGGCCAAGCGGGCCGCCACCTTGATTTCTTCGGTAAAAAGGCCGACTTTCTCAGAAACATGACGCGCTTCGTCATCGAGCGCCACAGGTAAACCATTGGATAACAATGTAAATAGTAAGACGCCCCTGCTCGACCAGGTCAAGGAGCCGAGCGATCTTCGTCATTTGCCGGAAAAAGACCTGCGCCAGGTTGCCGACGAATTGCGCGCCGAGACCATCGAGGCGGTGTCCCTGACCGGCGGCCATCTCGGGGCCGGGCTCGGCGTGGTCGAGCTCACGGTGGCCTTGCACTATGTCTTCAACACGCCGGAGGACCGGCTGATCTGGGACGTCGGCCACCAGGCCTATCCGCACAAGATCCTGACCGGCCGGCGCGACCGCATCCGCACCCTGCGCCAGGGCG
>CAZOBN010000057.1:0-19166 GCA_964577835.1 uncultured Rhizobiaceae bacterium
TTCCAGGTCAATGTCGAGGAAGGCCGCCACCTGTGGGCGATGGTCTACCTGCTGCACGCCTATTTCGGCCGCGACGGCCGCGAGGAGGCGGAGGAGCTGCTGGCGCGCCACGCCGGCGATCCGGACAAGCCGCGCATCCTGCAGGCCTTCAACGTGGACACGACCGACTGGCTGTCGTTCCACCTGTTCACCTACTTCCAGGACCGCGACGGCAAGTTCCAGCTCGCCGCGCTCTCCGAATCCGGCTTCGATCCGCTGTCGCGCACCTGCCGCTTCATGCTGACCGAGGAGGCCCATCACCTGTTCGTCGGCGAGAGCGGCATCACCCGCATCGTGCAGCGCACCTGCGAGATCATGAAGGAGAACAAGCTCTCCGACCCGATGGATGTGCGCAAGTTCGGCGGCATCGACCTGCCGACGCTGCAGAAATACATCAACTTCCACTACTCGATCTGCCTCGACCTGTTCGGCCAGGAGCTTTCGACCAACGCCGCGACCTACTACACCATGGGCATCAAGGGGCGTTACGGCGAGACCAAGATCGGCGACGACCACGTGCTCGACCACGACACCTACAAGGTGCCGGAGATCAAGGGCGGCAAGATCATCGACGCCGACGAGCCGGCGCTCAACGCCATCAACCAGCGCCTGCGCGACGATTACGCGACCGACAGCCAGCGCGGCATCGACAACTGGAACAAGATGATCGCGAGCCACGGCATCGACTTCGAGCTCACTCTGCCGAACCGCGGCTTCCACCGCAACATCGGTCCCTTCGCCTCGGCGCGGGTGACGCCGCAGGGCCAGCTCATCACCCAGGCCGAGTGGGACCACAAGCACGGCGAGTGGCTGCCGACCGACGCCGACAAGGCCTATATCCAGTCGCTGATGAAGCCGGTGACGGAGATCGGCAAGTTCGCCAACTACATCGCGCCGCCGCAGCGCGGCATCAACCGCCAGCCGGTGGATTTCGAATACGTGAAGTTTCACTGAGTTGAGCGAGCGCACATAGGGCGAGACGCCCGTCGCGAGAGACGGCGTCCGGTCGAAAGATCGGGCGCCGTTTTCGTTATGGCTTGCCACAACATTTACTTTGCCGTCACATACGCTGCCTTGCTAAGACATTCGCTATCGGGGTGAGCTGGGGGAAAATTTGTCTGGCAAAATGAGTGTTTCGGAAGCCGAGAAGTTTATCGCGCGCTGGAGCCCTGCTGGTGGGGGCGAGCGATCGAACTATCAGATGTTTCTCACGGAGCTGTGCGTGCTCATAAGCGCGCCTATTCCGGAGCCGGCGATCGAAGACGAGAACAGGAATGCCTATGTGTTCGAACGACGCATAGAAGCGCACCATATCGACAGTCAGACTACGTCCAACTACATCGATCTCTATAAAAGGGGATGCTTTGTACTGGAGGCTAAGCAAAGCCGAAAGCGAATCGAGCAAGTAGCAGAACTGAAACAGCTTGGCTTGGCTCTAGGCTTACAACGAACCGGCTCCGGCGTACGCGGCGGTCCTCAGTGGGACACGTTGATGCGCAACGCACGAGAGCAAGCCGAGGGCTATGCCAAGCGGCTGCCGGATGATGAGGGGTGGCCGCCATTCCTCGTGATCGTCGACGTGGGGCACGTCATCGAGCTCTATGCCGATTTCTCGCTTCAGGGAAAGCACTACGCTCAGTTTCCCGACCGGCAATCTTATCGCATTTATCTGGAAAACTTGAGGGACGATAAGACGCGCGAACGCCTGCGCCTCGTGTGGTCCGATCCACACGCGCTCGACCCGGCGCGGAGAACGGCGGAGGTCACGCGGGAAATCGCGGCGCTTCTCGCGAAGCTGTCCCGCTCGCTCGAAACGCGTTTGCTGCGCGCTTTGCCTGAAAAGCGCCGCGCGGAACAGCAGCAAGCGGATCGCCACGCCATTGCCGAGAAGGTCGCGCTCTTTCTCATGCGCTGCCTGTTCACCATGTTCGCGGAGGACGTCGGACTTCTCGCGCGAAGTAGCTTCAATGAACTCCTGCGTTCCTACAAAGGGCAGGCCGGAAAAATCCATGTCGTTCTGGAGCGTCTATGGAAGGACATGAACAGGGGCGGTTTTTCCCCGGAACTTAGAGCCGATGTTTTGCACTTTAATGGCGGTCTGTTCCGCGATGCCACAGCAATTCGGATCAACGAAGACGAACTCGAATGGCTCAGCATTGCGGCTGGTAGGAACTGGAAAGATGTCGAGCCCGCCATCTTTGGCACCCTCCTAGAGCGCGCGCTCAATCCGAAGGAACGTAGCAGTCTCGGCGCTCATTATACGCCTCGCGCCTATGTTGAGCGGCTGATCGTCGAGACGGTTATCCTTCCGTTGACGCAGGACTGGAAGGATGTGCAGGCGGTCGCGGCGCATCTGATGGAAGCGGAGGAGGCCGAGAAGGCGAAAGCCGCCGTACGCGATTTTCATCGCAAGCTCTGTGCGACTCAGGTTCTCGATCCTGCCTGCGGCACGGGAAATTTTCTTTATGTGGCGATGGAATTGATGAAGCGCTTGGAGGGCGAAGTCATCGAAATGCTGTTCGATCTTGGGGAAAAGCAGCTCGTCTTGGAGACGGTCGATCCCCATCAATTCCTTGGCTTGGAAATCAATCCGCGCGCCGTGGCCATCGCCGAACTCGTTCTTTGGATCGGCTATCTCCAGTGGCATTTTCGAACGCGCGGGCGGGCGATGCCGGCCGAGCCGGTACTTAAGAATTTCGCCAACATCAAGGAGCAGGATGCTGTCATCGCCTACGACAAGTGGGATGTGCTGCGCGATGAGCATGGGCGCCCGGTGACGCGGTGGGACGGCGTTACCTATAAACTGCATCCGATCACGGCGGAGGAAGTTCCGGACGAGGAAGCGCGTATGGAATTGCGCACCTATCTCAATCCCCGTCCCGCCGAATGGCCTAAGGCCGATTTCATCGTCGGGAATCCGCCGTTCATCGCCGGAAAGGATATGCGTCAGGAGCTTGGCGACGGCTATGCCGA
Source organism: uncultured Rhizobiaceae bacterium (assembly GCA_964577835.1). Lineage (GTDB taxonomy): Bacteria > Pseudomonadota > Alphaproteobacteria > SMXQ01 > SMXQ01 > CAVVYA01. The sequence goes on from CAZOBN010000057.1 coordinate 3,013, forward strand.
GGCATGTTGGAAAGCCCGCCCTCAAATTCCTGGTGGTGCCGACTTCGTCATGCAATTCTGGGACAAGGCGGCGGAGACGGTCCGCCTGAAGAAGGCACAACGCTTCGGCCTGATTACGACGAATTCCATCACTCAGGCTTTCTCCCGGCGTGTGATCGAGCGTCATCTCTCGGATCGAAGACCTCTTTCGTTAGCGATGGCAATTCCGGATCATCCGTGGCTCAAGGCGCAGGACAAGGCCGCGGTGCGCCTCGCGATGACAGTTGGAGTGCAGGGCACACATGATGGCGCTTTGAGAACTGTCGTTTCGGAAAGTGGCCTCGATACCGATACGCCTCAGGTGGAGCTCCGCGCGGTCTATGGGAAAATCCGTGCCGACCTTACGATCGGCGCCGATCTCATGTCGGTCCGAGCTCTCCGCGCCAATGAGCGGCTTTGCAGCCCTGGGGTGAAACTACATGGGGCCGGTTTTATTGTGACACCGGCGCAAGCGGTTTCACTGGGGCTGGGTAAAGTCCCCGGGCTGGAGAAACACATCCTGCAATACCGTAACGGACGCGATCTAACGTCTCGTCCCCGGGAAGTAATGGTTATCGACTTGTTTCCTCTTTCAGAGGGGGAGGTCCGGGAAAAGTTTCCAGCCGTGTACCAGTGGGCGGTGGACCGGGTAAAACCGGAACGTGACCAAAATAATAGAAAGACCTACCGGGAGAATTGGTGGATTTTTGGAGAACCAAGGACCGATCTGCGTCCGGCTCTCGCGGGCCTCAAGCGTTATATCGCCACGGTAGAAACGTCGAAGCATCGCTTTTTTCAGTTCCTTGATGCATTCGTGCGACCGGACAATATGCTCGTAAGTTTTGGTCTCGATGATGCGTACTTCTTGGGTGTTCTCTCATCGCACATTCATGTTCAATGGGCGTTGAATGTGGGGGCTACTCTTGAGGATCGCCCGCGCTACACTAAAAGTTGGTGTTTTGATCCGTTCCCATTTCCCGAGGCTTTACCTTCAGTTCGTAATCGAATTGTCGAACTCGCTGAGCGCCTCGACTCTCATCGCAAGGATGTGCTTGCGCGTCATACTCAACTGACGATGACCAGCCTCTACAATGTGCTTGAGAAAGTTCGGGCAGGGAAGTCTCTGAGCGACACCGATAAGGACATCTATGAGGCTGGCCTTGTGGGCGTTCTGCGTGAGCTCCATGCGCAACTCGATATTGCTGTGGCCGAGGCTTATGGTTGGCCCAAGGATATCCCCGATGCCGCGATTCTCGAGCGGCTCGTCGCGCTCAACCACGAGCGTGCGGCGCTGGAGGCAAAAGGGCAGGTCCATTGGCTCCGGCCAGAGTTTCAAGCGCCGCGAGAAGCGGCGAAGGGCCGAAAGGCCGAACAGATGGAAGCCGATCTCGGGATGCCGGTCACAGACGGCAAAAAACAGCGCCTGCCGGTCGACCTACCCTCGCAAGTCTCGTTGATTCGCGCGGCGTTATCAGCTTCAGCGGTACCCTTATCGGCAGGAGAGCTTTCACGCCAGTTTTCTCAAGGCAGGAGGGTTGAAGCAAAAGTGGAAGAGGTGCTTCGTACACTGACACTTCTTGGCCAAGCCGAGAGAACGACCAAGGGCTACTTGCTAACCACTAGATAGTCTTGCGTCTCGATCACTAAGCCCTGGTGCATCGTACCGGGCGAGCTGCGCGGTAGCTCGGGTCGTGTGGTATCCCGTGACGCAGGTTGCCCCGCCTTGTCTTTCAACACCACCCATCCGATGTCCCGTGTGACACACGGGTCAGGGTCTTGGTCCTGCCGAACAGCGGAAAGCCCGAATAGATGCGCGCGACGAGCACGTCGGCGGATTTGAGCTGCGCCGAGACGTTGTAGGTTTTGCCGTCGTCCGGGTTTAGAAGCCGCCGCCGCTCCAGCGGTCGGGCGCGGTCTGGTGCAGGCTCCACAGGATCGTCAGGCCGCGGAGCGGGCGGTCCGCGCAGCGCCGGATTCGGATTCTTCTTGTCCTTGCTCAACGCGCCCTCGGGATCGCGCGGAAAGAGCAGCCAGAGAATCCGCCCGCAGAGCAGGCCGGCGCAGTCGAAGATATCCACGGCCACCTCGCCCACACGCCCGGCGGAATGGCCGCCCCCGCCACACGGGGCGCGGAAGCGCGAGAGAGGCGAGGAGCGCGAGCAGCAGGGCCGTGCGTCCCAGCCGGCGCCGCGCGCGCGGCCGGGTGGACTCCTGTCTCCTGTCGATGCCGGAAAAAGCGCGGTCGGCCGTCCGCATCACGACTGTCTCCTCACGGCACGTTTGGAAGGTCGCGGGCGAGCAGGCGCGGTTCGGATGGCAGCGGCGGAGCCCCGTTCGTTCCGCCATCGCTCATCGAGCAGAGACGCGGGTCCGTTCGAACGGACCTCATATGACGCGGTGGCCCTTCGGCTCCGGCCTCCGGCCTATTCATACCACGCGCGCGGCGAGCCGGGAGGCTGGGCACGCGGGGTAGCGCTTTCGCCCAAATGGCCCTGGGCGCCTTTGCCTATGCACCCTCGCTCGCTAAGATCGGCCGATGTCCCGAACCCCCGATCCGCCGCGCGGCCACTGGCGCCCCATGTCGGCCGACGATCTCCCCCGCATTTTCGCTATCGCCGCGCAAGTTCACGCATCCTATCCCGAGGATGCCGCGGTCTTCGCCGAGCGGCTGCGGCTCTATCGGTTGGGCTGTCATGTGTATGAGGCGGGCGGGCGGCTGCTCGGCTATGTGCTGAGCCATCCGTGGCGCGACCGCGCGCCACCGGCGCTGAACAGTTTGCTCGGCGCGCTGCCCGCGTCGCCCGAGACCTATTACATCCACGATCTGGCGCTGCTGCCCGAGGCGCGCGGCACGGGTGCCGGCTCCGCCATCGTCGCGGCGCTCGTCGCGCAGGCGCGGGCGGCGGGCCTGCCCAGCGTGTCGCTGGTCGCGGTGCATGAGTCGGCGGAATTCTGGCGCGGGCATGGCTTCCACGCGGCGATCGATCCAGAGGGCGCCGATCCGGCGCTCGCGGAAAAGCTGCGCAGCTACGACGAAGGCGCGCGGTTCATGGTGCGCGCGCTCGACTGATCACGGGCGCGCCGTTCTTCCGCGGCATGATGGCCCGTGCAGATCTGTGGGGCCGGGGGCGATGCCAGGGGGCGGATTTGAACCGCCGACACGCGGATTCTCAGTCGCCGCTCCAGCTCGGGACGGACTGAAAAGAGAGCGCGCGCCGCTCGGGCCGCGCCCTGGAACCCGTCAGGAGAAAATGTCGATCGCCGCCTTGACGTCCGTCCAATGGTGGAATGCGTAAACCACCAGACCGACGACGACGACGGCCGCGAGCGTTTGCGGACCGGGCCTCGTCGCCTCTTGCCGCTCGGCCTGTCGGAGCCGCCGCTTGTCCATGACGCCGCTCCTGTTCCGGTCCGCGACTCGCGCGCCGTTTCCCGGCGTCGTCAGGATGAGGAGGCGGCGCAATGGACCGTCTTGGCTTCCTCGCCCGGGCCGGGGTAGGTGACCTCGCAGGTCATCCCCGGTTTGATCGCATCGCGCTTGGCGGTCTTGCCATCGAGGGTGACCGCCGTGCGGGAGCCGGAGATCTTCGCCGCGACCGCCTTGCCCTGGTGCATGAACTTGATGCTGCGGCCGCCCTTGCCGATTTCGGTGACCTTGCCCTTGTGCACCGCCATCTCCACCTTGGCCGTTTCCTTCGGCCCCTTGTAGGTGATGTAGCTGTCGACCTTGGCGAGCAGCGCCTTGGGCTGGCGGCCGACCTCCTCGAGCATCTTCTGGATCTCGGCGCCGCCGACCGGCAAGAGCTCGCGGCCCTGCTTCTCCATGTCCTTGACGAAGACCGGGTCCTTGGCGGTGGCGGCGAAGGCGGCGCGCAGCGCCTCGACGCGGTCCTGGGGAACGCCGGGCGGCGCCACGAACGGGCGGCCCATCGCCTTCTGCGCCAGCATGATGTTCCAGATCGCCTTATGCTCGGGGTTCTTCACGTATTCCATGACGGTCGGCACGTTCGGCAGGTCCGGGTGCTTCACGTTGCTGATCTGCACCAGGGTCGTGAGTATCTTGTCGCGCACCCAGTCCGGCTTCTCCGACTTGAACGAGGACCACGACTGGCTCAGCCCCTGCACCTCGCCGCGCTCCATGGCGAGCGCGACCGCGGTGGTCGAGGGATAGCCCGAAATGATGCGGAACTTCGTGCCGATGGTGTTGTTCATCAGCGCGGGATAGGTTTCGGTGTCGTTCGGGCCGCTGCCGCCGATCAGCACCGTGGTCTTCATGGCGTCCTCGATGGTCTTGACCGGCACCGTGTGCCACACGGTGATCACGCCGGTCTCGTTGTTGAGGCTGCCGAGCCAGTTGAACTTCACCGGATCGAACTGGGGACCCTTCTTGCCGAAGAAGGCGAGGAACGGCGTGCCGCGCTGGGGCATGCCGATATAGGTGCCGTCCTTCGGCGCCTTGTTGTAGAGCCAGTTGGTGGCCACCACGCCGCCGGCACCCTGCATGTTCTGCACGAGGAGCGTGGGCTTGCCCGGCAGGTGCCGCTCGAGATGGCGCGCCAGGGAGCGGGCGTAGGTGTCGTAGCCGCCGCCCGGGTCGGAGCCGACGATCATGTGGACCTGCTTGCCCTTGTAGAATTCGGCGGGCGATTGGGCGGCGCCCGGTGAGGCCAGGGCCGCGGCGGCCAGGGCGACGGCGGCCAGGGCGACGGCGGCCAGGGCGACGGGGGCCAGGGCGACGGGGGCCAGGGCGACGGGGGCCAGGGCGACGGGGGCCAGGGCGACGGGGGACAGACTCGCGGCGACGGTGATGATCGGTTTCATCGAAATCTCCCAGACTATGCGATGTTCTCAATGTGTTCTCGAGCCGAGCGGCCCGGCAGTCCAGCCATCGTCCGTCGGCGGACTATGGCGAGCGGGCGGTTCCGTTTCGATCATGTGCGTCTATGGCACTCCGCGCTCGATTCCGAGACGCGTCCGTTTTCGATTCTGGTTTTTGATCCCGGCCGGGAATCCCTATTCGGCAAGCCTACGACAACGCACGGAGCGCGCGCAAGGCGGTTTTCGCGCGTCGGCGTACCGCCTTTGACGGGCTTTCGAGGCGAGGGGGACGGCGGACCGCGATCAGCGCGCGGGTGCGATCGTCGGCCATCTCGCACCTCCATGGCCGTGAACCATTCGGCGAGACCGAATCTTCCTGCCAAGACGCGGCGTACCGACATGCGCGGAGTGGGCGAGGCTCTCCTCGGAATCAGCGATCGCGCCACACCGGCTTGCGCTTTTCCATGAAGGCGGTGAGGCCCTCGATCGGGTCCTCGAGGCGCATCAGGTCGTCGAGGTAGGTGCGCTCGACCCATTCGAGCTTGTCGCGGATGCGCCGGGCGTAGTCGGCGCGGCTGGCGTGCACGGCGCGGCGCAGCGCGCTCGCGCTGTGGGACGCCAAGTGGGTGTCGAACCATTGCAGCGCCGCCACCTCCGGCTCGTCGGCGACATGGTTGACCAGGCCGATGGCGAGCGCCTGGCTCGCGTTCATGGGATCGCCGGAGAACAGCAGCTCGTCGGCTCTGGCCTGGCCGATGCGCTCGGGCAGCAGGCAACTCGCCGCCGGCGCGAAAACGCCGAGCCCGATCTCCGGCTGGCCGAACCTGGCGTCGCCGCCGGCGAACAGCAGATGGCCGGCGCAGGCGAGCTCGAGCCCGCCGCCCAGGCACCAGCCGCGGATCGCCACCAGCACCGGCACGGGGTACTCCACCATGCGCCGCACCATGGCGTGCATGCCGGCGAGCATGGCGGCGCAGGGCGCTGGCATATGCTCGGGGATGCTGGCGCCGTAGCTGAAGTGCGGCCCGTCGTGGTCGAGCAGCACGCCGCGCAGGTGTCGGTCGTCGGCATGGGCGGCGAGGGCGCTGTCGACGGCTTGCGTCATCGCGACGTCGATCAGATTCGCCTTGGGCCGCGCCAGGCGCAGCCGCAGCAGCGTGCCGTCGCGCTCGGTCCAAACCGCGAGGGGCGGAGTGGCGTTGTCGCTTGCGCTGTCGGTCGGATTCGTCATGAGTGCCTCTTACTTTCTCGTCATGGCACGGCTTGACCGGGCCATCTTTCGCAACGTGGAAGCGATGGCCAAGCGAACAACCGCAATATAATAAGGGCGTGCGGCCTGAGATGGCCCGATTGAATCGGGCCATGACGGTACAAAAAATAAGACGCGCGGCGTGAGATGGCCCGGTCAAGCCGTGCCATGACGAAAAACAAACCAACAGGCCCGCATCGCGAAAGACGGTCCGGTGTCACGCGAATGCGTGCAAAGCACGACGGCCGTGCCATGACGAGACGAAATAGGCGCGTATCCATTCCGCTGCAGCAGCGTCAACCCTTCTTCTTCGGCATCAAACTCTCGGTCAGCTCGTCGCTCCACGGCGCGCCCTTGGCGAGCGCCTGGCGCAGGGCGACGAAATCGACCTCGCGGCCGGTTTCCTTGGTGCCGCGGGCGAAGGCGCGGAAGCCGGCGCGCGCCTCGGTCATCATGTTGAGCGCCATCCAGGCGCGCGCGCCTTCCTTGTTGCGCTGCCAGGCGTCGAGCTTGGGCTTGCGCAATTCCTCGATGGTCTTGAGCGTGCATTCGGGGAAGGTCTCGATCAGCGTGGCGCACAGCTCCTCGATGCGCGCGTCGAGCCGCGACAGGTCCATCTCGCCCTTGGCCATCTGTGCCTTGCCTTGCGCCAGCGCCTCGCCGGTTTTCGCTTCGCCGAACACGAAGCGGCCGAATTCGTCGGTCATGCGAGTCGTTTCGACCAGGGGATTGGCGATGAATTGTCCATCCACCTTGAGAGCGGGCACCACGTCCGAGATCATGCCGATGCGGTAGGCCTTGTGGGCCGAGAAGGGCTGGCACAGCACGCCGGCGTTCATCGCCTGCTCGACGCCGATCAGCACGGGGAGGAAATCGGTGGCGCCGGCGATCGGCGCCGAGCCGTGCTTCGGGCCGGCCTGGCCGAAGCGCGCCATGTCCTGGGCGATCGAGAAGTCGCAGGCCATGCCGATCTCCTGGCCGCCGCCCAGCCGCATGCCGTTGACGCGGCAGATCACCGGCTTGTCGACCGTCAGGATGGTGGTGACCAGGTCCATGAACAGCCGCATGTATTGGCGGAACTCCTGCGGATTGCCGGCGTAATACTCGGCAAGCTCCTGGACGTTGCCGCCGGTGCAGAAGCTGGTGCTGCCGCTGGCGGTGAGCACGATGCAGACCACGTCGCGCGACAGCGACGCCTGGCGCAGAGCGACGGTGGCGCCCTTCATCATGTCGACGGTGAGCGCGTTGAGCTGCTTCGGATTGTCGAGCACCACCCAGGCATTGAACAGGCCCTCGGCCACGCCGCCATCGGCGCGCTTCGCCGGCCGCTTCTCATAGAGCACGCCGGGCGCGATCGTGGCGTTCGCCACCAGGTTGTGATCGACCAGATGCGCCGGCTTCGTCGCCTCGGCGACGGCGAGGGGATCCGTGGAGGAGGGGCTTTTCTTTTCGTTCATCGGGCGGGTGTGTCCCTGTGAAATGTCATGGCCCGCATTCTATAGCCCTCCCCCTCGATGGGGGGAGGGTTGGGTGGGGGTGACTCTGGACAATGGCGCGAGGACGAGTGGCGGGAAAGAAGGCTGACGGGTGTCCCCCCCCCCCCCCCGCTCGCTGCGCTCGCACCCTCCCCCACAAGGGGAGAGGGTAACGTTCATCAAATCACGCCGTTGTCCTTGTAGGTCTTCCATTCGGCGTCGGTGAGGCCGAGGAAGTCGCGGAAGACCAACTCGTTGTGCTCGCCGATGAGCGGCGCGTGCGACGTCACGTCGCCCGGGCGCTCGTCGAGCTCGATGCCGGGATAATAGTAGGACTGATCGCCGATCTCCGGATGCTTGCGCACGCGCCAGGTGCGGCGGTGGGCGATCTGCGGGTCGTTGAACAGGTCGGCGACGGTGTTGACCTTGTAGCTGTGCACGCCCGCCTGCTGCAGGGCGGCGACGGCGGCGTCGGCGTTGCGCCCGGCGCACCACGCGCCGATCGCCTGGTCGAGGTCGGCGGCATTCTGGCGCCGCGCGTCGATCGTGGCGAAGCGCTTGTCGCCGGTCCATTCCGGATGGCCGACGGTCTTGGCGAGCCGCGCGAATTCCGCGTCGTCCCAGCACGACAGCACCATCCATTCGTCGTTGCTGCACGGATAGGCATTGTGCGGCGCGGCAACCGGGTCCTGGTTGCCCATGCGGTCGACGATATTGCCGTTGGCGTGATAATCGTGCAGCGCGCCCGACAGGAAGGTGCAGCCGCATTCGTATTGCGCCACGTCGATATAGGCGCCCTCGCCGGTGCGCCGCTTGCGGTCGAGCGCCGCCAGGATGACCGGCGCGCCGACCAGCGCGGCGACGAAATCGATATAGGGCCCGTAGAGCAGTTGCGGCGAGCCGCCGGGATAGCCGGTGAGGCCGCAGAAGCCGGCGAGCGCCGAGAGCTGCGAGCCGAAGCCGCCGGTGGCGGCGCGCGGCCCGGTCTGGCCCATGTTGCAGGTCGAAATATAGACCAGGTCCGGATTGGACTTCTTGAGGTCCTCGTAGCCGAGCCCGATGCGGTCGACCACGCCCGGCCGCATGTTCTCGATCAGCACGTCGGCCCAGTCGGCGAGCCGGTGCGACAGCTCGATGCCGCCCGGCTTCTTGACGTCGATGGTGACGGCGTATTTCGAATCGTTGAAATAGGCGAAGCAGCCGGAGCGGTTGATGCCCTTCTTGCCGTTCTTGTAGGGCGGGTATTGCAGGCGGAATCCGTCGGGCCGGTCCCACGCTTCGACATGAACCACGGTCGCGCCGTAATTGCCGAGCAGCTTGCCGATCCACGGGCCCGCGGCATAGCCGCCGACCTCGACAACCTTCAATCCATCGAGTGCATAGGGAACGCCAGCCATGATCGGTTCACTCGCCTGCGGTTACGCGTTTCGCCGCGTCGTTCGACGGGACGCCGGATTGCGCGTCTTGCGACGCGATGCCGAATTCGTCGAGGATCGCCTGGTCGTGCTCGCCCGGCTTGGGCACGCCACGGCGCACGCCGAGGCGTTGGCCGTCGACCACGGCGAAGCCGCCGTTAAAGCGTTCGGTCTTGCCGTCGGCGCCCTTGATGTCGTGCCAGAAGCCGCGTTCGGCGAGCTGCGGGTCGGTGGCGATGTCCTTCACCGTGCTCACCGGATAGCCGAGCATTTCGCGCTCGAAGGCTTGCTGCAGGAATTCCGCCTTGGTCACGGTGAGGAAGAAGCGGCCGATCGGCCCTTCCATGGCATCGACCTGGGCTTGCGTCGTCTGGGTCGAATCGAAGGTCGCCCAGTCGATGGTCGCCAGCACGCCCATCTCGGCGCCGGCGTCGCGCATCCAGGCGCACAGCCCTTCGTTGGTGCGCCGGCCGGCGACGCCGCCATAGATGATGAAATTGAGATAGCCGTCCTTGCACGGCCAGAACACGCGATAGACCGCGCCATGGACCGAGCGGCCGGTCATGAAAGCGCCGGCGCGCGACGGGTTCTCGCCGAGCATGTCCCAGAACGCCGGCGCGTGGGCGATCGAGATGATCACGGCCGACTGCGCCGAGACGTCCACATGGTCGCCCTTGCCGGTGAGGCCGCGCTCGTGCAGCGCCACCAGGGCGCCGACAGCGCCCTGGCTCGCCGCCCAGGGATTGGATTGCGGGTGGGAGATGCGCAGCGGCATCTGGCCCGGTTCGCCGGCGAGCGACATGGCGCCGCCGGCGGCCATCAGCTCGAGGTCTGAGGCGCGCCATTCGGCGCGCGGGCCGGTGCGCCCGAACGGGGTGATGGAAACGTGAATGAGCTTGGGATTGGCCGCCCGCAACGTCGCCGGATCGAACAGCTCGGCTTCGTCCGAGCCGGGCAGGGCGGTCTCGATCAGGAAATCGACCTGGGCGGCGAGCTCGCGGAACAGGGATTTGCCGCTCTCGCTCTTCAGGTCGAGCGTCAGGAGTCGCTTGTTGACGTTGTCGGCGCGCCAGCCGGGGGCGTCGAGCGACGCCCCCGGTGGTTCGATCTTGATAACGTCTGCGCCGAGATCGGCGAGGAAGCGCCCCGTGAGCCAGCCGAGCTGGCCGGTACAATCGAGAACCCGATAGGGCTCCAACAGCATGGGGCGTTCCTCCTTCCGCGTCTGGGCTGACTGGTTACGCGTTACGCTTAGCGGCCGGTGCGGGCGAGCGACAGCACCCAGCCCTGCATGTGGGACTTCATCTTCGCGATCTGCTCGTCGGTGAAGAACTTCTCCGGCTTCACCTTGTCCACCGGATACACCGGACGATGGAAGTCCTGCTCGTAGCCGTAGGGGACGGTGGCGTCGATGCCCATGCCGCCTTCGAACACGGTGTTCGCCGCGGTCCATTGGGCGCCGCCCGCGGTCATGCGCTCGGCCGGCATGAAGGTCTGGCCGATGCCGCCCGGATGCGGATTCAGGATATCCGTCTGCGGGTTCACGCGGGTGGTGAGGCACCACATGATGTCATCCATGTCGTAGATGTCGACGTCTTCCGACACCGCGATGACGAGGCGCGCGCCCTGCGAGCAGGCGAGGATGGCGGTCAGGAAGTTACGCTGCCAGCCTTCCTCGATCTTGTTGCGCTTCTTCACCTGGATGATGGCGCCGCCCCAATCGGTCATGCAGTAGGGGATGTGCACGTTGGTGACGATGCCCGGCTGCAGGCGCTCGCAAAGGGCATAGATCGCCGATTCGCGCACGCTCGTGTCGATGTTGGCGTCGTCCGCGGTGTGCACGCCGAGCGGGAAGATGATCGGCTTGCTGGCCTTCTTGCGCATGGTGATCGCGGTGACGTGGAACGTCGGGGCGCGATAGGCCTTGCCCATGTAGCCGGCCCATTCCGGATGGAAGAAATACTTGCCCTGGACCCCGGCATCTTCCGATTCCTTGGTCTCGTAGCGCTTGTCGCGCGGGTGCAGGTAGCCTTCCAGCACATATTCCGCGTCGGCCAGCGTGTAGGCGTCGATGGTGCGGCATTTCACGATGCGAACCGGCGTGCCCTGGATGGCGCCGGCGATGCCGACCTCGTCGCAGCCTTTCGGCAGGATGGCGTAGTCGAAGCCGCCGCCCGCCACGTAGGTGCATGCCGGCGGCACGCCGAAGCACATGGTCAGCGGAATCGGCTTGTCGTCCTTGTAGTGGGCCGTCATGACCTGCCACATGTGCGAGCCCGGCGAGATCTGGAACGTGCCGACGTTGCCCCAGCGGAAGTTCATGCGGTTGTAGCCGATGTGGCTGCCGCCGTCGAAATAGTCGCCGATGATGCAGGAGATGCCGGAGCCGATGGTCAACTCGCTCTCGAGCTCGGTGTGGCGGATCGCCGTGATCCACTTGTTGACGTCGAGCTCATCGGTGATGACCTCTTCCTGGACCGGCGCCTCGCTCTGCGAGATCTCGACCGGCTTCAGCGGCTTCTCGAAGGCGCGCGCGACCTTTTTGACGCGCTCCTGGGAGTCCTTCCAGCCGAACATCTGCTCGACGACGCGGATGTCGCCGAACAGATTGGTGATGGCGCGCGCGTGCGGCTTGCCCTTCACGTTGTTGAAGAGCATGCAGGGGCCACCGTCGAAATGCTTCTGCAGGCCGGTGATCTCGAGGTCCGGATCGACCTCCTTGTCGGTCTCGATGAGGTTGCCGGTGGCGCGCAGCCAATCGAGCGCGCCGCGCAGGTTGGTGATGTCCTTTTTGCCGGCCTTCTTATCCGACTCTTTGTCTTTCGGAACTGTAACGGTAGCCATGGTGATTCTGCCTCTCTCCAGGTTAAAGGGTGTTTGATTGAAGCGACGGCGCGCGAACCTCGGCGGTTGCGCGCCATCGCCATTCTTCGGGCGTCAGCCCGTTTAGTCGGGAAGAGCCGCCTTCAATTTCGGATCGTTGCGGAACTTGCTCTCATCGACGAATTTTCCCATCTTCGACTTGGCGCCGTGCTTGGCGAGGGCTTCGAGATACATCGGATGGACCTTGGGATTCTGGTCCTCGTATTCGATCTGCTTGCCGCCGTCGCGCACGCTGACGTCCATGCCGAGCCACACGGCGCGCTTCTCGGCGAGCGTCGGGTAGCGCATGCTGCCCATGGCGATGGCGAGGTAGCGGGCGGGTTCCGGGCTGGCGTTGAAGTGCTGGTGGAACATGCCATCGGGCGGCGCGAAGACGACGCCGTGATCCCAGTCGACGCGCACCAGGTCTTTCTCGAAGTCGTACCACAGCAGCGAGTAGCCTTCGCCCTTGGCGCACATGACGTGGAAGTCGGCGCCGTGGCGGTGGCCCTTCTTGTAGGTGCCGACCGGCATTTCCGAGACGTGGGCGTGCATCGTGCCGTCGGCCAGGACGAACATGATGTTGGAGCCGCCGGCGCCGCGCTTGTCCCACTTCTGCAGCTCGAAGGCCGCGAGATCGGGCACGAAGTTGGTTTCCCACATGTGGCGGCCGGGGATCTTCGGAATCAGCTCGCCGTCACCGGAGAAGTAGTTGGCGCTGCCTTCGCGCTCGGGGAACTTCGCGTCGTTCTGGAAGACGAACTTGTCGTTGCGGTAGAGGTTGATGACGAGCGGCAGGTTGTTGCACGAGTAGAGGCGGGCGCGCTCGGTGCCGGAGCCGTTGAAGTGCTGGTAGCGGCAATTGAGCGGCAAGGCGAACAAGCTCTTGGGACCCCATTCGAAGGTATGCTTCTTGCCCTCGTAGGTCTCGACCATGGTCGAGCCATGGCCGTCGATGACGTAGAAGACTTCCTCGAAGATGTGCTTCTGCGGATTGCTCTTGCCGCCGCCGGGCAGGTCGATGACATACATGGCGAGGAAGTCGCCGCGACCTTTGAGGTGGACGAAACAGCCGGGCACCCCCATGCGCGCCCACGGCTTGGTCTGCACCTTCTTGATGTCGACGCCGAAGTCCTCGACGACGGGAATTCCTTCTTCCTTGACCCAGTCCAGATAGGGATCGACGAGGAATCTGTCGTCGGCCAAGTTCGTGATGTCTACCATCGTCGTCATCGGATGTGCCTCCTAGTGTGCCGGTCTTAATAAAATTCCGTGCTCACTGGTGCGGTTGCAGACGGTGGTCGGCACCTTGCGCGATTTGGTTTTCTTGCGCAAATAATAATGCCGAAACGCTGCAGCAGTCCCAGTTTAACCCTGTGGTTTCTAAATATTGCGCAAAGCTGATAACATTTAGCTGCGCGCCGTCAATTAACATTTTGATATGGGTCCATGACCGGTCCGATATGGCGGTCACGGCCCAATTTGTATTGTTCCTGAATCACTTGCGCCGTTCGGGCTCGCCTGGCCCGGCACGAACGCGAGCCCGCGGCGTCGTCCCGGTCCTATCCCTCGGCGGCCGAATCGGCCAGTGGTTGCAGCCAGTCGATCCGGCCCTGCACCGCGAGGCGCTGATGATAGAAATTCAGGCCGCGGAGGCCGCCCAATTCGGCGCCGCCACCCGCCCGCCCCGGGCCGCCATGCAGGCACATCGGCATCACGATGCCATGGCCAGTTTGCGCCTTGCCGACGCTGTTGTCGACCACCAGCACGCGGCCGTGGTAGGGCCCAATGCCGAGCACCGCTTGGGATGCGAAACCCGCGTCGCCCGTAAACACCGAGGCGACGAGCGAGCCGCCGCCGCGCCCGGCCAGGGCGAAGGCCTGCTCGGGGTTGTCATAAGGCATCACCGTGGCGACCGGACCGAAGGCCTCGACGTCATGCACGGCTTTGCCGCTTGTCGGCGAATCGTTACGCAGCAGCGTGGGCGCGACGAAGGCCGATTTGCCGGGATCCGCATCGAGCGGTTTCACCGGCCCGTCGCCGAGCACGATCTTGCTCTCGCTCCGGAGCTTGGCGATCGCGTCTTGCACCGCCTTCTGCTGCGACTTGCTGACCACCGGACCCATGGTCACCGACTCGTTGCGCGGATTGCCGACGACGATCTTGGACAGCGCCGCCTCGAGCGCGCCAGTGACGTCGTCGATCAGCGCCTTGGGCACGAAGGCGCGGCGGATCGCGGTGCATTTCTGGCCGGCCTTGATGGTCATCTCGCGCGCCACTTCGCGCACGAACAGGTCGAATTCCGGCGTGCCCGGCTTGGCGTCGGGGCCCAGCACGCTGGTGTTCAAGCTGTCCGCCTCGATATTGATGCGCACCGAGGATTCGACGACTTTCGGATGCTTGCGCAGGCCGGCGGCGGTATCGGCCGAGCCGGTGAAGGCGATGGCATCCTGGCCGGTGACGAAATCGGTCAGTTCGCGCGCGCCGCCGACGACGAGAGACAAGGCACCGGCCGGCAGCACGCCCGCGTCGATCACGTCCTTGACCATCTGGTAGGACAGCAATGCGGTCGCGGTCGCCGGCTTGGCGAACACGGGAACGCCGGACAGCAGCGCCACGGCGGCCTTTTCCCACAGGCCCCAGGACGGGAAGTTGAAGGCGTTGATATGGATGCCGACGCCGCGGATCGGCACCGACAGATGCATGGCCTGGAACGCTTCCTCGCGCGCCAGGCGCTCGAACTTTCCGTCGCGCAAGACGCGCTTGGCGCCGAGTCCGTCGCCGATTCGGGCGAAATACTTGAGCGTGCCGATGCCGCCGTCGATGTCGATCGCCGCGTCGGTTTTGGTGTTGCCTGAATTGGCCTGTGCGATGGCGAAATAGCTGTCGCGCTTCGCCGTCAGCGCATCGGCGATGGCCTTGAGCAGGCCGGCGCGTTCGGCGAAGGTCAGGGCGCGCAGCGCCGGACCGCCTGTTTCGCGGGCATATTGAAGGGCCGCGCCGATATCGACGCCGGTGGTCGAGGCGCGCGCCAGTTCGTCTCCCGTCACCGGGTCGACGAGCGCCACGCCGTCATCGCGTCCTTCGACCCAGCGGCCGCTCACGTAACTCGCTAATTTCATGATTCTCCCCTTGTGGGTGCCGATCGGATCCCGGTAGGGACCGAGCTTTTATGCGGGCGACAGCATATCCGAAAGGGTGAGGCGGGCAACTCCTCTGACCGCTCTTGCCATCGGCCAGGCCATTGACAGTGTGGGCGCGATGGTTGAAACAAGGGACAAAGGAAACCAAAAAAACATTCCCGGGTGGCGGTCGTTCCGCACAACGCGGGACCGTAAATAGGCTTCGCATGTCAGGGAATAGCGCCATCGACGAGTCGAGTCTGGGCGAAACGGTCGTGACCGTTTGTGCCGGTCATGGCAATCGTCCGGCTGCATTGATCGAAATTCTCCACGAGATGCAAGCGCAACTCGGCTATGTGCCGGAGGGCGCGACGCAACTGCTTGCCACCGCGCTCAACCTGTCGCGCGCCGAAGTGCATGGCGTGATCAGCTTCTATCACGACTTCCATCGCGAGCCGCCGGGGCGTCACATCGTGCGCGTGTGTCGCGCCGAAGCCTGTCAGTCGGTCGGCTGCGAAACCTTGGCCAAACATGCCGAAACAGCGCTCGGCGTGGGCTTCGGCGAGACTTGCCGCGACGGCAAGGCGACCCTCGAAGCGGTCTACTGCCTCGGCAATTGCGCGCTGGGGCCGGCGGTCATGATCGACGGCGAATTGCATGGCCGGGTCGATGCGCAGCGCTTCGACGCGCTAATGAAAGATTTGAGTTAGCCATGGCGGACGCGGTCACGATTTTCGTACCATGCGACGCCGCCGCCTTATCGGTCGGCGCGGACTCGGTCGCCAAGGCGATCGTCGCCGAAGCGGCGAAGCGCAACGTTTCCGTTCGCATGGTGCGCAACGGCACGCGCGGTTTGCTGTGGCTCGAGCCGCTGGTCGAAGTGCAGACGGCACGCGGCCGCGTCGCCTATGGCCCGGTGTCGGCCGGCGATGTCGCAAGCCTGTTCGATGCGGGCTTCCATACCGGCGGCAAGCACAAGCTGGCGCTCGGTGTCACGGACGAGATCGACTATCTGAAGCGGCAGCAGCGCATCACCTTCGCGCGCTGCGGCGTGGTCGATCCTCTGTCGGTCGAGGATTACAGGCTGCACGGCGGCTTCGCCGGGCTGACGCGCGCGCTGAGCCTGACCCCGGCCGACATCGTCGCCGCCGTCACCCAGTCCGGGCTGCGCGGGCGCGGCGGCGCCGGCTTCCCG
>CAZOBN010000058.1:0-18944 GCA_964577835.1 uncultured Rhizobiaceae bacterium
TGGATGCGATCGCCCACCACGATGTTCACGGAATTGGGCGATCTTTGATCGCGAAAGAGCCCGACGTTGTTGAAGGTGATGGCAGCGGCATTAGCGGATTCAGTCGCGAGCGCCGCCACCAAGACCGTGAGTAAAATTGCCGAAAGCGTTCGAGATGGCGATTTCATTGAAATTCCCCCTGCAAGAACTTGCTATGCCGACGACGACATCAGCAGACCGGAGGCTCACAGCAAACGTCATGCCAATGGCTGACGTTCGCTGTTTTCTGTTGGGTGAGGGAATGGAATGAAAATACTGCCGACTCATCCGAATAGATAAGAACCGAGGTAAGATGCGGCATTCGGCCGAGCGTTACTCAAAATGACTGTAAATTTTTCCGCCAGTGTTCTGGACACTTGATTTGTTGACAGTAACTGCGGCGTAACTTATTCCTCTCCACGGCGCGTCGTTGCGGTTTTTTGGGACTTGTTCGTGGCCGATTACGATCAACTTCAGCGCTTGATTGGCGAGATCTACGATTCGGCGATCGATCCCGCTCAGTGGTCCGCCACGCTCGCCCGCCTCGCGGAAAGTTTCGGCGGCAACGGCGCCGTCATCAGCGACAAGAATTTCCGCACCAACCAGAACAGTTTCGTTTTTCAATCCGGGCTGTGTGCGGAAATGCGACAGCTCTACGCCGAGCGTTACCTCAAGACGGATCTCCGGTTTGCCGTCGGCCGGAATATGGCCCCCGGCTCCATTATCCACGAGCCCATGTTCATCACCGAGCAGGAGATGGACCGCAGCGATTACTACCAGGAATTTCTCGGCCCGTTCGATTTCCGCTATCACATCGGTGGGGCGTTGGAGAATTCCAATGATGTGCTGTCGGCCGTCGTGATCCAGCGCTCGCCCCGCGCCGGCGTGTTCACCCCCTCCGACATCGAGCGCTTCAAGGCGCTGCTGCCGCATTTCCAGCGCGCCCTTCTCGTCCAGCGCCGGCTGGAAACCTTACAGAGGCGCGAGCAGATTCTGGTCGAAGTCATCGACCGGCTGCCGACCGGCGTCATTATCCTCGATGGCCAGATGCGGCCCGTGGTGATGAACCGCACTGCCGAGGCGATCGTCGCCACGGGCGATGGCCTGCGCAGCGGCCCCCAAGGCCTATCCGCCTGCCGGCGTCAGGAGAGCGCGCTGCTGCAGAGCCTCATGGCCGAGGCACTCTCGGCCAGCGTGGGCCGTTCGATGGGCGCGGGTGGCTCCATTCATCTCGGACGTCCGTCGGGCAAGCTACCGCTGATTGTCTGGATCGTGCCGGCGGGGCCCGCGATGATGACCAATACGGTGTTCGCCGGTCCGCACGCATTGATATTCGTGTCCGATCCGGAATCGCGGCTGCGTGTATCGCTGACCAAGCCCTTCGTCCAATGCTACGGACTGACACGCGCCGAGACTCGCCTTGTGGAGGCGCTCGCCAACGGCCTGTCCCTGGAAGACGCCCACACCCAGTTCGGCGTCAGCATGGCAACGGTGCGCAAGCATCTGCAGACGATCTTCGCGAAGACCGGGGTGAACAGGCAAACCGATCTGGTGCGGCTGGTGCTATCCAGCCCGCTGCAATTGACGTCCGTCGACAAGCCTGAAAACTAGGGCCTGCGCGGACGCCGGGCAGCGGTCTTGGCGAAGGAGGCCTTAGTGCCGCCGTTCCGCGCCGCGTGTCTCCCCCCGCTTCGCTCATACGACCTGTTCTGTCGCGTAAATGAGGAGCGCCTGGCTCACGGTCGCCCTCACTTCATCCTGAGAGAATGGCTTGCTGATCAGGAAGGTGGGCTCCGGGCGCTCGCCGGTCAGCAGACGGTCCGGATAGGCCGTGATGAAGATCACCGGCACCCGGCTGTCCTCGAGAATGTCATTGACCGCGTCTATGCCCGAGCTGTGGTCCGCCAGTTGGATGTCGGCCAGCACCAGGCCAGGACGATGCTTGCGCGCCGCTTCGACCGCCTGCTGGCGTGTGGTGGCGACCTTGATCACACGGTGGCCGAGGCTCTCGACGATGCTGCAAATATCCAGCGCGATGATCGATTCATCCTCGATGACCAAAACATCGGTGGCCTCCGCCCCCGCCATTGTCTCGATCGCCCCCTTGAGCAGGGCCTGAAGCTCGGCTTCCGTCTTGTTTAAGATCTTGGCAACTTCTTCGACCGAGAATCCCTCCAGGGCCACCAGCAGCAGGGTTTGCCGCTGTTCCGAACCCAGTCGTCGCAGGCGGGCGGCAATAACCTCTCCCGACTCGGTGCCGCCAGCCAGTTCGAGACGGCGGCCTGTGCTGCTCCACAGCATATGGAACAGCTTATAGAGGCCGACGCGCGGACCCAGGTTGTCCGGGATGGTCGTCGGATCGGCAACGAGGGTTTCCAGGCAGGCGCGCACATAGGCGTCGCCGCTCGCCTGGTTCCCGGTCAGTGCGCGGGCATAACGCCGCAAGAACGGCAGGTGTGGGGCGATAACTTCCGAGCGGATCATCGTGGCCTCTCGCGTTGGATAGTTTTCAGAGATACATCAGAAGGATAGGCCGATAGCTAAATTTTTAAGCAATTTCTTCGTTAAAGCGATGCATGATTAATGTGACGTCGATGGAACTCCCTGCAAGTCTTTCAGTTATAGAGAGAGACGCCATTACCCGAAACGAAGCCCAGACTATTACCCGAAAGGGACTGTGTGAATGAATGAATTTGATGAGAATAAAGCGAAGCTGGCCCCCCAGCAGAACAACGACCCGATCGGAGCCGGCCGGCAGAACCTGACCAGGCTCGACTCGACCTGGATCAGTCAGGTTCTGCGTCGCCGCTATGACTCGGCGCTGAGCGAGGCGCTGCCCGAAAGTTTCGTGGCGTTGCTCGACGAATTGGACCGTAAGACAACGACCTCTCGAGACTAGGCGTCCGAGGCGGACGCCGGTCCGGCATTCGCGTCCGCCAACGCTGCGGTCAAGGCGGCTGCCAATCTCCTCGCCCCGACTGGCTTTTCCAGGCATCGGAGGTGGCGAAACTCGGGTGCGAGCGCCATCGTATTGTAACCGGTCAGGAATACCACGGGGACATTGCGCGCCTCCAAGGCATGGGCGATTCGATACCCGGTCTCGTCGCCGAGCTCGATATCCACGAGCGCGACGTCGACCGGCTCGTCCACCAAGATATCCATAGCCTCGCTCACCGACGGTACCGGACCGATCACCCGGCATCCCATTTCGGTCAGCTCATCCTCCAGTTCCATCGCGACGACCCATTCGTCCTCGGCCACCAGAACGCGCCGTCCGACCAGAGCCTCTCTGCCTGCAATAGGTGTCATCGTCAGCCACTCAAGGGAATCTCGAATTCCACGGCCAAGCCTTCCGGCTCGAACTTGATGGTCGCCTTGCCGCGCAGACTGTATTTTGCTTCGTTGCAGACCAAGCCTATTCCGAATCCGCTCTTCTCCGGCGCGGCAACCGATGGTCCGTGGCGCTCGAGCCATTTCAGGACGAGATAAATCTTCTGTGCCTGGCGCACTTCCCGTTTCCAAGTCACGGCCACGGTCCCGGCGGCATTGGAGAGTGCGCCGTATTTCGCGGCATTCGTCGCCAGTTCATGAAAGATCAGGCCGAACGAAAGAGCCATCTTGGGCTTGAGCATGATATGCCGGCCGCCGAACGAGGTGCGCCCGGCGCCATCGGACGCATAGGGATTGAGCTCCTGTTGCACCAGCGTCGCAAGATTGATTTCCGACCATGATTCCCGCGAGAGCAATTCATAGGTACGCGCCATGGCATGCAGCCGGGCCGTAAACGCCTCGTAGAACGCGTGCACCGTCGGCGCGCGCCGAATGGTCTGACGCGCGATCGCGATGATGACCGCCAGCATGTTCTTGACGCGGTGATTGAGCTCGGCGATCAGAACGTCCTTCTGCTCGTCGGCGCGCACCACGCCGGTGATATCGGCGAAGAACAGCACGACACTCTGAACACCGGACTCACCGCTCGCGATCGGCCGCATCGTCAAGAGATAGTGCGAACGACCGTTGGTCAGGTCGGCGCGCCTGGTCCGGGCTTCTCCGGTGCGCGAAACGGCCCGCAGATCGGCTGCCAGATTCGGGTCGGCGAGATGGTGCCCCACATCCGTGAGCGGCCGTCCGCGGTCGGCGGGATTCAACTCGAAGATGTCGCAAGCCGCCGCCGTATAGGCGCAAACCGCGAGATTGCGATCGAGCAGTATAATCGGCGCCTCGATGCCCTCGATCATTTTATCGAGATTGGCGCGATTGAAATCCCGCTCCTGGACTTGAGTCTTCAATTGTTCGAGGGACGCCTGCAATTTCTCATTCGCGGAACGCAGATCGGAATTTGCGTAAAGCAGTGCGGCGTTCGCGGCCGTCAACTCCTCAAACGCGCTTTTGTAATCCTCGAATGATTCGAGCCGCTCTGTCGCGTTCATGATCTGCCCTTTTCAGCGAAATGTGCCGGCACCAGAAGGTCACGTTCTGGCTTGCGGGACAGGGGATACGAAAAAGAGACACAAGGGCGGCGTTGTCACGGAGTAGCTTAATCAGTGAACAACAAGGCGTCACGCGCTACATTGTGCGCAAATGCGAAATAGCAACGCCTGCGTGTGAGCGCCGATACGTCCGTATATGTTTATTGGTCGTTTTGCCGGGCACAGCAAACGAACGAGCACCACACGGCGCTGCGGCTCGCAGGCCGGAACCGTCAGCGAGCGCCGTTCCTTGCCGCGCCGCGCCATCTCGCCGGCCACGGTTCGTTCGATGAGTATATACACGAAACCGTGACAGGAGGGCTGTTGAGCGGCGGGACTCCGGATTCTCGCCGATCAAGGCGATGACACGCGGATCATCGCGCGGCCAAGACGCGGTGACGCGATGGCGTTCCGCCACGCAATGCGCCGCCTTTCCGAAGGGGCGGTATTCGTGGCGGTCCGCGAATGGCGGCGGCGATCGCCGCCGGCCCTTCAGCGATGCCCGGTGGAGCGTATTTTTTGGCGGGCCTTACGCGTTGCCTTGTGAAGCGGCAGAATGACCGTGAAATCCGCGCCTTCCATCCTCGTGGCCACGTCGATCTTTCCGTTCATCGCGGCTACGATGCCATGGCTCACCGACAGACCGAGACCTGTGCCCTGGCCCACGCATTTCGTCGTGAAAAACGGCTCGAATATGCGCTCCTTGACCTCTGGTGCGATGCCGCCACCGGTGTCCACGACCTTGATCCGCACTAGGCCCTCTTCGGCGAGCAAGGAGACCTCGATCGTGCCGATGAATGTCCCCTCCCCGGTCCGCGGATGGGCGGTGACGGACTCATGAGCGTTGCGCAGCAGATTGATCACGACCTGCTCGAGCTGTGATGACTGTCCCAGAACTTCTCCGCAGTCGCGCGGCAGAGATACCTTCAGGTCGATATTGCCGAGCGCTACCTGATGTCTCATGAACTCGACAGCAGCGGTTACGCAGTCGCGCGGATCGAATGGTTCGAACTCCGCTGGATCGACCCGACTGAACGCGCGCATATGGACGATCAGTTTGCCGAGCCGCTCCGCCTGCGCGGCGATCAGCTCCAGGATCTCGCGCAAGTAGTCCTCGGTCGCGACCTTGCGGTCGATGCGGGCCAGCCCGTTGCCCGCGGCCAGAAGAACCGTGCTCAATGGCTGGCTCATCTCATGGGCCATGGCGGCCGACATCTCGCCGAGCGTTGCCAGCTTCGACGATTGAAGGAGGTGCGCCTGAATAACCTTCTGCTCGGCGATGTCACGCACGATCGCAATTTGCAGCCGGCGCCCTGTTAGGTTCACGGAGGTCACCGCGATATCGATGGGAAACATCGTGCCGTCGCGGCGCTGCGCCAGGGTTTCGCTGTTGCAGGTCCCGCTAGTCTGGTTGCGCGGTCGGAAATCCGGATTCGGAATCAGGGTGCGGATGTCCATGCCGATCGCCTCATCGACGGCATAGCCAAAAATGCGCGAGGCGGCCGAATTGTAGCTCCGAATCAGGCCAGCCTTGTCCGTCGTAATGATCGCGTCGGCCATATTGTCGAGAATGGCGCGCAGGCGCTCCTCGCTTTCCTGCAATGCCTGTTCCGCGCGGCGCTGTTCCGAGATATCCGTGAAGGTATTGACGAAACCGCCGCCCGGCATGGCGGTGTGGCTGACGAACAACGTGCGCCCATTCGCCTGGACGAATTCCTGCCGATAGCTTTCCTTGTTGCGCACAGCCTCGATGCGAGTTTGCACCTGCTGCTCGGCATCTGTTCCGAAATCGCCGCGCCGGGCCAGGAACCGCAGGACCTCTTCGAGCGACCTGCCGAGCGTGATCAGCCCTGTCGGAAGCTCGAAGAAATCGATGAAGCGCTGGTTGTAGGCAACGAGCTTCAGCTCATCGTCGTAAACCGACACTCCCTGCGCCATATTCTGCAAGGTTGCCTCGAACAAGGCCGATTTGGCCGCGATTTCGCTCTCTACCAGCTTGCGGTCGGTGATGTCTTCGCAAATGCCGACCCACTCCCGCAGCGTGCCTTCCTGATCGGTGACGGGGACCGCCCGCACGCTGAACGTGCGATGGATGCCGTCGTGGCGCCGCAGGCGGCAATCGAAACTGGCCGGGGATTTACTCTCGAGCGCCATGAGCCAATTGCGACGCACATAGGCGTTGTCGTCGGGATGCAGCGCCCTGATCCAGCCCCATCCCATCACGTCGTCGTCCGACTGGCCGGTGAAGGCCTGCCATGTCGGCTGAGGTTCGATGACGTTGCCCTCGGCGTCGGTCGACCAAATGAGTTGCGCCGATGTCATGACGAGTGTGCGATAACGCTCTTCGCTCGCCTGCAGGGCCATCTCAGCTTTCTTGCGGTCGGTGATGTCGACGATCGTCATGACGAAACCGCCGTCGGGCATCGGCGTGCGGCGCAAGGTAATATGACGGCCATTGTGGGCCTGGTATTCCATGCGGTAGTGCTCGCGGGCGTGCGCCGATTTCACGCGTTGCGCAATGAACTCCTCGATGTCGCCCGTCTGGATATTGTCGCGCGCAAAGGCGAGGCGCAGAAAGTCCTCATAAGCCATGCCGAGCCGCAGATCGCCGGGCTGATACCCCTGAAGCTCGCTGAACTTTTCATTGAAGGCAATGACGCGCATATTGGCGTCGCACACCAGCATGCCCTGCGCCATATTGTCGAGGACAGCTTCGAGCAGCGATGACTTGCGCCCTGCCTCGGTCTCGGCCTGCTTGAGGCGGGTAATATCGGTATGATTGATGACGACGATGCCGTTCGGCGCCGCGTAGCGTCGGATCAGGATCGTGCTGCCGCCCGGCCGGTGGAGCTCTGTCGAAGTGAACTTCTCGCTCAAGAGAGCGTCAATGCGTTTGGCGATGAAGTCTTCGGCGTCGGCGACCTGCCCATGATAGCCGAGGGAGATGCTTCGATTCACGATATCGAGATACGAAGTGCCGACGCGCGCGAGCGAAGGCGGCACACCCCAGATCTCGATCCATCGCTTGTTGAAATTGATCAGCCGCAGGTGCTCGTCATAGACGCTGATTCCGTCGCCCATATGTTCCTGGGTCAATTGCAGCAGCGCTGACTTTCGCGCGAGTTCCTCCTCCGCGCGCGCGAGGTCCGTGACGTCCGTGAAGGTCGAAACGAAGCCGCCGCCCGGGATCGGGTCACGGTGCTTTTTCACGTAGCGTCCGTTCGGCGTGCGGCGGATCGAGCCGCGGGTGGTCCCCGCTTTCCCGAGCTGGATGCGCTCGCGAACCATTGCCTCGGCGTCGCCGCTCCCGTACTCGCCTGCCTCGACGCTGAGCCGCACCGTGGATTCGTATGAGGCGCCGACCCGGGCGAACGCTTCCGGATAGCCGAAGTCGTCGACGACGCGGCGATTCGCCAGCACCAGCTTCAGATCCTTGTCGAAGACGCGGATGCCTTGTTTGATGCTGTCGAGCACCAGCTTGAGCAGTTTTGCTTGGCCTTCCGCCTCCTCCTTGATGCGGATGTCCTCGGTGATGTCGGTAAAGGTGGTGATGAAGCCGCCGCCCGCCATGGGCTTGCGATAGATGATGATGACCTTGCCGTTCGGCCGCTGGTGGACGATCCGCTGTTCCTGGTTCAAGCCAGCGCTGTCGATACGGCTGCGGATCACCTCTTCGGTCGTCCGGCCGGGATACTCGCCTCGTTCGGCAAGGTAACGGAGGACGTCCACATACCCGACCCCCGGCCTGATGAAGCCAGGCGGAAACTCGAACATTTCTTCCAATGAGCGGTGGTTGCAATTCACCACCCGCAGGTCTTTGTCGAAGACGACGACGCCCTGGTTGACATTCTCCAAGGTGGCCAAGAGATTCCGGTTAGCCCGGTTCTGCTTGCGGGCAAAGGCGAGAATCAGAGCGGCAAACACGACCATCAGCGCGATCAACGCGGCGACGTAGAATAGCGCCACCCGGCCGCTTTTGTGCAAAGGTGCCAAGACCTCTTCCTCCGAGCGGCCGACCGCCACAACGAAGGGCAGGTCGTGCATCGTGCGGTAGGCGACGAATCGCGCCGTGCCGTCGCGATGGCGGGGGTTGTAGTGACCGCCGGACAGACGCGACCGATCGATTTCCTGAAATACCTTGTCGTCGGCAAACGACGTGCCGATAAATTCCTCGCGATAGGGTGAACGCGCGACCATGATGCCGTCCCGCGAGAAAACGGCGACCGTGCTTTTGTTCCCGAGGTCGAGCCGCGTGTGGATCTGCCGGAAATAGCTCGGATCGACGCTTCCGATCACGATACCGGCAAAGCGCCCGGCGGCGCGGTGTATGGGGCGGATGAGCGCGATAACCACTTTGGCGGCATTCGCCGGCCAGGGGGGACGGATCGTGCGAATGCGGAGATCGTTCGAGGCGCGAGCAGCCTCGAAATAGGGTTCGCCGGCGATGTTGAGCGACACGCCGTCGGATCCGTCGATCACCGTCCCTTGCGCGTCCGCATAGACGAAGGAGGTCATGCCTGGCGTATTGAGCGTCGCTGTCGCTACGGCGAAGCGCAGTTTCGCGGGCTCGGGGACTTCCCTGAACAACAAGCGCTCGATCTCGTAGGAGAGCGCCTCCACCGAGAAAACGCTCCACTCGATCGTCGCGCGAGTATGCTCTTCCAGCGCGCTGGCCAGGTTCTGCGCATCGGCCATGGCGCGTTCGATCACGAACTCGCGCTGCCGTTGGTAGAACCAGACGGCATGGACAATGATAGCGGTAATGACGAACGCGCTGAATCCGACGATCCAAAAGGCCAGACCGCGGCCGGGAGTCTCAGGTGGCATCAGCCTCAGCATCCACTCGTCCTTCCCGCCGACGTGCTTATCTCCCGCCGCCGGCACCCTCCGAACGCCGCATTTTTACATTTGCGGAGCCGACCAAAGGCGCTTAACCATACTGAAAGCCTGAGTAATTTCGTTCCGGATTGCTTAAAATTGGATTAACCAAGAGACGAATCTCTCGGCATTAAGCCGCAGTCTGCGGCGGGGCCGAGGGCTCGGGCACGGCAGCCAGGGTGACTTGCCTCGCGGGGCCAGCGCTTTAAACTTGGGTCACGGTGAAGCCCTGAGGGGGACGACATGCGCATTCTTGCGGCACAGTGGAGTGGGCTGGCGGGCTTGATCGCCATCCTCGTCACAAGCAGTCTGTTCGCGCAGAATCAGCCATTTATCGGCCTTGGCGGCGCCGACCAAGCGCTGCCGGAAGCGCTTCTCCTGCCCGCTTCCGATCTGACCCTGGACGCTCCGAGCGAATTGGATCTCAGCCAGGGCAATACCGAAATCCAGCAGCGGCCGAGCGACGGCCTCGGGTTGCAAATCTATGGCAACGGATCGCTCGCGGCCCCCGGCGGCGATGCGGAGGGTGGACGACTGCCCGATAGCCAGCTTCCGGGGCCTTGATCGGCTTCCGCCAAGCGTTTGAAGGTTGCCATCGCGTCGGGCCGGGATGGCGACACCGGAACAGCAATCGAACGGCTCCGACAACAGGGAGATGTGCATGTCACGATTGATGAGCGCCGGCGCGTTGGCCGTCATGCTGGGCGTCGTCGCGCTGCCGGTCGCGGCGCAGGACGGGGCCGCTTTTTACAAAGGCAAGACAGTCAACTACGTGGTCGCCACGTCTCCCGGCGGCGGCTACGACTTCTACGGCCGCCTCGTTGCCCGCTATATGGAAAAGGGGCTTCCCGGCGCGACCGTGGTCGTCAAGAATATGCCAGGCGCCGGGCATATCGTCGGCGCCAACTACATCTATGCCGCGCGGCCGGACGGCCTGACCATCGGCACCTTCAATACCGGGTTGCTCTATTCCCAAATCGCCAAGGGCGGCGGCGTGAAGTTCGATCTCGCGCGCATGTCATGGGTCGGCAAGGCTTCGACCGAACAGCGTGTCATGGTGACCTCGATGCTCTCGCCGTTCAAAAGCTTCGCCGACGTGCGGGCCGCCACCAAGGACAAGCCGGTGAAGGTGTCGATCGGCGGTGTCGGCTCGGCCGCCTACGCGGAGACGATGATCATCGCGCGCGCCTTCAATCTGAACTTCCATGTCATTCCCGGCTATGTCGGCGGCGAGACGGAGATGGCGATGCGGCGCGGCGAAATAGACGCCAATTTCGGCGGGCTGGCCACCTATGAGCCGTTCGTCAAGAACGGCTATGGCCGCTTCGTGCTGCAGAGCGGCGGCAAGGCTCAACCCGGCCTGCCGCAGGCATCCCAGTTGGCGCAAACGCCCGAGGCAAAAGCGCTCATCGCGCTGATCGATTCCCAGGCCGAGATCGGCCGCCTCACCGCCGGCCCGCCGGACATCCCGACCGATCGGCTCGCGGTGCTGCGGTCCGCCTACAAGGCGGCGATGGAGGATCCGGAGCTGCAGGGGCAGGCCGCCAAGGGCGAGAAGCCGGTCGAGCCGCTCTATGGCGAGGAGGTCGCGACGCGGATTCGCGACGCCCTCGATCAGACGCCGGCAATGGCGGCCTTCATCGCCGAGATCACCAAGCCCGCCGAACGTTAGTCGATCGGCGGCAGCGCGGGTGGCGCGAATGCGTGCCGCCCGGCTTCGTCGGGTTTCAGCGACGGATCCCACGACTTGGCTTCGATGCGCCGGCCGGTGACGCCGTCGGACGCCGCCGACGCGAGCCACACCGCGGGCGATCCCATGATCGCGGGATCGAGCAGCCTACGTCCGGGACGCTCACTGTTCGTCTCATAGATCATGCCGGTCGCCGTGGCGCCGCCCGGCAGCAGCCCGTTCACGGTGACACCCGTACCGGCGAGATCGCGCGACCAGATCTGGGTCGCCGATTCGAGCGCGGTCTTGGTGACTCCGTAGGGCGCGTTGCCGCCCTTCTGCATGGTGTTGAAGCTCGCCAGGATGTTGATGATGCGCGCCCGCCCTGTGTTGCGCGCTTGCGCGATCAGGTGAGGCGCGGCCGCCTTGGCCATCAGGAAGGGGCCATTGACGTTGACATTGACGATCATGCGCCAGACGTCCGACGGCACGTTCCAGAATTTCAGGCGTTCGGATTCGGGCAGATGCCGATTGGCCTCGTAGACGAAGCGATGGCCACGGCCCGCATTGTTGACCAGCACGTCGAGCCGGCCGAAGGCTTCCATGGTGCGCGCCACCACGGTGTCGCAGTCGTCGTGCCGCGTCACGTCGGCCTGCAGCGGCAACGCGGCCCCCTTCCCGGCCAAGGCTTCGATCTCTTCCGCGACGGCGGCGGTTTCGCCGGGCTGCCGGGCGGCGGTGATGGTCACTTTGGCCCCCGCTTCCGCCAGGGCCAGGGCCATGGCGCGGCCGATGCCGCGCCCTCCGCCGGTGACAATCGCGACTTGGCCTGCCAGTATCCTGTCCGACATCGTGAGATGTACCCCTTGCATTCGGCAGGTCAGGCTAGCCGATCCTCGCGATGAAACAAACCGCCATAGCGGTGATGAAACAACGCCGCCATACAATGACGGCAGCCAAACGGGAGGTTTCACATGCGTCTTGTCGCCCTTTTCCCGCCAGCCCTTGCCGCGGTCGCCGGGCTCGCCACGCCGACGACGGCGCAGAGCGTCGAGGAATTCTATCGCGGCAAGCAGATCAGCCTGGTGATCGGCACCAGCCCTGGCGGCGACTACGACCTGCGCGGCCGCATGCTGGCCCGCTACATGGGAAAATACATTCCGGGCAACCCGACCATCGTGCCGCGCAACATGCCGGCCGGCGTCGGCCTGCAGGCCGCCAACTGGCTCGCCACGGTGGCGCCGAAGGACGGCACGTCCCTTCACATGGTGATGCAGAACATGCCGATGCATCAGGTGCTCGGCGGGCAGAGCGCGAACTTCGATACGGCCAAGTTCAACTGGATCGGCAATACGACGAATTCGCCCAACACGGTGGCGACCTGGCACACCACCGGCGTGCGCACCGTGGAAGACGCCCGCCGGAAGGAGGTGATCTTGGGTGCGCCGGGCACCGCCACCGCGTCGGTCTATTACCCGATGGTGATGAATGTCCTGCTCGGCACCAGGTTCAAGGTCATCGCCGGCTATCCCGGCGGCAACGACGTCAATCTGGCCATGGAGCGCGGCGAGGTCGGTGGGCGCGGATCGAACTCCTGGGCGTCGTGGGTCAGCACCAAGCCGGACTGGATCAAGGAGAAGAAGATTTACATGCTGGTGCAGATCGGACTGGCCAAGCATCCGGACATGCCGGATGTGCCCCTGCTGACCGATCTGGCGACGAATGAGGACGATCGTGCCGTGCTCAGGTTCATGTCGGCCGACACGGCCTTTTCACGCGCGCTGGCCACCACGCCGGAGGTGCCGTCCGGCCGGGTGAATGCGCTGCGCCGTGCTTTCGACGCCGCGCTCAAGGATGCCGACCTGCTGGCCGAATCCGAGAAAGCCCAGCGCGACTTGAGCGCCGACCGCGGCGAGGAGGTGCAGAAGGTGGTCGTCGAGCTGATCAACACTCCGCCCGCTGTGATCGAGCGCACCAAAGCGATCCTGGCCGGTGCGGCCAACGTCGAGCAGGTCAAGAAGCCCTAGGAAAAAGGTGGCGGAGTTTCAGCCCTCGGGAACGCAGGTCCGGCCGTCACGCGGTCGGGCCGTCCACGGAGGCTGGATTGAGGACCGAGTTCACCGTGCGCAGCACGCGCAGAATTTCCTCGCGGCTGACGCCGTCGCGCTTCATCACGAGATGGACAAGCGGATCTGCCAGCATTTCCGCGATGGGTGGTTCAGGAGCCCTGAAGGGGGTCGGGGAATTTTCGGCCATTGATTACCCTCCCGTCACAACGAACAATCGAATGAAAGCTTTAATCTCAGGTAAAGAAGGCAGAATGATGACCATCGGCCGATAATTCGATGATGGTCGTCAATTCGAATCGAAAAGGCCCAGAGTCTTTCAACCCTGGGCCTTAACGACATCCCGTACGGAGTGGTTCCGTCAGTCGAACAGCCAGGAGAACAATTCCTTCGCTTTCTTCGCCGTCTCCGGCGTGGGCATGTTCACGATCGGGTATTTGTCGCGCCAGTGATAGGGCCGGCAGGCGTCGATGATGGCGCGGCTGTTGGTGAAGTCGCCCTTTTCCTTGCGGTCTGGTGGAATGCACGGATCGAGCGGCGTCGACCAGGCGTTCTTGATGAAGTCGATCGACGTGACCGGATCGGAGCGGGTGCACACCGCCCACATCAGATCCTCGAGGTTCGAAACGTCGATGTCGTCATCCACCACGACTACGTATTTGCCCGCATAGGCGACGGAGCGGCACATGGCCGCCAGGTGTCCGGCCTGGCGCGAGTGGCCAGCGTAGCGCTGCTTGATGGCCACGGCGGTGAGCTGGCGCGAGCCGCCGACCTCGTGGCACCAGGTGGCGGTCACATCGGGCAGACCGGTCTTCTGCAGCTCCTGCTTGAGCAGAGCCGAGCGCATGACCGAGCGGTAGCGCGCCTGCTCCTCGGGCGGACGCTGCGGCGGACAGCCGAGGATGATCGGGTCGTTGCGATGGTAGATCGCCTTGATATCGAGCACCGGCTCGGGCCGCACGTCGGAGGCGTAATAGCCTGTCCATTCGCCGAACGGCCCCTCGGGGGCGCGGTTGCCCGGCTCGACGAAGCCTTCGATCACGATCTCGGCATTGGCCGGGAACGGCAGGCCGGTGTGCTTGCCCTTGACCACCTGCATCGGGTGGCCGCGATAGGCGCCGGCGACGTCGAATTCGCAGACGCCGTAGGGGATCTCGGTGCAGCCCATGAGGAAGGTCAGCGGGTCGCCGCCGATCACGATACAGACCGGCATCGGCTTCTTGTAGAACTCGTATTTGTCGCGGTGGATGCGGCCGTGCTTGCCGGGCGAGATGTAGAAGCCGACCCTTTTCGCGTCGTGGATCATGACGCGGTAGGTGCCGCAGTTGACCCAGCCCTCTTCCGGGTCGACCGTGACGTTGAAGCTGCCGGTACCGATGTAGCGTCGGCCATTGTCGCCGTCGTGCCAGATCGGCGTCGGGAACTTGGTGACGTCGACGTCGTCGCCCTCGATCACGTTCTCCATGATCGGGCCGGTCTCCACCACCTCGTGGGGAATCGGCTTCTGGACGATATCCTGGAAATGCCTGAGGAAGGCTTCGCTGAGCTCGACCTTGTTGAGATGGGTCGGGAAGCCGAGCGTCATGTTCTGGCGCGTCTTGCCGAAGAAGTTTGTCAACACCCGATGGCCCTTGGGCGCGCCCGGGATTTCGTCGAACAGGGCGACCGGCGCATCCTCGCGGTGTTGCAGCAATTCGGCCGCCATGCCGATTTGTTCCTGCCAGTTGTAGCCGTTGGCCCGCTTGAGCTCGCCCAGCTTGTCGGCTTCGGCCATCCATTGGCGCAGGTCGTCGTAGGGCACGTTGACCTTGAGGTTGTCGGCTGTGGGTCTGCTCATCGGCGTCGATCTCCCTTGAACGCACCGTTTGCGGCGCTGACTGGATTGGCTGGATTTTTAACGTCTCGGTCGAAGACCGCCAAGCAAAAAGGCCGTCGCCCGCCCGGCGGTTGGGGTCAATCACCGAAACGCGTGACAATGACCTTGCCCTGAGACATCAAAAGCCGGTGCATCGGGCACTTATCGGCGATTTCGATCAGTTTCTCCCGCTGTTCCTCGGTGGTCTCGCCCTCGACCGAAATCGCCTTTTCGATGATATCGACCTTGCCTTCGCTGGAGCCTTCGGGTGCCGGCCGGCGCGACAGGTCGAGGCCGACGGAAAACTTGCCGAGTGTCCAGCCCTTCCGTTCGGCATAGATGCGCATGGTGATCGCGGCGCAGGTGCCCAATCCCGCCAGGATGAACTCGTGGGGCGACATGCCCCTGTCCTGCCCGCCGCGCGACACCGGCTCGTCGCCCAGCACGGTATGGGAGCGCGCGGTAACCCGCTGGGTGTAAGGACCGGTGCCGAGTTCCTCGACCATGACGCCGTGGGGCGCCGGAGGCTGGAC
Organism: uncultured Rhizobiaceae bacterium; assembly: GCA_964577835.1. Taxonomy (GTDB): domain Bacteria; phylum Pseudomonadota; class Alphaproteobacteria; order SMXQ01; family SMXQ01; genus CAVVYA01. The sequence goes on from CAZOBN010000058.1 coordinate 15,489, forward strand.
CATCGTCGACGCCGTTTCCCGGGTTGCGCCGAGGTAGCGGCTTGCCCAGGCGCACAGGATATCGGCGACATAGACCGCGTCGGGCCGCCGGGTCAGCAGATGATCGGCGTCGGCGAGCGCGATGAAGCCTTTCGGATGACGGGCCGCCTCGAAGATCCTGCCGGCGTTTTCGATATCCACGACTTCGTCGCGCGGCGAATGGAACAGCAGCAGCGCCTTGCCCATGGTCGCGATCTTGTCGCGCAAGGGATACTGGGCGATATCCTCGAGGAATTGCCGCTGGATGGTGAAGCGGCGGCCCGAGAGCTCGACCACCGCCTCGCCCTTCTCCGCGATCTCGGCCTCGTTCTTGATCAGATGGCGCACATGCTCGGGGTCCGCCGGCGCGCCGATGGTGGCGACCGCCTTGGCCTCGGGGATTTCGCCGACCGCGGCGAGCACGGCCGCGCCGCCCAGCGAGTGACCGATCAGGATGTCGGGCGCGCGGCGTGTCTGACGCAGGTAGTCCGCCGCAGCGACGAGGTCCGCGACGTTGGAGGAGAAATTCGTGTTGGCGAAATCGCCGCCGCTGCCGCCAAGCCCGGTGAAATCGAAGCGCAGGACGGCGATTCCCCGCTCGGTCAGGGCACCGGCGATTCGACTGGCCGCCAGCACGTCCTTCGAGCAGGTGAAGCAATGAGCAAAGAGCGCATGGGCCCTGGTCTCGCCCTCGGGCTCGTCGAACCGGCCGGCCAGCATGCCGCTGCCGGCGCTATTCGGGAACTCGAACTTGCTGCTGCGGACCATGTCCTCTCCCGATCGAAACGTGGAAAAACCTCAAAGCTTGCCGCCGAGGCTAGCTTGGCGCGATAATGGCCGCCGCGAGTATTCCCCTTCAACCCGCATGGATAGCGACCAGACCGTTTCTCTCGTCGCGCTCCTGCTGCTGCGTCACAGGCATGGCTGGTAAAGTTTCCTTCGACGGCATTTCCCGCTCGTTGCGCCAACGCAATTACGCAATCTACACCTATAGCAACACCGCCGCGATGATCGGCGAGTGGATTCAGCGCGTCGGTGTGGGCTGGCTGACCTGGGAACTGACCGGCTCCACGGCTTGGCTCGGCATCATCGCCACCGTCGACATGTTGCCCACGATGTTGATCAGCCCGATCGCCGGTGCCTACGCCGATCGTAGCGACCGCCTCAAATTCATGCAGCAGACGGTCTCCCTGACCATGCTGCAGCCGCTGGCGCTGACGGCGCTCTATTTTCTCGGCTATCTCGATATTTGGCTGCTGTTGCCGCTGGCGCTCGCCAACGGCCTGTTTGGTGCCTTCAATCAGGCGGCGCGACTGGCCATCATTCCCAATCTGGTCGACCGCGCCAGCTTGCCGCCGGCCGTGGCGCTGTCGTCGATCACCTACAATATTTCGCGCTTCATCGGCCCGGCGATCGCCGGCACCGTCATCGCCACGGTTGGCGTCGGTTATTCGTTTTTGCTCAACCTTGTGCTTTTTGCCGTCTTTACGGCCTCGCTCTATTGCATAAAGCTGACCAATGTCGAGGTGCCGAAACGCAGCGGCAGCCATATCCTCACCGACACCCTGGAGGGCCTGCGTTACACGATCAAGCATCCCGGCATCGGACCTTTGATGTTCCTGCTCGTCGTGGGGTCGGTGGGGCAACGGCCGTTTATCGAGTTGCTGCCGGGATTCGCCGATCGGGTCTTCAACCGCGGGCCCGAGGCGTTCGGATGGATGGTTTCCATGGTCGGCTTCGGCGCGTTGCTAGGCGCCCTCTACCTCGCCATGCGCCCAAACCTGCGGGGCTTGACGATGCTCTCGGTGAACGCCGTTCTGATCGGCTCCGTGATGCTGACCGGCTTTTCGCTCAGCGGCCACTTCTGGATCGCCATGGCGTGCCTGTTCGTCACCGGGGCCTGCCTGTCGACCTCGGCAGCCGGTGTGATGACTCTGGTCCAGTCGGCTGTGGACAACACGATGCGCGGTCGCGTTCTGAGCCTTTACGGCTTGATCTTCCGGGGCGGCCCGTCGATCGGCGCCTTCGCCATGGGAGTCGCCGCCGAACGGATCGGCCTGCAAATCCCGATTATCGCGGGCGCAGTATTCTGTATTCTTCTGTGGGCATGGGTCATGCGTAACCTAGGTCGGACGGCCGGCATCCTGGAAGCCGAACCGGCGAACCCCGTGTAGTGGATTGCCAGCGAGGCTGATCGGCGCGAGCACGCTCGGCCAATCCCGTAAGGACGCGAACCTGCCATCCTCTATCAAGCTGAATGCCTAGGGTCATGAACGAACAAGACATTCCCGCCGTGCCCGGCGTCGAAATCATCGAGCGGCGCACGGTGTTCCAGGGCTATTTCCGGGTCGACCGCTATCGTCTGCGCCACAAGCTGTTCGCCGGCGGCATGAGCGCCGAGATCGCGCGCGAGGTGTTCGAGCGCGGCCATGCGGCGGCCGTGCTGCCTTACGATCCGATTCGCGACCAAGTCCTGCTGATCGAGCAGTTCAGGCCGGGCGCGCTGGCCGCCGGCTGGCATCCCTGGGTGATCGAGCCGGTCGCCGGCATCATCGAGCCGGGCGAGAGCCTGACCGACGTGGTACAGCGCGAAGCGCGGGAAGAAGCCGCGACGGTGATCCAGGATCTCATGCCGATCTACCGCTACCTGACGAGCCCAGGCGGCACGTCGGAGACCTGCGCCCTGTTTTGCGGCCGGGTCGATTCGGAAGGCGCCGGCGGCATTCACGGTCATCCTGGCGAAAACGAGGATATCCGGGTCATGGTGGTGCCCTTCGCCGAAACGCAGGCCTGGCTGGAGTCCGGCAAGTTGAACAACGCCCTCCTCATCATCGCCTTGCAATGGCTGGCGCTGAACCGTGGCAAAGTTCGGGCGGAATGGCGCTGACCTAGGCTTGATCAGAAGCCGATTTCACCGTTAGTCTGGCTCGAACACCCACCTTCCCCGGTCTCGGGCAACAAATATCCAACAACGGACCACGAACGCTCATGGACATTCGCGACGGATTTATCGGCAGCATCGGCAACACACCGCTGATCCGACTGAAGAGGGCATCGGAGCAGACCGGCTGCGAGATCCTCGGCAAGGCGGAGTTTCTCAACCCGGGCGGGTCGGTCAAGGACCGCGCGGCGCTTTACATCATCCGCGACGCCGAAGAGCGCGGCGAGTTGCGCCCCGGCGGCGTCATCGTCGAAGGCACCGCCGGCAACACCGGCATCGGACTCGCCCTGGTCGGGAACGCCCGGGGATATCGCTCGGTGATCGTCATTCCCGACACCCAGAGTCAGGAAAAAAAGGACATGCTGCGGCTGTGCGGCGCCGAGCTCATCGAGGTGCCGGCCGTGCCCTACTCCAATCCGAACAACTACGTGAAATATTCCGGCCGGCTGGCCGCCGAGCTGAACGCCAAGGAAAAGAACGGCGCGATCTGGGCCAAC
>CAZOBN010000059.1:0-18925 GCA_964577835.1 uncultured Rhizobiaceae bacterium
AATCTTTCAAAAGGTCGCCCGTGCAAAACAAGCGTTAGAATCGCTACACTAGAGCATGATCCGTTTCAGTGGAATCGGATCATGCTCTCGAGTCTTGATTTAATCGCGTTTTCTACGCCGAACCGGTTTCCACTTCGGCGGAAAACGCTCTAGCGCCGCATCTCAGGTCCGAGCGCCGCGGAAAACGTTGAAGGCGAACAGCGCCATGCCGCTGATATTGATCAGGGCGCCGGTGCTCGCCAGGATTTCGCCCCGTGCCGGCGTGCCGGTGTAAATCAGCACAATGCCGGCGACCATGACGATGAGGCCGATATTGGCGATCCACCAATGCCACGCGGCAAGCGCGCCCTGCGCTGCCGGAAACAGCTTGTAGAACACGCCATAGAGAAACATCGATACCCAGCCCAACAGCAGCCAATGGGCGTGGGCTGGCATCAGACTGTGGTCGTGGGACGCGGCCATGTAAATGCCGCCGGCCATGCCGAGCAGCGCATAGAGGACGGCGGTGCGAAAAAAACGGGTGTCGATGGTCACTGATATTCCCCCTCAGGAAGTGAAAGTGGGAAAATTTTAATCCGTCACGGCTACTCTGGAAAGAGTGTCAGGAGTGGCGCTCTTGAGCGATTGCTATGGCGTCGCCTTGTCGCCGGCCGGCCGTTCGTCAGTGCCCAGCGCGTCGGCCAGCCGCTGCGCGGCGCTGCCGGGCCTGAGCGGCTTCTGCTGGCTCGGATGGGGCGCCCAGCCGCTCAAGTAAATCACCTGGAAGGTCGCGCCGATGCGCCCATCGGCATCGGCGAACTTGCGGTCGTAGAGCGCGGTGGCCTCGAGCAGGGTGGCGCGCCGGCTGAGCGATTTGCGCCGCTCGGCGATCGCGTTGCTTTCGCCCATGCCGCGCAGGTCGCGCATCAGGGCCAGCGCGTTGTCATAAGTCACCGTGAGGGTGTCGGCATCGGCCACCGGCAGGGCGAAGCCGGCGCGGGTCAAGAGATTGCCCATGTCGCGCACCTCGGCGAACGGCGAGATGCGCGGCGAGATGCCGCCCTCGACCGCGAGCTCGGCTTCCATCAGGCATTGGCGCAGCTCGAACAGGGTCTCGCCGCCGAGCATGGAGGCAAGCAGCAGGCCATCGGGCCGGAGCGTATGGCGCAATTGCAGCAGCGCGCCCGGCAGATCGTTCACCCAATGCAGGCTGAGATTGCTGAGCGCCAGGTCGAAACTGCCCGGCGCGAAGGGCAGGGCTTCCTCGTCGGCGGTGAGGTGGAGAGCGCGGCCGCCGGCCCGCGCCGTGGCGCGCACCGTCATGGCGGGGGAGACGTCCGTCTGCACCAGAAGCTCGGTCGCGGCCTTGTCGCCCAGCAGGTCGGCCATGGCGCCGTGATGGCCGCCGAGGTCGAGCACGCGGGGAAAGGCGCGCCGGATGTCGTCGAGCCGCTCGGCCAGGCGCTGGCCGACCTCGCGCAGCAGGAAATCGTGCTTGGCCAGGCCGTTCGCCGCCCGGTCGCGATGAGCGCGCACAGCGAAGCGGTCGAACGGCCGCAGAGTGTTGTCGGCATCGGGCGGGGTGGCGAGAGGCATGGGCAGGGTTATGGCATGGCCGCCGCGGAGGCGGAAGGCCGCGCCGGCGGGCGGTCATGCATGCACATTTGAGCATGGCGCGCAGGCGCGCGTTGACAGTCGCCTCGCCGGCGGCTGAGATGGGTCATGGAACTGATGCAAGCCTTGGGAAGCCGGCTGCGCCCGGCGGCGCGCCTGGCGCTCGACGCCCTATTGCCGCCCCAATGCCTGTCGTGCGCCGAGCTGGTCAGCGAGCCCGGCGCGCTGTGCGCCGCCTGCTGGGCGAAGCTGCGCTTCATCGCCCAGCCGATGTGCCGGACCTGCGGCTGGCCCTTCGAGGTCGATCCCACTGCCGACGAGGGGGTGGGTCTCGCCGCGCCACCCGTCGACCTGCTCTGCGGCGCCTGCCTGCGCGAGCCGCCGTCGTTCGACCGTGCCCGTGCCGTGCTGATCTATGACGACGCCAGCCGCGGCCTGGTGCTCGGCTTCAAGCATGCCGATCGCACCCATGCCGCACCAGCCTATGCGCGCTGGATGGCGCGCGCCGGGGCGGACCTGCTGACCACGGCCGACGTGATCGCGCCGGTGCCGCTGCATTGGTCGCGGCTGATGGCGCGGCGCTACAACCAGGCGGCGCTGCTCGGCAATGCGCTGGCCAGGCTCGCCAGCGCGCCCGCCGTCCCCGATCTCCTGATCCGCCGCCGGCGCACGCCCTCCCAGGGGCGCTTGAGCCGATCCGAGCGTCTGCGCAATGTCGCCGGCGCGTTCGCCGTCAACCGCGCGCGTCTGGCGCTGGTGCGCGGCCGGCGCGTCGTGCTGGTCGATGACGTGCTCACCACCGGCGCCACGGCAAGCGCCTGCGCCGGTGTGCTGCGCCGTGCCGGTGCGGCCAGCGTCGACGTGCTGGCGCTCGCCCGGGTGGTGCGGCCGGAACCGTGAGCGCGCTGCAGCCATGAGCGGGATCGGTGCGCAGCCGCCGCACTTCGACCAGACATTTCAGGACGCGTTCGATGCGCTGATCGCGTGGCGCCGCGACGTGCGTCACTTCCGGCGCGATCCGGTTCCTGGCGAGCTCATCGAATTTCTCATCGCCAGCGCCTGTCTCGCGCCCTCGGTCGGCAATTCCCAGCCCTGGCGCTTCGTGCTGGTCGAGGATGCGGCGCGGCGTGCCGCGATCCGCGACAATTTCGCCGCCCGCAACCAAGCCGCGTTGGCCGGCTACAGCGGCGATCAGGCGCGCGGCTATGCGAATCTGAAACTCGCCGGGCTCGACGATGCGCCGGTGCAGCTCGCGGTATTCGCCGATCCGACGACCGAGCACGGCCACGGCCTCGGGCGCCAGACCATGCCGGAAACCCTGGAATATTCCGTGGTCGGCGCGGTCATGCTGCTGTGGCTGGCGGCGCGCACCAAGGGTCTGGGCGTGGGCTGGGTCTCCATCCTCGACCCGGCGCCCATTCAAACCGTTCTGGAACTCCCTGAAACCTGGCGGCTGATTGCCTATTTATGTATCGGCTACCCCGCGACGGAATCGACGGAGCCGGAGCTTGCGCGCCTCGGATGGCAATCGCGTATCGATTGGCGCGAATTTTTTGTAAAACGTTGAGGTATAGATGGCGAAGATCGAGATCTACACCACGCCCTGGTGCGGCTATTGCGCCCGGGCCAAGGCTTTGCTGGACCGCAAGGGTATCGTTTACGTCGAAATCGACGTGACCAGCACGTCCGGCGCGTGCGACGAGATGATCAAGCGCGCGGAGGGCCGCCGCACGGTGCCGCAGATCTTCGTCGATGGTCGCTATCTCGGGGATTCCGACGAAATGGTAGCGCTCGACCGCGCCGGCGAGCTCGACGCGCTGCTCAACCCGGCCTGATCGGCCCAACCTGACCGGCTACAGCCCGATGCCCATCCTCACCGTCGCCTGCGTCCAAACGAATTCCGGGCCCGAGGTGGGACCCAATCTCGAGACCGCAGCCGCCATGGTGCGGGAAGCGCGCGGTCAGGGCGCCGATCTCATCGCCCTGCCGGAAAACGTGGCGCTGTTCGAGCCGCGCCGCGCCAAGCTGCTCGAAAAGGCGGAGCCCCAGGGGACCCATACCGCGCTGCGCGCCTTTCAGGACTTGGCGCGCGAGACTGGCGCCTGGATCCTCGTCGGCTCCCTCGCCGTGAAGCTGGGCGACGGCAGGATCGCCAACCGCAGCTTCCTGCTCGACGCGGTCGGCAATATCGTCGCCAGCTATGACAAGATCCACATGTTCGACGTCACCCTGCCGTCGGGCGAGACCTACCGCGAATCGGCGACCTACGCGCCGGGCGACCGCGCCATGGCGGCGCCGATGCCGTGGGGTAAGCTCGGCATGACCATCTGTTACGACGTGCGCTTCGCGGCGCTCTATCGTGCCCTCGCCGAGAGCGGCGCCGACATGATCACGGTTCCTTCGGCCTTCACCCGCACCACCGGACAGGCCCATTGGCACGTGCTGCTGCGCGCGCGCGCCATCGAAACCGGCTGCTTCGTGATCGCGCCGGCCCAGTGCGGCACCCATGCGGAAGGGCGCCAGACCTACGGCCATTCGCTGATCGTCGGTCCGTGGGGTGAGGTTCTGTCCGACGGCGGCGACGCCGTGGGCATTACGCTCGCGCGCCTCGATACGTCGCGTGTCGCCGAGGTGCGGCGCATGGTGCCGTCGCTGGCTCACGGCAGGTCCATCCTGCCGCCCCAGGACTAAGGCCCATTCGAGAGAGTTCCCGGCCAGCCGATGAGCCGGCCAGGGTCTTCCACGTCGGTCCGGTGAACCGGCCGAATGGCCGCTTACTGCGGCGGCTGCGGCGTCGTGCGCAGGTAGGGCTTGTACTTCTTGAAGCCCTTGGGGAATTTCTTTTCCGCGTCCGCATCGGACACCGCGGGGACGATGATCACATCCTGGCCCTGTTTCCAGTTGGCCGGAGTCGCCACCTGGAACTTCTCCGTGAGCTGGATGGAATCGAGCACCCGCAGGATCACGTCGAAGTTGCGCCCCGTGGTCTGCGGGTAAGTGATCATCAGGCGCACCTTCTTCTTCGGATCGATGATGAAGACGGTACGGACCGTATAGACCTCGTCATGTGCCGGATGGATCATTCCGTAGAGGTTCGCGACCTTGCGGTCAGGGTCGGCAATGATGGGGTAGGTGACTTTACCACCTTGCGTTTCCTCGATGTCCTTGATCCAGCCCTTATGCGACTCGACCGGATCGACCGACACGGCGATGACCTTGGCATTGCGCTTCGCGAAGTCCGGCTGCATGCGCGCGACGGCACCGAGTTCGGTGGTGCAGACCGGGGTGAAATCCTTCGGGTGAGAGAACAGGACGACCCAGGAATCGCCTGCCCAATCGTGGAATTTGACGCGGCCCTGACTGGTGTCGGCCTCGAAATCGGGGGCGGTATCGCCCAATCGAAGAGTCATGGTGGCGGTCTCCTTGCGCTGCGGTTTTTGGATTGTCCCTTCTAGAATTTATGCCTCGTCTCTCCCTTTTGCCTCACGTTAACGTCGCCCTTGAGGAATATCAATAATGTAATGTAGATTACCGTTTAAATACATATTCTATATGTTATTACTTACTCCATGAGAACCGTTGATCGGATGACAAAAAAATTCTTTATAGTGGCTCTGTTAACCCGCAACTCCGTCAGTGGCTTGGATTGTTCATGATCGTGTTTGATCTTACCTGCGCCCAGGGGCATGTCTTCGAGGGCTGGTTTCGCGACAGCGCGGCTTTCGAAGTGCAGAAGGACGCCGACGATATCGTTTGCCCGGTCTGCGCCGACTGCGCCATCTCGAAGGCGCCGATGGCGCCGCGCTTATCCGTGCGCGTCGGTTCGAACGACGCGGAGCCGGAGCCGGCACCGACTGCCCCGCGGCCGCCAGTCCACAATATGATGTCGGCGGCCGACCGACGCCGGCGCGAAGAGGTGTTCCATGCCCCGGCTAACGCGCCCAGCGCCAAGGCGGCCGCGCTCGCGGCGGAGGCCGCTCGCGCCTTGCGCGCCTTGCGCGATGAGGTGGCAAAGAGCTGCGACTATGTCGGCGAAAACTTCGCCGAGGAAGCGCGCAAGATGCATTACGGCGAAGCCGAAAAGCGCAGCATTTACGGCGAAACCACCTTCGACGAAGCGAAAGAACTGCGCGACGAGGGTATCGAAATCCAGCCGCTGCCGCGTCTGCCGCGCGAGAACGCCTGAGCCCCAGGGATGTACCTGGCCGGCGGGCAGCTTTTTTCCGGCCCCGATCTCAAAGATTTTCTCGCTGACCGGCTGAGTCAGGTCGATGCCGCGGTCGCCGCGCTCGGGCCTGCCGATTTCGCAAGCCGCAGCGAAGCCGCGCTCGAATCCATGCTGGTCTCGCGCTTCCGCATGCCGGAGGCACACCTGCTCGCCGAAGACGCCTATTTCGTCGATGAGCGCGCGCTCACGGTGGCGGAGGCCAACCTGCCGAGCGAGGGATTGCCGAGCGAGGGCGGCCAGGCCTATCCGCCCGACATGATGCTGAAGTCGGTCACCATCGCCATTCCGTTCCGCGGCGAACCGGCGCTTCTCACCCACCGGCCCAATGTGTTCAGCGCCCACCAGCCCGAAGCCGATGTGGTCGGCCAGGAGCTGCACGTCGGCTTCATCGTCGCGCCGGAAGAGGAATGGATGATCCAGCACCGCTTCCAGCAGCATATCGCGCTGATCGAGCGCACCTTGGAAGTTACCCAGTGGCAGGCGATGGATTTCAACTCTGAATTGACCGGCCAGGTGCGCGCCAAGCTGCGCGCCCGCAAGGCAGCGCTCCAGCAGGGCTGAGCGCGCTGAGCAGTCGGTAACCCTGCGGTCTCATTTTGACAGCCCACATTCAGTCCGTCATGGCCTAGCCGCGTGCGTAAATACGCATTCGCCTGAGGCCATCTTTTGCCGGCCTGCTAATGACCAAGCTTGGCCTTGGCGAATCATTTTTCTATGGCGTTTGACGCCATAAACGGTCTATGGCATCATACGTCATAGATGAAAGCCAAGCTCATCCATCGCGAACGCATCGTTTTCGACGATGGTTCTTTTGCCGAACTGGCAATCTGGCAATTACCCTCGCGGCTTTCGCCAAGTGAGCACGACCTAAAATATAGGCTGAGCTACATCGTAGATGGCGAACGTGTGGTTGGATACGACAATGAAAGAGGAAAGGGCGACCACCGGCATTTCAAAGGCCGAGAGGGAGCTTACAAATTTCAGTCGGTTGAAAAGTTGGTTGCCGACTTTATCCGTGACGTGGAAGATCTGAGAGGTGGAGCATGACGAAGAATGTTTACGTTGGCGGCACGTTGAAGGATGCCGGGAAGCGGTTCTCAGACGCCTGGAATAGAGCTCGGCGCGGCGAAAAGGTCGATCCTCAAGACAACATTACCTTTATAAGCTGGTCGGCGCTCTCGTCAGTCATGACCGATAAGCGCCATGAGCTTTTGCGCCATCTACGCAGACATCCTGCGGCGAGTGTGAGCGCCTTGGCCCGCGATTTAGGTCGGGATTATAAACGGGTTCACGAGGATATCTCCGCGCTCGCGAAAGTTGGTCTCGTCGAGAAAGCCGGCCGGGTTCTCAAAGCCGATTACAACGAGATTCGAACGATTATCCAAGTCTGAGCGCCTGCGCACCGCTTGGCCTCAAGCCTTGGTCGTCAGCACCATGTAGTTGACGCTGGTATCGGTGCCGAGACTCCAGCGGTCGGCGATCGGATTGTAGGTGACGCCGCTCACCTCGTAGATGTTGAGGCCGGTCGCCGCGAGCTCCGCGGTCAGTTCGTCGGGTTTGACGAACTTGTTCCAGTCATGGGTGCCGCGCGGCAGCCAGCCGAGGATGTATTCGGCCCCGACAATGGCGAGCGCGTAGGATTTGGCGGTGCGATTGAGCGTTGCCACCACCATGACGCCGCCCGGGCTGACCATGCCCGCGGCCGAGGCCAGGAAGGCCGGGCGGTCGGCGACATGCTCGATCACCTCCATGTTGAGCACCACGTCGAATTGCTCGCCAGCGGCGGCCAGCGCCTCGGCGGTGGCTTCCCGATAGTCGATGGCGAGGCCCATCTGTTGCGCGTGCAGACGGGCGACAGACACGGTGGTGCGGCTGGCGTCGATGCCCGTGACGTGGGCGCCGAGCCGGGTCAGGGGCTCGGCCAGCAGCCCGCCGCCGCAGCCGATGTCGAGGACGCGGAGCCCGGCGAGCGGCTGGGACGCCTTCGGGTCACGCCGGAAATGGCCGATCAGCCGGTCGCGCAGATAGCCGAGACGCACCGGGTTGAAGCGATGCAGCGGCTTGAACTTGCCGCGCGGGTTCCACCAATCCGCCGCCATGGCGGAAAAGCGCGCGATCTCGGCGTCATCGACCGAAGTCTTGCCGGGGGTGGGTCTGGGGTCGGTCATATCGCCGGGCAGCGTCATCGGTCTCGTACTCAGGTCAGGATCGGAAGGGAGCGCCGGCGAGGACGGCGTCCCGCGGCGGGAATCCCCGGTTCAGCGTCTTATTGTCGCCCCATTTCGGGCCAATGTGGTGGCGCGGTCTTCTTGCGGCCCGCGCGCGTCCTAGAGTATGTATACGCGCCGCCGCGCCGGCAAGGGGAGCCACGCGGCTCCTCGGGGTGAGGCCGCTTGTCGCGCGCACCATCCACGGTTCCGAACACAACTCAGGTCAACCGCCTATGGCACGCATCGTGCAAAAATTCGGTGGTACGTCGGTCGCCGATGTCGAACGCATCAAGGCGGTCGCGCAACGGGTCAAGGCCGAGATCGCCCTCGGCAACGAAGTGGCCGTGGTGGTCTCCGCCATGGCGGGCGCGACCAATCAGCTCGTCGGCTGGGTCAACGAGATTTCTCCGCTGCACGACGCGCGGGAGTATGACACGGTGGTCGCCGCCGGCGAGCAGGTGACCTGCGGCCTGACCGCCTTGGCCCTGCAGGAACTCGGCATCACGGCCCGTTCCTGGCTCGGCTGGCAGGTGCCCGTGGCGACCGACGGCATCCATGGCCGCGCCCGGATCGAGGCCATCGAGACCACGGAGCTGCGCAAGCGTATGGCGCGCGGCGAGGTGCCGGTGCTAGCCGGCTTCCAGGGGCTCGGCGACGACAACCGCATCACCACGCTGGGCCGCGGCGGCTCCGATATTTCGGCGGTCGCCCTGGCGGCGGCGCTCGAGGCCGACCGCTGCGACATATATACCGATGTGGATGGGGTCTATACCACCGACCCCCGCATCGTTGCCAAGGCGCGCAAGCTCGATAAAATCACCTATGAAGAGATGCTGGAGATGGCATCGCTCGGCGCTAAGGTGCTTCATACTCGTTCGGTCGAGCTGGCGATGAAGCAGCGGGTGCGCCTCCAGGTGCTGTCGAGCTTTACCGATACCCCCGGCACTCTGGTGGTCGATGAGGATGAGATCGTGGAAAAGGAATTAGTCAGCGGCATCGCCTATTCGCGCGACGAGGCCAAGGTCACCCTGGTTCGGGTGCCCGACCGCCCGGGCGTTGCCGCGAGCATTTTCGGCTCGCTCGCCGAGGCCGGCATCAACGTCGACATGATCGTGCAGAACGTGTCGGAGGACGGCAAGGCGACCGACCTGACCTTCACGGTGGCGCGCGGCGATCTTCCGCGCGCCATGAAGGTGCTCGAAGGCAAGGCCACGGAGCTCGGCTATGCCGATCTCAAACCCGACGCGGGCGTGGTCAAGGTCTCGGTGGTGGGCGTCGGCATGCGCAGCCATCCGGGCGTCGCGCAACTGATGTTCCAGACGCTGGCCGACAAGGGCATCAATATCCAGGTGATCTCGACCTCCGAAATCAAGGTCAGCGTGCTGATCGCCGAGGAGTATACCGAATTGGCACTTCGCGCGCTGCATTCCGCCTATAACCTCGACGCAGCCTAGTATCATGAATACCGCCCAGGCTCGCCGCCGGCTCGATGAGCTCTGGCAACGGGGAATTCAGTTTCTCGGTACCCCGACCGCGATCATGGGCGGCGCCATGACCTGGGTTTCGGAACGCAACCTGGTGTCGGCGATCTCCAACGGCGGCGGCTTCGGCGTGCTCGCCTGCGGCGCCATGCCGCCCGACAAGCTGGCCGAGGAGATTCGCGGCACGTTCGCGCTCACCGACAAGCCGTTCGGCGTCAATCTCATCGTCATGCATCCGCAGCTCGCCGATCTGGTCGAGGTCTGCATCGCCGAGAAGGTCTCCCATGTGGTGTTGGCCGGCGGCGTGCCGGGCGCCCAGATCATCGCCCGGCTCAAGGGGGCCGGCCGCAAGGTGGTCTGCTTCGCACCGGCCCTGGTGATCGCCAAGCGCTTTGTCAACCAAGGTGCCGACGCCATCGTCATCGAAGGCATGGAAGCGGGCGGCCATATCGGCCCGGTCTCGACCAGCGTGCTGGCGCAGGAAATCCTGCCGGCCCTACGCGAGGTGCCGGTGTTCGTCGCTGGCGGCATCGGCCGCGGCGAGGCGATTCTCGCCTATCTCGAAATGGGTGCCGCCGGCGTGCAACTCGGTACCCGTTTCGTCTGCGCCCATGAATCGATTGCGCATGCGAATTTCAAGAAGGCGTTCATCCGCGCGAACGCCCGCGACGCGGTGCCTTCGGTGCAGCTCGATCCGCTGTTTCCGGTCATCCCGGTGCGCGCCATCGGCAACAAGGCGACTCAGCGTTTCGCCGAAACCCAGCGCGAGGTGATCGCGCTCTACCGCGAAGGCAAGCTCGATCAGAAGCAAGCCCAGATCAAAATCGAACACTTCTGGGCCGGCGCCCTGCGCCGCGCCGTGGTCGACGGCGACGTGGACAGCGGCTCTCTGATGGCGGGCCAGAGCGTCGGTATGGTGACCCGTGAGCAGCCGACCGCCGCGATCATCGGCGAACTCGTCGATCAGGCCGTGGAGGCCTTGGTGGCGCGTCATCGGCCGACCGAGGCGGCCGAGTAATGCAGCCCGTTCCCGCCCACTCTCCCGGCGGGCCGCGTCAGCTTCTGCGCCGGCTGCGCGACGTCATGGCCGATACGGCGTCGGCGCAGGAACGTCTCGATCATGTGGTCAAGATCATCGCCGCCGACATGGTCGCCGAAGTATGCTCGATCTACGTGCGGCGCGCCGGCGAGATGCTCGAGCTGTTCGCCACCGAGGGCTTGAACCCGACCGCGGTGCACCGCACCCGGCTGCGCATGGGCGAAGGTCTCGTCGGCAATATCGCGGCGCATGCCCGGCCGCTCAGCCTGTCCGATGCGCAATCCCATCCCGATTTCGCCTATCGCCCGGAAACCGGCGAGGAGATCTATCACTCGTTGATGGGTGTGCCGATTCTGCGCGGCGGCCGCGTCGTCGGCGTGCTCGTGATTCAGAATCGCACCAAGCGCCAATACAGCGAGGAAGAGCAGGAGGCGATGCAAATCGTCGCCATGGTGCTCGCCGAGCTGGTGGCGAGCGGCGATTTGGTCCGTCCGGAGGAGCGCGCGCCGTCGGAAGGCAACGCGCTGCTGCCGATGCGGCTCGAAGGCGTGCGGCTCAATCCCGGCTTCGCCATGGGACTTGCGGTGCTGCACGAGCCCAATATCATCATCCGCCAGATCGTCGCGGAGGACCCGGAGGCCGAGCTGAAAAGGCTCAACGCCGCGGTCGACAGCATGCATACCGCGCTCGATTCGCTGCTCGCCTCGGCCAAGATCGCGCAGTCGGACGAGCAGCGTGAAGTGCTCGAGGCCTACCGCATGATCGCCGCCGATTCGGGGTGGCTCAACCGCATCGCCGACGCGATCCGCACCGGCCTGACCGCGGAGGCGGCGGTGCAGCAGACCCGCGAGGCGATGCGCGCCCGCATGAGCCAGGTGACCGATCCGTACCTGCGCGAGCGCCTCGACGATCTCGAAGCCCTGGCCGTGCGGCTCATTCTCTATCTCTCCGGCGACAAGGATCAGCCGCCCGAAACTCCGTTACCGGACAACGCGGTGGTGATCGCCCGCAACATGGGCCCGGCCGAGCTGCTGGACTACGATGTCAAGAAGCTGCGTGCCCTGGTGCTCGAGGAAGGATCGCCGACCGCCCATGTCTGCGTCGTGGCGCGCGCCCTCGACATTCCGGTGATCGGACTGGTGAAGGATGCGCTGCACCGGGTCGAGCCGCTCGATTCGGTGATGGTCGATGCCGATACCGGCACGCTTTACATCCGGCCGAGCGAGGATATCCAGCAGTCCTTCATCGAGAATATGCGGGTTCGCGCCGAGCGCCTGCAGTCCTACGCCGCCCTGCGCGACGAACCGGCCATAACCATCGACGGCGCGCGGGTGTCGCTCAACATCAACGCCGGCCTCGAAATCGACGTGGCCCATCTCGACGACACCGGAGCGGACGGGATCGGTCTTTACCGCACTGAAATCCCGTTCATGGTGCGGGCGGAATATCCCGACGTCGAGGCGCAGACCGAGCTCTACGCTCGCATTTTCGAGCGCGCCGCCGGCCGTCCCATCGTGTTCCGCACTCTCGACGTGGGCGGCGACAAGCTGCTGCCCTATTTCGACGATGTGCACGACGAGAACCCGGCCATGGGCTGGCGCGCCATCCGCATCTCGCTCGACCGCCCGGCGATGCTGCGCCAGCAGGTGCGTGCGCTGGTGCGCGCCGCCAACGGGCGCCCGCTGCGCGTGATGTTTCCGATGGTCGCCGAGGTTGCCGAATTCGTGCGCGCCCGGCGTATCCTCGACATGGAACTGTCGCGCGAGAATCAGCGTGGCGGCAAGTTGCCGGAAAAAGTCCTGGTCGGCACCATGGTCGAGGTGCCGGCGCTGCTGTGGCAACTCGATGCGCTGCTGAAGAGCGTCGACTTTCTCTCGGTCGGCTCCAACGACCTGATGCAGTTTCTGTTCGCGACCGACCGCGCCAATCCGCGCATCGCCGAGCGCTACGACGTGCTGTGCCCCGCGGTGCTCATCTTGCTCGGCCAACTGGTGACGCGCTGCGCGTCCGCTCAGGTGCCGCTGTCGCTCTGCGGGGAAATGGCGGGCCGGCCACTCGAAGCCATGGCGCTGATCGGGCTCGGTTACCGCAGTCTGTCCATGTCGCCGCTGTCGGTCGGTCCGGTCAAGACCATGATCCGCAGCCTCGACCTTGTGGCATTGGGGGAGTATCTCGAAACTCAGCTCACCCTGGCCGACAGCAGTCTGCGCGACAAACTGCGCGCTTTCGCCCGCGACCACGACGTGGCGATTTGATCGCAACCGCCGCGACCCGGCAGATGTACGGGAATATCTTGCGCCATGATTGAATTATTGGAATAAAATAAGCGTGTTAGAAGGCTTCCAGAGGACTCAGTTCCGGGGCGGGCATGACAGATAACGATCGCACTAGAGGCCCCAGGGGTTCCGAGCGTCTGGTGGCCGAGCAGCGTCGGAAGAAGAGCCGCCTCTTCGCTACGGCGTCGGGATCCGACAGCGGCCTCAGCGAACGCATGATGATGGGCGCGACGCCGCAGTCGATCGGCGCCGACCTGCGCGCGGCCCGCCTGGCGCGGGGCGAAAGCACCGCCGATGTGGCGCATCAGTTGCGCCTGCGCGAGAGCTATATCGAGGCGATCGAAAGCGGCAATTTCGCAGTACTGCCGGGCGTGACTTATGCCATCGGATTCCTGCGCTCCTACGCCCGCTATCTGCGCCTCGACGCGGACGATCTCATCCAGCGCTTCAAGGAAGAGGTCTCCGACATCACCCCGCCCGCCGATCTCGCCTTTCTGGAGCCGGTTTCCGAGAGCCGTGTGCCGCGCGGCGGCCTGGTGGTGCTCGCCGTGCTGCTGGCGGTGGCGGCCTATGGCGGCTGGTATTATCTCAGCACGCGCGACCTCACCGTCGCCGACCTGGTGCCTGCGGTGCCCGAACAGTTCAGCAACGTGGTGACCTCGCCCGACCGGCCGGAGGCATCGCCTCAGCCGTCCGACCAGGGCGAACTCGCGCCGCCGGGGCCCGATAACGATGCCACCGAATCCGCTGCCGGTGATTCCACCGTCGACGGCGCTCCCGCCGCGCCCGAGCGGCTGGGCAGCGGTGGCGTGGCTGACGGATTGCCGGCACCCGCCGCCAGCCCTGAGGCCACCCCAGGGCCGCTACCCGGCATCCCGGCCGTGCCGCCGGTCGCCGGCGCGGCCGATTCCGCGGTTCGCGCGGATGGCAGCGCCGCGGCATCCGGCGGCGGGTCCGCTGCGACTCCGGGCTCGGTCGAAGGCCCGCGAGTCTATGGCGAGGGCAATGTCGGTTCGCGCATTACATTGCGGGCGGGCGGCGAAAGCTGGATTCAGGTGCGTGCCTCCGACGACACCCTGCTGATGACGCGAACCCTGCGGCCGGGGGACAGCTACCGGGTGCCCAATCAGCCCGGCCTCAAGCTGATGACCGGCAATGCCGGCGCGCTCGAGATCCTGGTCGATGGCGAGACGGCCCCGGCCATCGGTGCGATGGGCGCGGTGAAGCGCAACGTCATGCTCGAACCGGACCGGCTGAAGGCGGGCACGGCGGCCAATTGAGCCGACCCGGCGCCGGTTCAAGTCGCCCTGCGACCGCCAATTGAGCCTCCACAGGGGCCGCAAGCCCTTGATCCGCGCGGTTAACGACTACACTTTAGAGATACGGCACGATGCGCTATAACCTCGCGCAACAATGGTTTCGTCCGTCCCCGGCGGAACATTCGGTTCCATCGGCCATGGGCGTGGAACCGGCCTCGAAGGAAGTTTGCATGAGCGTCCGCCCCTATCGCGATATCGCGCGCCGCAAGAGCCGCCAGATCCATGTCGGCAAGGTGGCTGTGGGCGGCGATGCGCCGATCACCGTGCAGTCGATGACCAATACCCTGACCACCGACGTGGCCGCCACGGTGGCGCAGATCGAGCAGCTCGAAGCGGCCGGTGCCGATATCGTGCGCGTCTCGTGTCCCGATCAGGAATCCTCGCTGGCGCTCAAGGACATCATCCGTCAGGTGACGGTGCCGATCGTCGCCGACATCCATTTCCACTATAAGCGCGCCATCGAGGCCGCCGAATCGGGCGCCGCCTGCCTGCGCATCAACCCGGGCAACATCGGCTCCGCCGACCGCGTGCGCGACGTGGTCAAGGCGGCGCGCGACCACGGCTGCTCGATGCGCATCGGCGTCAATGCCGGCTCGCTCGAGCGCGAGCTGCTGGAGAAATACGGCGAGCCGTGCCCCGAGGCGATGATCGAGAGCGCGCTCAACCACATGAAGATTCTCGAGGACAACGATTTCTTCGAGTTCAAGGTCAGCGTCAAGGCGTCCGACGTGTTTCTCGCCGTCGCCGCCTACCAGGGCCTGGCGGAGGCTTGCGACTATCCGCTTCATCTCGGCATCACGGAAGCCGGCGGCTTGCGCACCGGCACGGTGAAATCGGCGATCGGCATGGGCATGCTGCTGTGGGCCGGAATCGGCGACACCATCCGCGTCTCGCTCTCCGCCGACCCGGTGGAAGAGATCTATGCCGGCTTCGAGATCCTCAAGGGGCTCAACCTGCGCCACCGCGGCGTCAACGTGATCGCCTGTCCGTCCTGCGCGCGCCAGCAGTTCGAGGTCATCAAGACCGTCGAGACCCTGGAGAAGCGCCTGGCGCACATCACCACGCCAATGACGGTGTCGGTGATCGGCTGCGTCGTCAACGGCCCGGGCGAGGCGCGCGAGACCGACATCGGCCTGACCGGCGGCGGCTCCAACACCCATATGATCTATGTGAATGGCTTGCCCGATCACAAGATCAAGGACCAGGACATCGTCGACCATCTGGTCGAGATGATCGAGAAGAAAGCCGCGGCCATCGAAGCCGCCAAAGCCGACGAAACGACGCAGGCCGCTCCGGCATCGTCCGCGCGCGTCGCGTCGTGACCTCGATCATGCCGATGATGCATTTCCCCCCCACCCTGACCCTCCTCCGCAAGGGGGGAGGGAACGACGCTTTTTGGTGGCCTCACGCCCGGCGGCCCACCCTGACCTTCCTCCGCAAGGGGGGAGGGAACAGTCAGGCTCATCGCCTGCCTCCCTGTCGCTCACTTGCGGAGAGCCAGAATGCCGCCAGTCCTCTTCCTCTCCTTGCTCCCTCCCCCTCGACGGGGGAGGACCGGGGTGGGGGTGACATCCTCGGCTTTGTACCCTCCCTGTCGAAAGACGGGGGTGACGTCGTCAGCGTCGCTTCGCCCTCGGGTCGGGGCGACGCCCGCCTTTTCACCACTCAGCACTAGCGGCTGGAGACACGCCTTGCCCTCGCTTCAGCCGGTTCGCGGCACGCATGACCTGATGCCTGAAGATGCCCGCCGCCATCGCCACATCGTGACGACGGCGCGCGATATCGCGTCCCGCTTCGGCTTCGAGGAAGTGGCGACGCCGATCTTCGAATTTACCGAGGTGTTCAAGCGCACGCTCGGCGACACCTCCGATATCGTCACCAAGGAGATGTATACTTTCGCCGACCGTTCGGGCGACGAGATCACGCTGCGTCCGGAAGGCACGGCCGGCATCGCGCGCGCGGTGATTTCCGGGGGCCTCACCCAGAATCTGCCGCTCAAGTTCTTCTACAGCGGCCCGATGTTCCGCCACGAGCGGCCGCAGAAGGGCCGCCAGCGCCAATTCCACCAGATCGGCGTGGAGCTGCTCGGCGTCGCCGGCCCGCTCGGCGACATCGAGACCATCGCCATCGGCGCCCAGATACTCGACGCGCTCGGCATCCTCCCCATGACCGTGCTCGAGATCAATACGCTGGGCGACAAGGAAAGCCGCGACGCCTATCGCGCCGTGCTGGTGAAGTATTTCGGCGGCCATCTCGACAAGTTGTCGGAGGACAGCCGCAACCGGCTCGAGCGCAATCCGCTGCGCATTCTCGACTCGAAGGACGAGGGCGACAGGCGCATCGTCGCCGGCGCGCCGTCGTTTGGCGACTATCTGACGCCCGCGGCGAGCGAGTTCTTCGCCAAGGTGCGCGCCGGGCTCGATGCGCTCGGCATCAAACACATGGTCAATTCGCGCCTGGTGCGCGGCCTCGACTACTACTGCCATACCGCGTTCGAATTCACCACCGACGCGCTCGGCGCCCAGGGCACCGTGCTCGCCGGCGGCCGCTACGACGGCCTGATCGGCATGATGGGCGGGCCGGAGACGCCGGGCGTCGGCTGGGCCGCGGGCATCGAGCGCCTGGCCATGCTGATCGGCGAACCGCCGGCCGCGCCGCGCCCCATCGCCATCGTGCCGATCGGCGGCGCCGCGGAGACGGCGGCGCTGACGCTGGCCCATGGTCTGCGCCGCGCCGGCTGCACGGTCGATCTCGGCTACAGCGGCAATCTCAGCAAACGCATGAAGCGGGCCAACAAGCTCAATGCGCGCTACGCGGTGATCCTCGGCGAGGACGAACTGCAGCGCGGCACGGCGACCTTGCGCGACCTCGATTCGGGCGAGCAGGAGGCGATCCCCCTGCCTCAACTGCAGGACCGGCTCGCCCCCGCGCGATAGCGTTATGGCGGTCGCCCCGCCGATCGACCAGTCTTCCGCCCCGGCTCCGCCGCCGGTCGCTTTCGCCGTCGGCGTCAATCACCGTACGGCGCCGCCCGATCTGCGCGACCGGCTCTATATCGGCGAAGAGGCCATGCCCGGATTTCTCACCGGCCTGCGCCAGGCCGGCATGACCCAGGCCATCGCGCTCTCGACCTGCGACCGCACGGAGATCATCGGATTTCACGGCGATGCCGCCGCCGCCGTGCGCATCGGCGCGGCGGAGCTGGCGCGCATCGGCGGCTTCAAGGCGCAGGATCTGGCTGGGCATCTTCTGGTGCTGCAGGGCGCGCCGGCGGTCGAGCATCTGTTCGCCATTGCCGCCTCGCTCGACAGCGTGGTGGTGGGGGAGCCGCAGGTGCTGGGCCAGGTGCGCGAGGCCTACCGGCTGGCGGGCGAGGCGGGCCTCATCGAAGGCGCGCTCGACCGTCTGATGCAGGCGGCGTTCGCCGCCGCCAAGCGGGTGCGCAACGAAACGGCTGTTGGACGGCGCTCCATCTCCATGGCCACCGTTGCGCTGCAGACCGCGCGTGAGGTCCATGGCGCGCTGGAGCGCTGCTCGGCGCTGTTCATCGGGGCCGGCGAAATGGGCGAGCTGCTAGCGGCGCGGTTGCGCGAGGCCGGCATCGGCCGGCTCGCCGTCGCCGACAGCCTGGCGCTACGCGCTCAGGCGACCGCGCGCCGTCTCGGCGCCCAGATCGTGCCGTTCGAAGATCTGGCGACGGCGCTGGCGGATGCCGATATCGTGATGACCGCGCTCGGTCATGGCACCGTGGTAATCGACGCGCCGCTGATGCGCGCGACGCTCAAGCGTCGCCGCCAGCGTCCGGTGTTTCTGATCGACGCGGCGGTGCCCGGCGATATCGCGCCGGCGGTGAATGAATTGGACGAGGCGTTTCTCTATAATCTCGACGATCTCGAGCGCATCGCCCAGGAAGGCCGCGAACAGCGTCGGCAGGAAGCGGACAAGGGTTGGGCGATCCTGCGGGAGGCAGTGGCAGCCTATGGGTGCGACACGGCCTCGCGCGAGGTGGCGCCGAGCTTGGCGGCTCTGCGTGCGACGTTCGAATCGGCGCGCATCAAGCTGCTGGCCGAGCAACCCGGCCTATCGGCCGAGGAGGCAACCCGGCTGCTGATCAACCGGTTGCTGCATCGCCCGACGGAAGCCTTGCGTCAGGCGGCGGAGGATGCCGACCGCGCCGCGCTGGAGCAGTTGCTCGCCAGACTGTTCGATCTTGACGGGAATGACGGGACGGCGCGCGACGGTGCTGCCGACCACGGAAAGAGCGATTGAGGAGAAGACGCCGTGAATTTGGATGAAAAACTCGAGCGCGTGGTCGCCCGCCAGGACGAACTGGGCGCTACGCTGGCCGGGCAGAACAAGGTCGATGCCCGCGAGTTCGCGCGCATGTCCAAGGAATATGCCGAGCTGACGCCGGTGGTCACGGCGATCCAGAAGCTGCGCCGGCTGCGCCAGGAAATCGCCGGGCTCGAAGGCATGGCTGCCGATCCGCAGGGCGACGCGGACGTGAAGGCGCTGGCCGAGGACGAGCTCGCCGGTTTGCGGGCGGAACTGCCCAAGGTCGAGCATGAGATCAAGATCCTGCTCATCCCGAAGGACGAAGCGGACGAGCGCAACGCCATCCTCGAGGTGCGCGCCGGCACCGGCGGCGACGAGGCGGCGCTGTTCGCGGCCGAGCTGTTCCGCATGTATCAGCGCTATTCCGATCTGCACGGCTGGAAGTTCGAAATTCTCAGCACCTCGGAAAACGACATCGGCGGTTTCAAGGAGGCGAGCGGGACC
>CAZOBN010000060.1:0-18536 GCA_964577835.1 uncultured Rhizobiaceae bacterium
TCGGCTATTGCGTGTTCGGCGCCCTGGTCGTTTACGCCACCTCTCTGGCGATCCTTCCGTCGTCCAGGATCTGGTCGACCACCGCGTGAAACTCTAGTCAGCAACAGAGACAGATGACCCCGCAGATCCTGATTATCTTGTTGTCCACGCTGCTGCCCTCGGTGGCGGTCGCCATGATTCTCCACAAGGCCGGCAAGACCGTCGGCTATTGCGTGTTCGGCGCCCTGGTCGTTTACGCCACCTCTCTGGCGATCCTCATCGTCCTGTTCAAGCTCCACGCCTATTGGCCGAACATGCCATTCCAGGCATTCCTGCTGCTGATGCCGATCGCGGTCGCCGGGCTGTTCGTCTGGCAGCTCAAGAACCGCGGCCCGAACCGGCGGCCCTGACCTCAGACGACGGCGGTCGTCAACTCAGCGCGAAGACCAGAACTTCGATGGCGAAAATGGTCATCATGGCCCAGAGCAGGATACGCACACGCTCGTGACGGGTGAGCGACGACAATCTTGTTAACATGATCCACGCCCTCAATCGTATTTGAACCGCTCGGTGATGATGCGTGCCGCCGGAACGCCGCGCGCGATCAGCGAGCGCTCGACCGTGTCCATCATGGGTTTGGGACCGCAGACGAAATAGACCCAGCTTGCAGGATCCGGCCAGTCGAGCCAACCATCGATAGCCGCGCCGTCGATCACGCCGACGCCGCCAGACCATTCGTAGGGCGGTTCGCTGACCACATGATGAACGCGGAAGTCCATGGCGGCCTCCATCGCCGCCAACTCATCCCTGTATACGATCTGGGATGCCGCGCGGTTGCCATAGAGCAGCCGCATCGGCCGTTTTTCGCCCGCCGCCTGACGGTCGCGCAGCAAGCTGAGGATCGGCGCGACACCGACGCCGCCGGCGACGAAGGCGAGACCGGCGGCGCGCTGCCCCTTCGGCAAGGCCGACTCGGCCGCCGACACGGTGAACCTGCCATAGGGCCCGTCGAGATAGGCGCGCGTTCCGACCGGAATCCGGCCGAGCGATTTGCTGAAATCGCCGACTTCCTTGATGACGAACTTGAAGCGTGGCCGGTCGCCGGGCGCCGAGGCGATCGAGAGCGGGTGATCGGCGAGCGCGAATGGCGAGGTGCCGATCGTCACCCAGGCGAACTGGCCGGCTTCGAACGGCATCGCCTGAGTCACCTTCGGCTTCAGCCCGCGGGAGAAAAGGCCGACCGGCTGCAGCTTCGCGGGCCACAGGGTGACGCCCCACAACCCTTCGCCGAGCCGCAACACGTGCGACACGTAATAGGGCCGCTGGGCCAATTGCCACGGCTTCACCAGATACAGATAGCCGACGATGGCGAAGGTGAGCGCGACCAGGACGATCCACAACTGCGCCAGGGTGATGTCGTCGCTGTAGATGCCGACATTGACCGCATGATGCAACCCAGCGGCGGCGAGCGCGCACGCGGCGAATCCGTGACTGATCCGCCAGGCTTCATACGGCACCGGCAGCCAGTCGCGGAGCATGGCGGTGACAGTGAGGCAGAGCAGGAGCACCCAGGCCAGCACACCGCTGGCGAACGCGCCGTTGGTGAACATCCGCACCAGCCGATCGACCGCCGCGATGGGATCCTCGGCCACCATCGGCACGACATAGAGAGCCGGATGCACCAGCAGGGCAACCGTGATGACCTTCGCCGCCATCTGGTGGACATGCATGATGGCGTCGATGCCGACGCGCCCGGTGATCGCGGCCAACCGGCCGGACAGCACGAACTGCACCGCGAGCAGCGCGAAGGCGACCATGGCCAGGCCGCTCGACAGCTTGCGCCAGAACCCGCCGATCTGCTCCTCCGCCAGCAGCAGCGGCAGCGAGCCGATCAGGAGGTAGAAAAAAACGAGCACCGCCGCAGGCAATCCTGGTGGCGACGACCGCGGCGCTGCATTGCGCGGCGGTTGCGGCCGATGGGTCGTTGCGGAGTCTGGCTGGCTCACGCTGGGTCTCGTCCGCGCCGCCGGGATTCGAATGTCGAGTGGCTCAGAAGTCTATGCACCGGCCACCCTTTTCCCAATCGCCGTAGCGCGTCGGCTCCGGACCTTTCGGTCCGCCGATCTCGGGCTTGCGGGCCGGAGCCGCGGGTTGCGGCGCCGGCTCCCCGGCGGGGGCCGGCTTGGGCTCGGCCGCGACCGGCGACGTGGCCCTCGCGGCCGGCTTGGCCGGCGCCGCGGGGGTTTTATTGCCGGCTTTCGCAGCCGGCCGGCCGGGTTGGTGGACCTTGTATTCGACCATGATGATCTGGCTCGGAAATTCCCGGAGGGCGCGTGCGCCATCTTGAAGTAGACGCTTATAAATCTAAATAGTTTAGGACCGGAATGCCAAGCCGATGATGGTTCTTCCGGGCGAAGGGAAAACAGGGACGATGAGTTACACCCGCACGTTTATTCTGATGGCCGGCCTCACCGGCCTGTTCGTTGCCGTGGGCTTCTTGCTCGGCGGCCAGACCGGCATGGTCCTCGCCTTCCTGATGGCGGCGGCCATGAACCTGTTCGCCTATTGGAATTCCGACAAAGTGGTGCTGCGCATGTATCGCGCGCAGCCGGTCGACCGCGCCACCGCACCCGAGCTCTACGGCATCGTCGAACAGCTTGCCGCCAAGGCGAGCCTGCCGATGCCCGCGGTCTATGTCATCGAGAACGATCAGCCCAACGCCTTCGCGACGGGCCGTAACCCGGAGAACGCGGCGGTCGCCGCCACCACCGGGTTGCTGCGCAATCTCAGCCACGAGGAAGTGGCCGGCGTGCTCGCCCACGAATTGGCCCACGTCAAGAATCGCGACACCTTGATCATGACGATCACGGCGACCATCGCCGGCGCCATCGGCATGCTGTCGCAGTTCGCCTTCTTCTTCGGCGGCAACCGCGACAACAACAACGGCGGCGGCAATTTCCTGGTCTCGCTGCTGGTAATGATCCTGGCGCCGATCGCCGCCATGTTGGTGCAGATGGGCATTTCGCGCACGCGCGAGTATGAAGCCGACCGCATGGGTGCCAAAATCTCGGGCCGGCCGCTGTGGCTCGCCTCGGCCCTCGAGCGCATCCATGAAGCCGCACATGCGATCCCGAACCCGACCGCCGAGCGCAATCCGGCGACGGCCCATATGTTCATCATCAATCCGCTGAGCGGACAGGGCATGGACAACCTGTTCTCGACCCACCCGAACGTGGAAAACCGCGTCGCCCGCCTGCGCCAGATGGCCGGCGTCACCGCCGCGCCCGTCGCCGGCCCGTGGGGCCGCCGCCGCGCCTGACCGCACCGCCGAGGGGTGACAGCCCGTCGCCCCTCGGATACACCTCCCCTCCATGACCGATTCATCGACGACCCGCGCCGGCCGCGGCCCATCCCGGCGCCCGCCCGGCCGCGACCTCTCGGCGCGCGCCGTCGCCTTGGACGTGCTCGCGGCGGTGCTCGACCAGCGCCGGCCGCTGGAGGATACCCTGGCGGCCCATCCCGGTTTCGCCAAGCTGGAGGCGCGCGACCGGGCCTTCGCCCGCCTGCTGCTCGCCACCACCCTGCGCCGGCTCGGCCAGATCGACGATGCGATCCGCCATTGCCTGGCTCGACCCCTGCCCCGCGCCGGGTTGCGCGCCCAGCACGTCCTGCGGCTGGGCGTCGCCCAGTTGCTGTTCCTCGGCACCGCACCCCATGCGGCGGTCAGCGCCTCCGTCGACCTGGCCGGCCAGGCCAAGCTGACCGCCCACAAGAAGCTGATCAACGCGGTGCTGCGCCGCCTGTCGCGCGAAGGCGCCGCCCTGCGCGATGCCCAGGACGCCGCCCGGCTCAATACCCCGAAGTGGCTGTGGGCATCGTGGAGCGCGGCTTACGGTGACGACACGGCCCGCGCCATCGCCGGCCAGCATCTGACCGAGCCGCCGCTCGACATCAGCCTGAAACCGGATCTCGACAGCGCGCAATGGGCCGAGCGGCTGTCGGCCACGGTCTTGCCCAACGGAAGCCTGCGCCGGCCCGCGGAAGCGGGCGGACTGATCACCGGCCTGTCCGGCTTCGCGGAAGGCCAATGGTGGATCCAGGATGCCGCCGCCCGCCTGCCGGCCGGCGTGCTCATGTCCGCTTTGGGCGACGTGCGGGGCCGCAGCCTGCTCGATCTCTGCGCGGCGCCCGGCGGCAAGACCGCCCAGCTCGCCGCGGCGGGCGCCACGGTGACCGCCGTGGAGAAATCGCCGCCGCGCTTGGCCCGCCTGAACGAGAACCTCGCCCGCCTCCGCCTCGCCGCCGAGACGATCGCCGCCGATGCCGCCGAATGGCGGCCAGCGGAACCGGCCGATGGCGTGCTGCTCGATGCGCCGTGCAGCGCCACCGGCACCATCCGCCGCCATCCCGACATCGCCTGGACCAAGCGCGCAGCGGACACCCCCAAGCTCGCCGCCCTGCAGGATCGCCTGCTCGCCAATGCGGTCCATATGCTGAAGCCCGGCGGCATCCTGGTCTACGCGGTGTGCTCCCTGGAGCCCGAGGAAGGACCCGCGCGGATCGCGGCGTTGCTCGCGAGCGGCGCGCCGATCGCGCGCCTGCCGATCCGCGCCGAAGACTGCGCCGGCTTGCCGGCGTTGATCACGCCGGAGGGCGATCTGCGTACCCTGCCGAGCCACTTGGCGCAGGCGGGCGGCATGGACGGCTTCTATGTGGCGCGACTCGTGCGCCACAGATGATGCGCAGCCGGAACCGGCGCGGCGGATCGCGCCTTGCGGCGCTTTCCTTTAGCTGATACGAAAAGCTCGTGCAGCAGCCGACCCGTATTGCGCCCTCGATTCTGTCCGCCGATTTCGCCCGTCTCGGCGAAGAGGTGAAGGCCGTCACGGCCGCCGGCGCCGATTACATCCATGTCGACGTGATGGACGGCCATTTCGTGCCGAACCTGACCATCGGCCCATCGGTGATCAAGGCGCTGCGCCCGTACAGCGACAAGCCGTTCGACGTCCACCTGATGATCTCGCCGGTGGACCCGTTCGTGGCGCCGTTCGCCGACGCCGGCGCCGACATCATCACCGTGCATCCGGAAGCCGGCCCGCATCTCCATCGCACCCTGCAGCTCATCAAATCGCTCGGCAAGAAAGCCGGCGTGTCGCTCAATCCGGCGACGCCGGTGGACGCCATCGACTATGTGCTGGGCGACATCGACCTCATCTTGGTGATGGCGGTCAATCCCGGTTTCGGCGGCCAGAGCTTCATCGGCTCACAGATCGACAAGATCAAGGCGTTGCGCAAGCGCATCGACGCGAGCGGGCGGGCCATCGACCTCGAAGTGGACGGCGGCATCAATGCCGACACCGCGGCCAAGGCGATCGCCGCCGGCGCCGACGTGCTGGTCGCCGGCACGGCCACCTTCCAGGGCGGCGCCAACGCTTACGCCGACAATATCCGCCGCCTGCGCGGCGGTCGTTGATCGCAAGGGCACGCCCGGCATGGCGGCGGACGGCACCACGGCAACCCGCAGCGACAAAATCTCGGATGACGGGCCGCCCGCCGGCAATCAGCGTCTCGCCAAATTCTTGGCTGTCCTGCAGCGACCGCTCCCCTTGACGCTGCGCAGCGTCGCCAGCGCCGCCCGCGCGATCGTCTTCGCGCTGCCGGGATATGGCGCGACGTTGGCCGGCCGCAGTCCGAATTCATTGCGCGCCGTGCCGCCCGATCCATGGCCCGGCGACGCCGACCACGGCCGCACCATCCTCGGCGGCGAATTCACCTTCGCCGGCCGCACCGTCGCCATCGTCGCCGACGAAGCGGGCGCGCGGGGCGGCGAGGCGGCGGCCGGGACGCCGCGCCCGGCCTTCGTCTGGGCGCCGGCCGGAACCGATGTGACCTGGCGCGCCGCCTTACACAGTTTCGCCTGGCTCAAGGACATGCGGATCGTCGGCGGCGAGCCGCCGCGCCTGTGGGCGCGCGCGATGGTCGCCGATTGGATCGCCCAGCACGGCAAGTGGAGCGCCCTGCCGTGGCGCGCCGATGTGACGGCGACGCGCCTGTGCGGTTGGATGTCGATGGCCGATTTCCTGCTCACCGGCGCCGATGCGGATTTCACGGCGCGTTTCCACGACAGCCTGGCCCGCCAGGCGCGCCATTTGCAACGCGCCGCGCCCGGCGATCTCACCGGCTCGCGCCTGCTCGGCGCTGTCAAGGGGCTGATCTACGCCGCCGCCTGCCTGTCGCTCGGCGACAAGCGGATGGCCCGTGCGACGCATTTGCTCGAGCGCGAGTTGCGCGCCCAGGTGCTGGGCGACGGCGGCCATGTGGAGCGCAGCCCGCGCCGGCAGCTTTCCGTGCTGCGCGACCTGGTCGACATGCGCGCCACCCTGGCCGCCGCGCAATGGGAGATTCCCGACGCGCTGCAGGCCGCCATCGACCGGATGGCGCCGATGCTGCGGTTCTTCCGTCATGGCGACGGCGCCTTGGCGCTGTTCAACGACAGCATCGAGAGCGAATCCTGGTTGGTCGACCTGGTGCTCACCCAGGCCGACGCCAAGGGCAAGCCGCTCGCCTCGGCGCCGCACAGCGCGTTCGAGCGGGTGGCCGCCAACCGCACGCTGCTGCTGGTCGATGTCGGGGCGCCGCCGGCACCGGGTTACGAAGCCCATTGCTTCGCCGGCACGCTGAGCTTCGAGATGAGCGTCGGCAAGGAACGGCTGATCGTCAACGGCGGCGCCAGCATCGGCGGCTCGCCGACTTGGCGGCGTGCCATGCAGTCGACCCTCGCCCATTCGACCCTGACCATCGCCGACACCAATTCGACGGACATTTTCGACGACGACGGCTGGTTCGGCGCCCCGGCGCGGCCGCTCGGCCGCATCATCGGGCGGCGGCCGGAGCGGGTCGCCTGCCGGCGCGACGAGGCCGACGGCGCGGCGTGGCTCGAAGGCAGCCATGACGGTTATCTCAAGCCGTTCGGCCTGGTTCACCGCCGCCGTTTGTACCTCTCGCCCAACGGCGACGATCTGCGCGGCGAGGATATCCTGTCGCTGCCCGAGGGCGCCGCCCAAGTCCGGCCGGAGAGTCTCGGCAAGCCCTTCACCATCCGCTTCCACCTGCATCCGACCGTGCGGGCGTCCCTGGTGCAGGACGGCGCGGCGATCCTGCTGCGCCTGTCGGGCGGCGGCTGGCGTTTCCGCTCGGCCGGTGCGGCGCGGCCGCCCGCGCTGGAGGAAAGCGTCTATCTCGGTCAGCGCGGTGAGCCGCGCCGCTGCGAGCAGATCACGGTCGCGGGCGACATCGGGCCCGAGGGCGCCACCATCAAATGGGCGCTGCGCCGGGTCGGCGACCGATGACGGACTCATTCTCGATCACACGGCTAGATTCGCGCCCGGTCCGGCGGCAGAGCTGCCGCGCGTCATGAGCGGTGCCTGGTCCTGGGCGCTGGTCATCTTCGCCGGGACCGCGGGCGCGACGGCGCTGTTGACTCGCGCCGTGCTGCAGATCCTGCGGCAGCGGGCGATTCTCGATCACCCCAACGAGCGGTCGAGTCACGCGCGGCCGACGCCACGTGGCGGCGGCATCGCCGTCGTCGCGGTCCTCCTGCCGAGCTGGCTGTTGATCGCCATCGACACAGCCACGGCCGATGCGAGTTTCTGGCTGACCCTTTCCGGCATCGTTGCGCTGGCCGGCCTATCCTGGATCGACGATCTCCGCAATCTGTCCGCCGCGCTGCGCGTCGTCTGCCACGCCATCATCATCGCCATCGTGCTCACGGCATTGCCCGCCGACGCTCTCGTCTTCCAAGGGCTGCTCCCGCCGCTCGCCGACCACGTCGCCGCCGGCGTCCTGTGGATCTGGTTCATCAACCTGTTCAACTTCATGGACGGGATCGACGGCATTTCGGGCGTCGAGGCCATCGCCATCGGTCTCGGCCTGTTCCTGGTCGCCGTCACCGGCGGCGCCGCCGGGTCCGGGGCCTTGCGCACGGAAAGTCTGCTGGCGCTTGCGATCGCGGGCACGGCGCTCGGCTTCCTGCTGTGGAATTGGCATCCCGCTCGGCTGTTTCTCGGCGATGTCGGCAGCGTGCCGCTCGGCTTCGCGCTCGGCTGGCTGCTGCTCCAGGCCGCCATCGCGGGCCATTGGGCCGCGGCCCTGATCCTGCCGCTCTACTATCTCGCCGATGCGACCATCACGCTCGCGCGGCGCGCGGCGCGCGGCGCCAAGATCTGGCAGGCCCATCGCGAGCACTTCTACCAGCGGGCCGCCGCCCAGGGCCGCGATCACGCGGCGATCTCGCGCGACATCGCCATCGCCAACATCGCGCTGATCGCACTCGCGGTTGCGGCGGAGCGTGCGGTTACGGCGATGAAGCTCGCGGCCATCGCGGCGGCGCTGGCGGTCGTCGCGCTCCTGTTGTTGCATCTCTCCGGCGCGTGGCGCCGCGCCCGGCCGTGAGTCCGCCATGAGCCGCGTCCTCGTCACGGGCGCCGCCGGCTTCATCGGGCGCGCCCTGGTGAGCGAGATGCTGGCGGCTGGTCATGACGCGACCGCCGTTGTCCGCAATCCGGCGGGCGCGCCGCGCTGGAACGGTTCGGTGCGCGTCGTAGCCGCCGACATCGACGGCGCGACCGATTGGCGCGCGGCGCTCGAGGGGGTCGAGCTCGTCGCACATCTGGCCGGCATCGCCCATCAGCCGATCGCGGAGGACGCGGCCACTGCCGCGCGCTATCGCGCCGTCAATCTGGATGGCACCGTTGCGCTCGCTCGGGCTGCGGCATCCACCGGTGTCCGGCGCCTGCTGTTCCTGAGCAGCGTCAAGGTCAATGGCGAGCGCACCGCGCGCGACGCCTTCACCGAGCGCGACGCGCCCGCGCCGGAAGACATCTACGGGCGAACGAAATGGCAGGCCGAGCAGGCACTCGCCCATATCGCTCAGGACTCGACACTGGAATTCACGATTTTGCGCAGCCCGCTGGTCTATGGCCCGGGCGTCGGCGGCAATTTTGCGAGCCTGCTGCGCCTTTGCGACACACCGCTGCCCTTGCCGTTCGGTGCCCTCGGCAACCGGCGCAGCCTGATCGCGCGCGCCAATCTGACCCATGCCATGATCACCTGCCTGGGCCATCCGGCGGCGGCGAACGGAACTTTTCTGGTGCGCGACGGCGACGACCTGTCCACCGCAGAGTTGGTCCGCCATCTGCGCCGGGCGCTCGGCCGGCCGATCCGACTTCTTCCGATTCCACCGGCATTTCTGACGATGCTTGGGCGCGTTTCCGGCCGCGGCGCTTTGATCGATCGCCTGGTCGGCTCGCTTATGGTCGACGATGCCCTGCTGCGCGAAAAGCTCGGCTGGGTACCCCCCGTCCGTGCCGCTCGAGCCCTCGCCGAGACCGCACACGCTCTCCGGTCAAAGGCCGGCTCCTGATCCACGAGGCCGCGCGCCGATTGCACCGGGACGCGATGTGTAAGAATATGCCCCGTTCCACGCGAGCCAACCGTTCTATGGAGTAGCTGGCCCCATGAAGCCGATGACGCGCATGTTGTTCCGCGCGGCGATCGTCCTGACGCATGACGGCATCATGGCGGCGATCTCGTTCCTGATCGCGCTCCGGCTGCGCATTGGCGTCGACTTCTACAACTATTCGCCGGACCTGGTGACGATCGGCACGATCATCTTCACCACGGCGGCGGTGTGCGTGTTCATCGCGACGCGCCTTTATCGCGGCGTCTGGCGCTACGCCTCGATCGAGGAAATGATGCAGATCGCGCGGGCAGCCGCCTTCACGATTCTGATCTTCGTGCTCTGCATGTTCTTCATCACCCGCCTGCAGGCGATGCCACGCTCCGCCCTGATGATCAATTGGTTCATCCTGGTGGCGCTGATGGGCGGCTCGCGCCTGGCCTATCGCATCCTCAAGGATCGCGGGATTCGCGGCATATTCAGCCGTCAGCCCGCCGCGGGCCATGGCCTGGTGCCGGTGCTTCTGGTCGGCGCTGGCGATGGGGCGGAATTGTTCATCCGCGCCATGAGCAACGTTCCGCAGGCGCCCTACCGTGTGGTCGGGCTGGTCGACGACAAGGGCACGCGCGTCGGCCGCGTGATTCACGGGCTGTCCGTGCTGGGCGACCTCGACAGCCTGCCCGCCGTGGTGGAGAAGCTCGCCCATGCCGGCAATGCGCCCCAGCGCATCATCGTCACCGAGGATTCGCTCAGCGGCGCCCGCCTGCGCAAGCTGGTGGACGGTGCGGACAAGCTGGGCCTCACCGTCGCCCGGCTGCCCAAGATCACCGATTTCCGCACCGAGCGGAGCGGCGCGCCGGTCAAGCTGGAGATGCGGCCGATCGCCATCGAGGATCTGCTCGGCCGGCCGCAGACCGTGCTCGACCGCGACCAGATGCGTCAGATGATCGTCGGCAAGCGGGTGCTGGTCACCGGCGCCGGCGGCACCATCGGCAGCGAACTCGTGCGCCAGATCGCCGATCACGGCCCGGCCCAGCTCACCTTGCTCGACCATTCGGAATACGCGCTCTACTCCATCGACCTGGAGATTTCCGAGCGCAAGCCCAACCTGTGGCGCCGCTCCATCCTGGCCGACGTGCGCGAGCGCGCCCGCATCATGGCGGTGATCGCCGAGGAGCAGCCGGAGCTGGTGTTCCATGCCGCGGCGCTCAAGCATGTGCCGGTGGTCGAAACCCATCCGGTGGAAGGCGTGCTGACCAACGTGGTCGGCACGCGCAACGTGGCGGAGGCGTGCAAGGCCGCCGGCGTCAGCGCCATGGTGCTGATTTCGACCGACAAGGCGGTCAACCCCTCGTCGGTGATGGGCGCCACCAAGCGGCTCGCCGAATGCTGCTGTCAGTTGCTCAACGCGCAGTGCACCACCCACTACGTGACGGTACGCTTCGGCAACGTGCTCGGCTCGACCGGCTCGGTGGTGCCGCTGTTCCAGCGCCAGCTTGCAGCGGGCGGCCCGCTGACCGTCACCCATCCGGAGGTGAAGCGCTACTTCATGACCGTGCGCGAGGCGGTCGAGCTGGTGCTCGAGGCCACCGTGCTCGGCCTCGAGACCGAGGGCCAGGGCGAGCGCATCTACGTGCTCGACATGGGCGAGCCGGTGCGCATCGCCGATCTGGCGCGCCAGATGATCCGGCTGGCCGGCCTGCGGCCCGAGGTCGACGTCAGGATCACCTTCACCGGCCTGCGTCCGGGCGAGAAGCTCAACGAGGAGCTGTTCCACACGGCCGAGATCCTGGCCCCGACCCGTTATGCCGGCATTCAACTGGCCGCCCCGCGCACGGTCGACGCCGCCACCCTGGCGCGCGGCCTGGACGACCTCGAAGCCGCCGCCCGCGCGCGCGACACGGCCGCCACCCTTGCCTTGATTGCCCGCCTCGTCCCCGAATATTCTGGCGCCCGTCCGGCGGAACCGCCAATCTCCGCCGCCGCGTCCTGAGCGGGCGTCCGCCCGTCTCGTCAACCTCGCCTGAGCCCATCTGGCCTGTCCGGAGCTTTCGATGACCGCCGATCTCGTTCCCATTCGCCGCGCGCTGATTTCCGTTTCCGACAAGACCGGCCTCGTCGAATTCGCCAAGTTCCTCGCCAGCCAGGGCGTCGCGCTGCTGTCGACCGGCGGCACCGCCAAGGCGC
Organism: uncultured Rhizobiaceae bacterium; assembly: GCA_964577835.1. Taxonomy (GTDB): domain Bacteria; phylum Pseudomonadota; class Alphaproteobacteria; order SMXQ01; family SMXQ01; genus CAVVYA01. The sequence goes on from CAZOBN010000060.1 coordinate 11,624, forward strand.
TGCGCGACGCCGGGCTGGCGGTCACCGACGTGTCGGAGGCCACCGGCTTTCCCGAGATGATGGATGGGCGGGTCAAGACACTGCACCCGGCGATCCACGGCGGCATCCTGGCGCGGCGCGACAATAAGGAAGACGCCGCGGCGATGAAAGCGCACGACATCGGCGCCATCGACCTGATCGCCATCAACCTCTACCCGTTCGAAGCGACCGTCGCCAAGGGCGCGGATTTCGACACCTGCGTCGAGAACATCGACATCGGCGGCCCGGCGCTGATCCGCGCCGCGGCGAAGAATCATCCGTGGGTCGCGGTGCTGACCGACCCGGCCGACTACGCCGCCGTGCAGGCGGAGATGACGGCGAACAAGGGCGCGACCTCGCTCGCCCTGCGCAAGAAGCTGGCGGCTCAGGCCTACGCCCGCACGGGCGCCTACGACGCGGCGATCTCGACCTGGTTCGCGGGCCAGGTCGGCGAGAGCTTCCCGAAGCGCGCGGTGTTCGCGGGCGAGCTCAAGCAGGCCCTGCGCTACGGCGAGAATCCGCACCAGTCGGCGGCGTTCTACAGCAATCCGGCCGATCCGCGCCGGGGCCTCGCCCAGGCGACCCAGATTCAAGGCAAGGAGCTCAGCTACAACAACCTGAACGACACCGACGCGGCGCTCGAGCTATCCGCCGAATTCGCCGACGGCCCGGCGATCGCCATCATCAAGCATGCCAACCCGTGCGGCGTCGCCACCGGCAAGACCCTGCGCGAGGCCTATCTGCGCGCGCTGTCGTGCGATCCGGTCTCGGCCTTCGGCGGCATCATCGCCGCGAGCCAGACGCTCGATGCGGAAACGGCGGGCGAGATCGCCAAGCTGTTCGTCGAGGTGGTGATCGCACCGGACATCGACGCCAAAGCCAGAGAGATTCTCGCGGCGAAGAAGAACGTGCGCGTGCTGACCACCGGCAAGCTGCCCGATCCGGAAGCGCCCGGCATGGTGCTGAAATCGCTCGCCGGCGGCTATCTTCTGCAGACCCGCGATGCCGGCCGGCTCAAGGCCTCCGACCTCAAAGTCGTCACCAAAAAACAGCCGACCGACGCGCAGATCCGCGACATGCTGTTCGCCTTCACCGTGGCCAAGCACGTCAAGTCGAACGCCATCGTCTATGTGAAGGATGGCGCGACGGTGGGCATCGGCGCCGGCCAAATGAGCCGCGTCGATTCCTCGCGCATCGCCGCCTGGAAGGCGCTCGAAGCCGCCAAGGCCGCCGGCGAAAGCGAAACCCGCGCCAAGGGCTCGGTGGTCGCCTCCGATGCCTTCTTCCCGTTCGCCGACGGGCTGCTGGCGGCGGCCGAAGCCGGCGCCACGGCGGTGATCCAGCCGGGCGGCTCGATCCGCGACGACGAGGTGATCGAGGCCGCTGACGACGCCGGCCTCGCCATGGTGTTCACGGGCGTTCGGCACTTCCGGCACTGATTGTTGGAGCGGAGCGAATTCAGATGGAGGCTGGTCACAAGGGAGATCGCGTTGCATAGACCAACGCCATGAATGACCAGATCGAAAACACCGGCAGGTGAATAATGCCGTACATAAGATAGAAAAGCCTTGGCGTCTCGCGGGCGATCAGTGCCACATGCCACACGGCCGTAAGAAGAACGAACCCGTATGCGGGATAAGTGTAGTACCAGCTTAGGTCTTCGCCCGAGTGCGATCTGAAACTGACAATGGCCCATAATGCGAGAAATGGAATCAAAACAACCGGCCCCAGTCGAAATATTTTTCGCTTGAGCATGAGCGGTTTCCTCTCTGCGGTCCTATTCTCCTAGGTCAATTGCCCGACCGCGACGCTGATCAACCCGCCGCAGGCGAGGATGATCAGCGGGTGGAAGGTGCGCCAGGCGAGCACGGCGGCGGCGAGAGCAGCGATCGCCCACAGCGTGATGCTATTGCCTGTACCGCCGCTTTCCGTCGCATGCATGATGGAGAGCGAGCCGGCCATCAGCAAACCGACGCCGACCGGCGCCAGGCCGAGCTCGAGCGCCGAATGCCAGGTGGTGCCGCGATAGCGGTTCCACACCCGGCCGACGAAATAGACCAGCAGCGACGAGGGAATGAAGATGGCGAGGCAGGCGACGATGGCGCCCGCCCAGCCGGCCACCTTCCAGCCGATCAGCGCGACGATCATGGCGCCGGGGCCGGGTGCCGCGCGGGTGATGGCGAACACGTCGACGAATTCGCGCTGGGTGAGCCAGCCGTGGACCTCGACCGTCTGGTGATGGACCGGCGCCAGCACCGAGACCCAGCCGCCGATCGACAAGAGCGACAGCGGCGCGAAGATGACGATGAGCAGCCAGAGGACGCTGTCGCCGTCGCGCATCAGCGGCCTCCCGCCGGACGCGCGCGGGTGAACCAGGCGGCGAGCACGCTCAAGGGTGCCACGCACAGCACCACCGGGATCATCGGCCAACGCAGGATACCGACCGTGACGATGAGCACGATGGCGGCGATATAGGGCGCGATGTTCCTGAAGGTGCCGCGCACCGAGCGCAGCGCCACCGAGACCAGCAGGCCGACCGCCGAGACCGCGACGCCGTCGAGAAAATCGTGAATCCAGTCGATATCCTTGATCTGGTCGTAGACCGTTGCGAGGCCGATCACGGCGAAGAACGGCACGAACACGATGGCGACCGTGCAGGTCAGCGCGCCGATCGCGCCGCGCAGGCGCTGGCCGATATGAACCGCGAGATTGACCACATTGACGCCGGGCAGCACCTGGCACAGCGCGAGGCCGGTGAGGAATTCGGTCTCCGACATCCAGCCGCGCTTGAGCACCACCTCGCGGTGGACCCAGGCGGCGAGCCCGCCGCCGAAGCTGAGCGCGCCGATCTGGAAGAAAATCCAGAACAGGGTCGGCAGGGAGGCGGCGGGATGATGGCCGGGTACGCCGGCGGCTGGTGTGTCAGGTGACGAGGAGGGCGGGCCGGCGGGGGGCTGGGACATTTCGATACTGCGTTATGGCTTGTTGTCCCATGGTGACGGAGCGCGGACCGCCAATCAACCGCTACCGTCGCGCGGCGGTCAAACTCTCGTGACCGGACGGCGTGCTATGCGGCGGATCGTGCGCGCCGCGGCTCCTGCACCGTCCACAGCAGCACGGCGCCGAGCGCCAGGAACAGCAGCACGCTGGCCATGCCGGCGCGCTGGGTGCCGAACGCGACGGTCGCCCAGCCGAACAGTGCCGGGCCGATGAAGGCCGTCGCCTTGCCCGACAGCGCATGCAGGCCGAACATCTCCGCCTGCATGCCGGGCGGCGCCAGCCGCGCCATTAGCGAGCGGCTCGCCGCCTGGGCCGGCCCGAAGAAAATGCCGAGCGCCATGCCGAGCGCCCAGAACGCCGTCTTGTCGTGGGTGAGCAGGATGGCGATGCCGGTGGCGATCAGCCCGGCCAGCGCGATGGCGATGGTGCGCTTGGCGCCGATCCAATCGTCGATCCAGGCGAAGCCGAAGGCGCCGAGCCCCGCGGTCAGATTAAGCGCGATGCCGAACCAGATGACCTCTTCCACCGTCATGCCGAATTCGCCCGCCGCGTAGATGCCGCCGAACGCGAACAGCGTGTTGAGCCCGTCGGTGTAGATCATGTGGGCCAGCAGATAGCGCGCCACGTTGCGGTAGCTGCGCAGGTTGCGCAGGGTGGCCGCGATGGTGCCGAGCCCCTTGCGGATCGCGGTCATGGCCGGAACGCCGCGGCCCGGCTGGTCGGGCGTGAAGACGAACAGCGGCCAAGCGAAGACGGCGAACCACAGGGCGGCGATCGGCCCGGCGATTCGCACATGGGCGGCGTCCTCCTTGCCGATGCCGAACCATGGCGGATCGGCGCTGACGAAACCGACCAGCACGATGACGAGGCAGACCAAGCCGCCCGCGTATCCGGCGCCCCAGCCCCAGCCGGAGAGGCGGCCAAGCCTGTCGGGCGGCACCAGCTCGTTGAGCATGGCGTTGTAGAACACGATGGCGAATTCGAAGGCGAAGTTGCCGATGGCGAGACAGACCAGCGCGAACAATACATAGGACGGGTCCGGCTTGACGAACCACAGGAGGGACGTCGCCGCGATGCAGATCAGCGAGAAGACGAAGACCCAGGGCTTGCGCCGGCCGTTCTGGTCTGCGACCGCCCCGAACACCGGCGACAGGATGGCGATGGCCAAGCCCGAGACGGTGATGGCGAGGCCCCACTGGCCGGTGGCGACAATCGGATTCTCGGCGACCCCTTGGGCGAAATAGGCGGCGAAGACGAAGGTCAGAATGACGGCGGGAAACGCCGAATTCGCCCAGTCGTACAGGCACCAGGCGATCAGCGCGCGGCGCGGCAAGCGCTGGGCTGCCTGTTCAGCACCAGCGCTATCTTTCCGGCGATCGGCGGTCGCGGGCGGAATGGCGGTCATCACCCGGCGATGAGAGCGCGCAGTTGGCGATTGGCGACAGCCAGCATGGCGAGATCGACGCTGCCGGCCGCCTGCATCTCGTTGACCAGTTGCACGATGCGCTGAGCGGCCGAACCGCGCGCGAGAAGCCAGGCATCGGCGCTCTGGCCCGAAGCCAGCACGCGACTCGTCACCTCCGCCTGGAAGGCATAGAGATCCTCGACGATGGCGGAGACCGCCTGCTTTTGCCACGAGGTTTCCGCCGGGATGCCGCGCGCGGCCTGGCGCAGCCATTTGAGGTCCAGCGCGGCGCCGAGGCCGTAATAGAGCTCGGCCACCTGGGCGGTCCTGTTCACCTCGCGGTCGGCCAGGCGGATGATGTCGGGGGCTGCCCCCAGCCAGTCGAGCTTGGCGATGGCCAAGGCGAGATCCTTCGGCACGCCGTCCTTGGTGAAGGCGGCGGCCCGCTCGAGCAGCCGGTCGCGGTCCTCGCCCGGAAGCACATCCATGAGCTTCGCCGCCAGCGCCTCGATGCCCGGCTTGAAACCGGCCATGGCGGCGCCGACGTCGATCGGGTGAGTCATGTTCTGCAGGAACCACAGGGTGCAGCGGGTCACCAGCCGGCCGGTCTCGCGGATCATGGCGATCTGCACCTGTGCCGGCACCTTGGTGTCGAGCGATTCGATGCCGGCCCACAGGTCGCGCAGCACGAAGGCGTCTCGCGTCACCGTATAGGCATGGGCGACGTCGCCCGGCGGACAGCCGGTGCGTTCGTTCATGTCGTTGACGAAGGTCGGGCCGACGCGATTGACCATGCTGTTGGTCGCCGCCGTGGCGATGATCTCGCGGCGCAGCCGATGCTTGGCGATGGCGTCCTTGAATTTCTCGCGCAACGGCGTCGGGAAATAGCGGAACAGATCCTCGACCAGGAAGGCCTCGTCCGGCAGAGCGCTGGCGAGCAGGTCCTCATAGAGCGACAGCTTGCCGTAGGCGAGCAACACGGCGAGTTCCGGCCGCGTCAGACCTTTGCCCGCGGCGGCCAGGGCCGCGATGGCCTCGTCGCTCGGCAGCTTTTCCACATCGCGGTTGAGCTTGCCGGCTTTTTCCAGGGTCTTGATGAAATGAAGCTGGGCGTCGAGCTGTTCGACGCCATGGGATTCCATGACGCTGATCGCCTGGGTCTGCAGGTAATTGTCGCGCAGGATGAGCTCGGCGAGTTCGTCGGTCATGACGACGAGCAACTGGTTGCGCTGCTTGAGGGTGAGATCGCCCGAATCGATCACCGTGCCGAGCAGGATCTTGATATTGACCTCATGATCCGAAGCATCCACGCCGCCCGAATTGTCGATCGCGTCGGTGTTGATCTTGCCGCCGGCCTGCGCCGGTCCGCCGACGCCCGAAGGGGCGTCGATTGGATTTGCGGCGGACGTTCGTCCGCCGACGCCCGAAGGGGCGCCGACTAAATTTGCGGCGGACGTTCGTCCGCCGGTTCGCGCATATTCGATGCGACCCAACTGGGTGACGCCGAGATTGGCGCCTTCGCCGACCACCCGGGCGCGTACCTCGTTGCCGTTGATGCGCAAGGCATCGTTGCTGCGGTCGCCCGCCTCGGCGTGACTCTCGCCGGTGGATTTGATGAAGGTTCCGATGCCGCCGAAGAACAGCAGGTCGGCCTGAGCTTTCAGGATGGCGCGGATCAGGTCGTTCGGCGTGACCGCATCCTGCTTGATCTCGAGCAGGGCCTGAATCTCGGGCGTCAGCTTGACCGACTTCGCCTTGCGGTCGAACACGCCGCCGCCCTGGGAGATCAGCTTGGCATCGTAGTCGGACCAGGAAGAGCGCGGCAGGTCGAACAGCCGGCGGCGCTCCGCCAGGCTCGCCGTGGGATCGGGATTCGGGTCGACGAAGATATGCAGGTGGTTGAAGGCGGCCACCAGCTTGATGTGCTCCGACAGCAGCATGCCATTGCCGAACACGTCGCCCGACATGTCGCCGACGCCGACCACGGTGAAATCCTGGGACTGGGTATCGAGGCCGAGCTCGCGGAAGTGGCGCTTGACCGATTCCCAGGCGCCGCGCGCCGTGATGCCCATCTTCTTGTGGTCGTAGCCGGCCGAGCCGCCCGACGCGAAGGCGTCGTCGAGCCAGAAGCCGTAGTCGCGCGCAATGCCGTTGGCGATATCGGAGAAGGTCGCGGTGCCCTTGTCGGCGGCGACCACGAGATAGGGATCGTCGTCATCGTGGCGAATGACGTCCTGCGGCGGCACGACGCTATCGCCCTTGTAATTGTCGGTGATATCGAGCAAGCCGCGGATCAGAGTCTTGTAGCAGGCGATGCCCTCTTCCTGCAGGGCCTCGCGCGTTGCGGTTGCGCGCTTCAGCACGAAGCCGCCCTTGGCGCCGACCGGCACGATGACGGCGTTCTTGACCATCTGCGCCTTCATCAGGCTGAGGATCTCGGTGCGGAAATCCTCGCGCCGGTCGGACCAGCGGATGCCGCCGCGCGCCACC
>CAZOBN010000061.1:0-18442 GCA_964577835.1 uncultured Rhizobiaceae bacterium
TCGCCACCGACGGCCATCGCCTGGCCCGCTTCCAGGTGCCGATGCCCAAGGGCGCGGCCGAAATGCCTGGCATCATCGTGCCGCGCAAGACCGTCAACGAGCTGCGCAAGCTGCTCGACGAAAGCGAAGCGACGGTGGACGTCGCCCTGTCGGATACCAAGATCCGCTTCGCCTTCGACGACGTGACCCTGACGTCGAAACTGATCGACGGCACCTTCCCCGATTACGAGCGCGTCATTCCGGCGAACAACGACAAGCTCATGGAAGTCGCCTGCAAGCCGTTCGCCGAGGCGGTCGACCGCGTGTCCACCATTTCGACGGAAAAGTCCCGCGCCGTGAAGCTCGCCGTGGGCAAAGGCTCGCTCACTCTGTCCGCCACCAGTCTGGACAACGGCAGCGCCACCGAGGAGATCGAGATCAGCTTCGATGCCGAGCCGTTGGAGATCGGGTTCAACTCGCGCTATCTGCTGGACATCACCCAGCAGATCGAAGGCGAGAGTGCCCAGTTCTCCATGGCCGACTCGGCCTCGCCCACGATCGTTCGCGACGTGGACGATGCGAATGCGCTCTACGTCCTGATGCCGATGCGGGTCTGAGGCGGGTGTAGGGCCTGATATTGCAACAACCGCCGCGCGCGAGCGCGGCTTTGCCAACCCCCGCGCCGTGGGCGCGGAATTGCTGAGCCCACGCGCGTAGGCGCGATGCTGAACCACGGGAGGACCGAGCGCTGAGCCTGTCCCAGCCCTTTGCCAATGCCATTGCCGCGCCGGCGCAGGCGTCCCGTTTCGCGGTCCGCCGCCTGTCGCTCACCGATTATCGGTGTTACGCCAGTCTGCGGCTCGAGGTGGACGGGCGCAGCGTCGTGCTGACCGGGCCCAATGGCGCGGGCAAGACCAATCTGCTCGAGGCGCTGTCCTACCTGGCGCCGGGGCGCGGCTTGCGCGGCGCCAAGCTCGGCGAGGCCGATCGCATCGGCGGCGGCCCCTGGGCGGTGGCGGCGACCCTGACAACGCCCGAGGGCGAGCGTCAGGTCGGCACCGGTCCCGATCCCGATGCGCGCGGCGCGCGCAGCGACGGTGACGAAGGCGGACGCGACAAGCGTATCGTGCGCTACGACGGCCAGCCGGGCAAAGGCCCGTCCAGCCTGTCGGAGGTGATCGGCGTGCTGTGGCTGACGCCGGCCATGGACCGTTTGTTCGTCGAGGGCGCGAGCGCGCGGCGGCGGTTCCTCGATCGCCTGGTGTTCGGCCTCGATCCGGCCCATGCCGGTCGTATCTCGGCCTACGAGCGGGCTCTGCGCGAACGCGCGCGCCTGTTGCGTCACGGCGGAGCCGATGCGGCGTGGCTCTCGGCGTTGGAGCAGACCATGGCCGAGCGCGCCGTGGCCATTGCCGCGGCCCGGCGCGAGGTTGTGGCGCAGCTCAACGGCGCGGAGTCGGAGGGCCTGGGGCCTTTCCCGACCGCCGAGATCGCGGTCGCGGGCACGCCGGAGGATTGGCTCGCCGATGCGCCGGCGCTCGCCTGCGAGGACCGCCTGATGGCGGCGCTTGCCGCCGCGCGCGGCACCGACGCGGAAACCGGCGGCTCGGCCGTCGGGCCGCACCGCAGCGACCTGGTGGTCCATCACGCGGCGCGCCGCATGCCGGCGCACCTGTGTTCGACCGGCGAGCAGAAGGCGCTGGTGGTCGGCATCGTCATGGCCAATGCGCGGCTGCAGGCGCGGCTGCGCGGCGCGGCGCCGCTCCTGCTGATGGACGAGGTCGCCGCTCATTTCGACGAAGCCCATCGCCGCGCCCTGTTCGCCGAGATCAACGCGCTGGGCGTGCAGGCGTGGCTGACGGGCACCGATGCGGCTCTGTTCGCGCCGATGGGCGAGCAGGCGCAATTCTTCCGCGTTGCCGCGGCGACCGTTGCCGCTTCGCGGCAGACTTAGATGAGCCCGCTTCGCGGCAGACTTAGATGAGCCCGCTTCGCGGCAGACTTAGATGAGCCCGCCTCGCGGCCCCACCGATGCGATGAGCCGCGCTTGGCGCGCTTCCGATTGAACGATGATTTGTGAAAGACAGTGACATGAGCACAGAGCCGAGAAAAACCAAAGCCGAGGCTGCCGATGATTACGGCGCCGAATCGATCAAGGTCTTGCGCGGCCTCGACGCGGTGCGCAAGCGCCCGGGCATGTATATCGGCGATACCGATGACGGCTCCGGCCTGCATCACATGATCTACGAAGTGGTCGACAACGCCATCGACGAAGCGCTCGCCGGATTCTGCGATCGCGTCGATGTCACGCTCAACCCGGACGGCTCGGCGACGATCCGCGACAATGGCCGCGGCGTTCCGACCGAAATGCACAAGGAAGAGGGCGTATCGGCGGCCGAGGTCATCATGACCCAGCTCCATGCCGGCGGTAAGTTCGACCAGAACAGCTACAAGGTGTCGGGCGGCCTGCATGGCGTCGGCGTGTCGGTGGTGAACGCCTTGTCCGAATGGCTCGACCTGCGCGTCTGGCGCGGCGGCAAGGAACACTACATGCGCTTCCACCTGGGCGAGCCGGACGCGCCGCTCAAGATCGTCGGCGATGCGCCGACCGACAACGGCACGCTGCGCACGGGCACGGAGGTCAGCTTCCTGCCATCGCCCACCATCTTCACGAAGACGGTGTTCGACTTCGCCACGCTCGAGCATCGCCTGCGCGAACTCGCCTTCCTCAATTCCGGCGTCAAGCTGGCGCTGACCGACGCGCGCTCGGTCGATGAGCCGAAGACCGTGGAGATGTATTACGAGGGCGGTCTCGAAGCCTTCGTTCAGTATCTCGACCGCTCGAAGACCGCCTTGCATCAGCCGATGATCGTCGCCATCGGCGAAAAAGACGGCGTCACCTCGGAAGTGGCGATGGAATGGAACGACAGCTACCACGAGACGATGCTGTGCTTCACCAACAACATCCCGCAAAAGGACGGCGGCACGCACCTGGCCGGCTTCCGCGCCGCGCTGACCCGCGCGATCAATTCCTATGCGGCCGAATCGGGGGTAGGCAAAAAGGAAAAGCTGGCGCTCACCGGCGACGATATGCGCGAGGGCCTGACCTGCGTGCTGTCGGTCAAGGTGCCCGATCCCAAGTTCTCGTCCCAGACGAAGGAAAAGCTGGTGTCGTCCGAGGTGCGCCCCGCGGTCGAAACCGTGGTCGGCGACCGGTTGAGCCAATGGCTCGAGGAACACCCATCGGAGGCACGCAAGATCATCGGCAAGGCGGTCGAAGCGGCGGCCGCGCGGGAGGCGGCGCGCAAGGCGCGTGAGCTGACCCGGCGCAAGGGCGTGCTCGACGTCTCCTCGCTGCCCGGCAAGCTCGCCGACTGCCAGGAACGCGACCCGTCGAAATCGGAAATCTTCATCGTCGAGGGCGATTCGGCCGGCGGCTCCGCCAAGCAGGGCCGCAACCGCGCCAACCAGGCCATCCTGCCGTTGCGCGGCAAGATCCTCAATGTGGAGCGCGCGCGCTTCGACAAGATGCTGTCCTCGGCGGAAATTGGCACGCTGATCACCGCGCTCGGCACCGGTATCGGCAAGGAAGATTTCGACATCAACAAGACGCGCTATCACAAGATCATCATCATGACGGACGCCGATGTGGACGGCAGCCACATCCGCACCCTGCTGCTGACCTTCTTCTATCGCCAGATGCCCGAGATCATCGAGCGCGGCTATCTCTACATCGCCCAGCCGCCGCTCTATCGCTCCAAGCGCGGCAATTCCGAGGTCTATCTCAAGAATGACCGCGCGCTGGAAGACTATCTGATCGACGCCGGGTTGGACGATACGGTGCTCGTCATGCACGACGGCAGCCAGCGCGCGCGTGACGACCTGCGCGCCATCGTCGAGCGGGCGCGCACGGTGCGCTCTCTGCTCAGTCCGCTGGCGCGCCGCGCCGGCAACCGCGTGTTGGTCGAGCAGGCGGCGATCCTGGGCGCGCTCAACGAGACGGTGTTCAGCGACAAGGCCCAGGCGGCGGAAGCGGCCCGGGTTCTCGCCAAGCGGCTCAACGCGACGATCACCGAACCCCATGAGCGCACCTGGGCCGGCGAGATCGACGCCAAGGGCGACATGGCGTTCCGCCGTGTGCTGCGCGGCGTGCCCGAGCAGTTGAAAATCGACGCCCGGCTGATCAAGAGCGTCGAAGCCCAGAAGCTCGATTCCATGGCGCAGGAGCTGCAGGACGTCTATCAGCGCTTCGCCAAGCTGATTCACAAGGGCGAGGAAACCACTATCACCGGCCCGACCGAGCTGGTCGAGAAGATCATGGAGCTCGGCCGCAAAGGCATGAGCATCCAGCGCTACAAAGGCCTCGGCGAGATGAACCCGAATCAGCTGTGGGAAACCACGCTCGATCCCGAAGCGCGCACGCTGCTCCAGGTCAAAATCGCCCATGCGGACGAGAGCGAGGACATCTTCTCGACCCTGATGGGCGACGCGGTCGACCCCCGGCGCGAATTCATCCAGACCCACGCACTGGAAGTGGCCAACCTGGACGTCTAGCTAAGCCTCATTCTCTTGGGGTGGCATTGACGAGGAGTTCAGGCGCCGACGAAATTGGCTCGACTCCGATAATCGCGATTTGAGCTTGCGATAAAGCGTCAGCGCCCCGGTGGCTTGAAACTCTTGCGGGCGCGCTCAACTTTACGTCTGATCACGCAGTCCGCGACATGATCGTTGATCAGCCCCATGGCCTGCATGAAGGCATATACCGTGGTGGGTCCGACGAATTTCCAGCCCAGCTTTTTCAGATCCTTCGACAAAGCAAGCGATGCCGCCGAGGTCGAGGCGGTCTGCGGTTCCGCAAGTTGCTTCATGTCTGGTTCGTAACGCCAGACGAAGGCTGCCAGCGAGCCTTCCCGTTTGACGAGTTCCCGGGCCTGCCGAGCGTTATTGACGACAGCCTCGATCTTGCCGCGGTGGCGGACGATCCCTTCGTCTTTGAGCAGACGATCGAGGCCGCGCTGGGTGAAGCGCGCGATCCTGTCAAAATCGAAACCATGGAAGGCGGCGCGGAAGTTCTCGCGTTTGGCGAGGATGGTGCGCCAGCTCAGTCCGGATTGAAAACCCTCCAGACACAGTTTCTCGAATAAGCGATGGTCGTCGCTGACCGGAAAGCCCCATTCGGTGTCGTGATAGGCGAGAAACTCCAGTGCGGCGGCGCTCCAGCGGCAGCGTGATTTGCCGTCAGGACCGGCAATCGTCGTGCTCATCGATCTGATCCGTCGAACAGAAACTGTAGCCGCTCATCGGTTCTTGACGGCGTAATTTCAATTATTTCGGCGCTCACCACATTTTCCACGACAAACGGATCGTCATTCACCCTGCTTTGAAGATCCGGTAGCGCCGTATTGTGCGCCACAATTCCACCGCCCAGGTTGGGATGAAGACTGCCGACCAGCAAAAACACGCCGTCGTCAAAACCGCGTTTGATCCAGTTTTTGTGGCCTTCCATGAATTGGCTGGCTTGGCCCTTGTTGCCGGAAAATTTAAGAAGTACGATAAACATGTGAATTGTTCTCCTGCGAAGTAAGCGGGCCGGCTTCTCAGCCTGCACGCCGCCACGGCGAAACGCGCCTGCCTACGTCACCCGCTGGATACAGCCCGCCGCCGGTTCGCTCTCTTGCGCTTTCTCCCATCTTTGCGCCTCACGCGCGTTGCCCATGCTCGTCGTGTGCGTTGCGCGCGGCGCTTTCCGCGCACGAGCTCAGCCACTCGCACATCTGATTTACTTCCTGCTTGATGAATTTCTCATCGTGAAAGGCACTTGCCAACGTAGCCACACCCTGGCTGCGGGCGAGAAGATGCATAGCCAGCCCGTCGGCCTCTGCCTCGCGGCCGAGCAGCGTGAACTGCCTGCGCAACCAGGTCCGAAACAGCGTAAATAGCTTGTTTGCCTCGGCCTGCGAGGCATGGTTCAGCTTCGCAAGCTCGGTGCACAGCGTGCCGACCGGGCAGCCGTAGCGTTTTATGTCGGCCCGATTGGCGATCAGAATATGGATAAAGCTCCGTATGCGATCCGCAGGGTGTTTCCCTTCGATTTCCCACTGCTCCAACATCTTCTGGGTATTGGCAAGACGCGCATTGATCACAGCATCCAGAATTTCGTCCTTGGTTTTGAAATGATAGTAAAAGTTGCCGCGCGAAATCTGGACGACATCCGCGATGTCCGAGAACGACGTGTGCTCGTATCCTTGCCGATAGAACAGCTGATCGGCAGCCTCGACAATGTGATCGCGGGTTGTCTTGTCGCTCATGAAGAACACCTCCCCGTCCAACCGCAGCTCAGGGTTCAGGCCGCTTCGGTTTGCTCGCCACGATAAAAGGGATAGTCGGTGTAGCCTATTTCGCTGCCGCCGTAGAAAGTGGATTGATCGGCCGTGTTTAACGGCAGGTTTCTCCGATAACGGCGCACCAGGTCCGGATTGGCCAAGAACGAAATTCCGAAAGCAACCAGGTCCGCGGCGCCGCTACGTACCGCCGATTGGGCACGCGCGAGGTCATAGCCGTTATTGGCGATATACGGACCTGCAAACTTCGAGCGCAAGGCACGATAATCCAGCGCGCTGACCTTCGTCATCATGTCGCCTTCGAGCACATGCACATATGCCAAGCCACGCTGGCTTAACTGCTCGGCGAAATATCCGAAATGCGCTTGCGGACCAGAATCCGACATCGAATTGAAACTGTTCTCGGGGGTCAAGCGCACGCCCACGCGCCGCGCCGGCCAGACCGCGCATACCGCATCGAGGATTTCGTTCAATAGGCGCATGCGGTTCTGCACGCTTCCGCCGTAAGCGTCCGTGCGGTGGTTGCTGCCGTCGCGGAGAAACTGGTCGATCAGATAGCCGTTGCCGCCATGTACTTCCACGCCATCGAAGCCCGCGCGCCTGGCCATCTCGGCGCCGCGGTGGAATTGCGCCACGATCCCCGAAACTTCGCGGGTCTCGAGTGCGCGCGGTGTCACAAAATCCTGCATGCCGGTATAGGTGACTGCCTGTCCCGTCGGCCGCAGCGCCGACGGACCCACAGGCGTGGCGTTGTTCGGCAGCAAGCTGGGGTGGGAAATCCGCCCGCAGTGCTGCAGCTGAACAAAGACATGGCTGCCGGCGGAATGCACCGCATTGGTCACGCGGAGCCAGCTTGCCGCCTGAGCATCCGTGTAAATCCCTGGGGTGGAGGGATAGCCCACGCCCTCTGGTGAGACCAGGGTGGACTCGGTAATGAGCAGGCCGGCGCTGGCGCGTTGTTGATAGTAGGTCACCATCACTGGCGGCACGACGCCATTTTCATCGGCGCGATTACGCGTCATCGGTGCCATGACCATACGGTTGGCAAGTGTCAGGTCACCTATCTGAAATGGCGCGAACAGATCTGCAGACATGATGATCTCCGGCGTCTCGTAACGGAATCGGACGGGCGTCCTACAGCAAAGATTAGGGCGCCCGTCCTAGGCTGTCAAGGATAAGACCGAGTGTGGGAAGGATGCGTTGCGCAGACCATTGAAGACAACACCGGGCCCCACCGAGGTCACTGTGCGACGTGAACGCCGTCTGACGCCGCACCCTTCGCGTCACCCGCCATCAACTGATGCCCTAAAGATTTGGCATTGGCCTTGACTTGTCGCGGACACGACTAAATGCCGGCGTTCACGAAATAGAAGGCATCGTCGCTGCCGGTCGCGAAACGCCCGCGGAGCGCCCGGGATGATGTGGCTTTTTTGAGTCAGGCACGCCCGACCTCGACAAGCTGGTCATTTCGCGCCACAACCTCGCCCTAAAGTTCCATTACACAAGCGCCCCATGGCCAATTCCCGAAAGACCCGTCGCGCGTTCTTCGGCCTGTCCAATCGGCCATCCGGCGGGCCCGGCGGCGGCGCGCCGCGCAAGGGGCGCGGCGGCTCGGGCAACGGCGGCCATGGCGGGTCGCGCCCCAGCGGTGGCGGGCGCCGAACCAACGGCGGCGGACGCAAAGGCGGCGGGTCCTGGACCTGGCGGCTGGCGCGCTGGGCTTTCGTGGCCGCCATCTGGGGCACGGTGGCGGTCGGCGGCATCGTCGCCTGGTATGCCTACGATCTGCCCGAGCTCAAGGACATCCCGCAGCTCGCGCGCCGCCCGGCGGTGAGCCTGGTCGCGGCCGACGGCACCGAATTCGCCAATTACGGCGACACCGCCGGCCCGCCGATCCCGATTGCTGAGATGCCGCGCTACCTGCCTCAGGCCGTGCTCGCCATCGAGGACCGCCGCTTCTACAGCCACCCGGGCATCGACGTGTTCGGCCTGCTGCGCGCCATCGTCACCAATGTCAGCGCCGGCGAATTGCGCCAGGGCGGCTCGACCATCACCCAGCAGCTCGCCAAGAACGTGTTCCTGTCGCGCGAGCGCACGGCGAAGCGCAAGGTGCAGGAGCTCATCGTCGCCTTCTGGCTCGAGCGCAAATTCACCAAGGACGAGATCCTTTCGCTCTATCTCAACCGGGTCTATCTCGGCGCCGGCACCTTCGGCGTCAGCGCCGCGGCTGACCGCTACTTCGGCAAACAAGTGAGCCAGCTGCGGCTGACCGAGGCGGCGATGCTGGCCGGACTGCTGCAGGCGCCGTCGCGCTATGCGCCGACCCGCGACATGGACCTGGCCATGAGCCGCACCCGGACCGTGCTCGACGCCATGGAGGATGCCGGCTACCTCAATGCGGCGCAGGCCAAGACGGCCAAGGCCGAGCCGGTCAAGCTCGTGCGGCCGACCGACAATGCCGGCCGCTATTTCGCCGATTGGGCGATCGATCAGGTCGGCGGTTATATCGGCACCGTCACGCGCGACATCACCGTCAAGACGACCGTGGATCTCAAGGTGCAGCGCGCCGCCGAGCTGAAACTGCGTCAGACCATCGAAGGACCAGGTGCCAAGATGGGCGTGACCCAGGGCGCCGCCGTGGTGCTGGCGACCGACGGCGCGGTGCGCGCCATGGTCGGCGGCGAGGACTACCGTGACAGCCAGTTCAACCGCGCCGTGCGCGCTCTGCGCCAGCCCGGCTCGGCGTTCAAGCCGTTCGTCTATCTCGCCGCGCTCGACGCCGGCTACAGGCCCGATCAGGTATTCCTCGACGAGCCGGTCACGGTCGGCGATTTCCGGCCGCGCAATTTCGACGGCGCCTACCGCGGCGCCGTCACCATGGAGCAGGCGCTCGCCCAGTCGATCAACACGGTCGCGGTAAGGTTGCTCAATCTCGCCGGCATCGACCGCGTCATGCAATGGGCCAAGCGGCTCGGCATCACCTCGCCGCTGAAGCGCGAGGCGGGATTGGCGCTCGGCGCGAGCGAGGTGACCCTGCTCGAACTGACCGCGGCCTACGGCACCTTCGCCAACGACGGCGCCGGCGTGTGGCCCTACGGCGTGACCGAGGTCGTCGATTCGACGGGCAACGTGATCTATCGCCGGCTCGGTTCCGGCCCGGGCTTGCGCATCGATCCCGCCCTGGTGGCCAACATGAACCGCATGCTCACCGCCGTGGTGCGAACCGGCACCGGGCGTGCCGCCGCCACGGGCCGGCCGGTGGCGGGCAAGACGGGGACCACAGACGATTACCGCGACGCCTGGTTCATCGGCTATTCGGCCGACAATATCGCCGGCGTGTGGATGGGCAACGACGACCGCACGCCGATGAAGAAGGTCACCGGCGGCGGCCTGCCGGCGCAGGCGTGGCGCGACATCATGATCGCCGCCGACAGCGGCAAGCCGCAACGCGCGCTGCCGCAGGAAGGGCCGCAGCGGCCCGGCCCCGTTCAATCCTTCCTGGACAGCTTGCTCGGCTCGGTGTTCGGCGGCGGCAATCGCGGCAACGCGAGCAGCGGCGGCAACAGTTCGAAGCCGCCCGCGCGCAAGCCCGACGTGGTCTACGAGTATCCCAACGACCGACCGAGCGACTGGCGCGACTAGAGCATGATCCGTTTCAGTGGAATCGGATCATGCTCTCGAGTCTTGATTTAATCGCGTTTTCTACGCCGAACCGGTTTCCACTTCGGCGGAAAACGCTCTAGCGACCGGCGTCGGCGGGCCGCGGGTTCAGCCTTGGCGCAGCAGCGCCGTGCCCCATCGGCTGAGCCAGTCGCGGGCGCGCGGACTCTTGGGCACCAGATCATCGACCAGCTTCCAGAAGCGCGGCCCGTGGTTCATCTCGGCGAGATGCGCGACCTCGTGGCTCACCACGTAATCCATCACGTCGACCGGCGCCAGGATGAGGCGCCAGGAAAACGACAGGTTGCCGCGCGCCGAGCAACTGCCCCAGCGGGTGCGCGAATCGCGCAATGTGATGCGGCGGAAGCGTTTGCCGACTTGGCCGGCACGCTCCTCGACACGGCGCGCGATGGCGCAGCGGGCGCGTTCGCGCAGCCAATGGACGATGCGGTCACGCACGTCGTCGAGCTCGCCGCCGACCCGCAGGATATCGCCGTCGCGCTTGACGCGCGGCCCGACGCGCTTGTCGTGGCGGATGGTCAGGAGCTCGCCTTTGACGCGGATGGTTTCGCCTGGTGCGAAGGGCATGCGCGGCGGCAGCGACTCGAGTTTTTCCTTGACCCAAGGCGCCTTGCTGCGCGCGAAATCGATTCCCTCCGACAGGGATGCGCGCGACGGCAGCACCAGCACCGCGCAGTCGTTGGCGGCGTCTATGCGCAAGGTCATGCGGCGTGCCCGGCGATTGCGCTTGGTGCGCACCACGACCTTCTCGCCGTCGACCTGAAACACCGTAACCTGCTTACGCTTGACTGGCGGAGTTCCTGACTTATCCCGAGCTTTCATTCTGGCCACTCTACAATCCGATCTTCCAATTCCCCCGCGACCGCTTCAGGCACGGCACGTCCACGCACCGAAATGCCGGCACGATGCACCGATTCTGGGTCGCCCGAGACCAGCGGATGCCAATCCGGCAAATCCTTGCCTTCCGACAGCAGCCGGTAGGCGCAGGTCGAGGGCATCCAGCGCAGCCGGTCGACCAGCTTCGGTGTCAGCTTGATACAGTCGGGAACGTAATGCCGCCGGTTGACATAGCGACTGCAGCGGCAACTTTCCAGGTCCAACAATTTGCAGGCCGCGTCGGTGTAGGAGACCTGGCCGGTCTCCTCGTCCTCGAGCTTGAGCAGGCAGCACTTGCCGCAGCCGTCGCACAGGGATTCCCACTCCGCCTTGGTCATTTCCAGCAGCGTCTTGCGGCGCCAGAATGGCTCGTCCGGGCGGCCCCGGGCGGGCTGCTCTGGGTCGTTCTTAAGACGGGATTGGGGAAGGGCGAGCCGGGACATACGTCAGTCTAAGCACGCCCCGCGCCGGCGATCAAATGCACGAAAGAGCCCATGGCCGCGCCGCGCCTAAGACCTTGAAAACCCAAGATATTGTCCGCCGCATCCGTACAGTCGAAGAGGGTTTCGGCGCCACCCTGCAAGGGGTCTTCGCGCAGCACCGTCGCATAGTGGAATTCATGGCCGCGCCAGCGCCCGCCGAGCCGCTCGAACGGCGAGCCGGACGTCGCGATCTTGGCCTGGCGATAGCCGAGATGGAGCCGGCGTTCGGCAAAGCTGGTGGCGAGCGGCAGCAGGCCGGCCATGGGGTGAACGACGCCATTCGCGTCGGTCAGCGTCTCGCCCATGACCATGTAGCCGCCGCACTCGCCATAGACCAAGGCGTCGCGGCCGGCGGCGCGACGAAGCGAGTCGAGGAAGCCGCGATTGGCGGCGATGCGGCCGGCATGGAGTTCGGGATAGCCGCCCGGCAGGAACACCGCATCGGCGGTCGCGTCGGGCCCCTCGTCGGCGAGTGGCGAGAAGAATCGGATCTCGGCGCCGGCCCGGTGCCAGCCCTCGATCATCGCGGGATAGGCGAACAGGAAGGCCTCGTCGCGCGCCACGGCGATGCGCTGGCCGAGCGGCGGCAGCAAAATTCCACCGTCGTTCGCACCGAGCGATCGCAGCGGGCGGGCCAGATCGGCCAGCGCGTCGAGGTCGATATGCTGGACGACCAGATCGGCGGCGCCTTCGATGAAGCTCTCGATCCGCCCATGCTCGGTGGCCTGCACCAGGCCCAGATGTCGCGATGGCAGCGCGAGCGCCCCATTGTCCGGCACGCTGCCGATCACGGGAATGGCCGGGTCGAGTTGCGCCAGGGCCGCGCGGAGAGCCGGGGCGTGGCTGTCGCCTGACACGCGGTTGAGAATGACGCCGCACACCGTGACGTCGGCGCGGAACCGCGCGAAGCCTTCGACCAGGGCCGCGATGCTGGCACCCTGGCCCTTGGCATTGACCACCAGGATGACCGGCAAGGCGAGACGCGCCGCGAGATCGGCGGTCGAGCCGTCGCCCCGCCCTTGTTTGTCGCGCCCCCGCACGCCCTTGGCGCCGTCGAACAGGCCCATGACTCCTTCGCCGATCACCAGCTCGGCATCGGCCGCGTGATGATGCAGCAGTCCGCCGATCACCGGATCGTCCATCGCCCAGCCATCCAGATTGATACAGGGCCGCGCGGCATCGCCCAGGGCGGCGGTGTGAAAGGCGGGGTCGATATAGTCGGGCCCGGCTTTGAACGCGGCAACGCGGCGGCCTCGGCGGCGCAGCGCGCGCAAAAGGCCGAGGGTCAACGTGGTCTTGCCCGAACCTGTCGCCGGGGCGGCGATGATCAGGCCGGCCGGCATCGGTCGTGGGGCGGTGGGCGGCATGCGGGCACCGTCGGCCATCGGCGCACGCCTGTCAACCGGCCGATCGGCCCCTCGATCGTGCAGGGTCAACGCAAGGGAAAGAAGACCCGAGCCACGGTGCCGCGCTGCGGATGTTCGCGTTCGATGCGGCCTTGAAGTTGGCTGGCCAAGGCCTCGACAAGCGTCGTGCCGGACGACCCCTCGCGCGCCGCCTGCTTCATACCCTTGCCATCGTCGGCGACGCACAGGCAGCCCTCACGCTCACCATGGCCGACGCGGAAGGTGACAGTGACCCGACCCGGGCCGTCGAAGGCGTGCTTGAGCGAGTTGGTCAGCAGCTCGTTCACGATGAGCCCGAGCGCCACCGCATCCTCGACCGGCACGGCGCCTTCGTCGAAATCGGTCTCGACGGCGATGTCTTCGGCAACCTGGCCGATGGTGCGGCAGAGCGCGCCCAGGTAGCTCGAAATGCTGACGACTTGCGCGGTTTGGCGCGGGTCGATCTGGTCGTGAGCCAGCGAAATCGCCATGACCCGGTTGGACATCGACTGCAGCACATGCTTGGTCTCATCCGCCTGTGCCCGGCGGCGCTGGATGAGCAATGTCGAGATGATCACCTGGAAGTTGTTCTTCACGCGGTGATGCATCTCGGTCAGCAGCATCTCGCGGCGCGCGGCCTCGCGGGCGATTTCAGCCTGCAGCGCTTCGGCTTGCTTCCTGCCACGGTCGCGCTTGACGGCGGCACCGATCAAGTAAGCGACCGCTTTCAAGAATGAAGAAAGATCCTCGCTGAAGTGGCGGAGCTTTTCGCTGTCGGCTTCGAGCACGCCCCAGACGGTACCGTCCGTCTTGATCGGCACATTGATCAGCGAAACGATATGGTGGTCGCGCAGCAGGGGCGAAAGTTTGTATTCGGTTTCCTTGGTGAAATCCTCGACGGTGGTGGAACGGCCGGTCTGGATCGCGCGCCCCGGCGGCGACGAAACATCGATCGGCAATGTGGCGTTGCCCACCACGCCTTCATTCCATCCCGTGCCGGCCTCGACCAGCAGATCGCCCGTGTGCGGGCGGTAGCGCAGGATCTTGATGTGAGCGATGTCGGTGGTCCTGGCGATCAGGGCGACGGTCTGATCGAAAAACTCGCGCAGGGGCGGGTCGGCGGCGGCAATCCGATTGAGCGCGAGCACGGTCTCGAGAAATGGGCGAATCAGATCCGTATTGCGCCGCTGCGCGGCTTTAGAGGGCTTCTTGATCATAAATCGCAAACTTGCCTAAGCGGCGGTAAGTTCCGGCAGCCGCGCTGCGGTTCGCTTGTGACGCTGACCCCGAGAGGCAACGAGACGCCGTGGCGCCCGTTGGGCTAGGATCGCCGCAACCAGGGCCGTCGCCGCGGAACCGGGGCAAACGGGCCGCGCGCTATGCAGGAGCAGAGCGATGGAATTCGATCCAGTGATGCTGTCGCGGATCCAGTTCGCCTTCGTGGTCTCGTTTCACATCCTGTTCCCGGCTTTCACCATCGGGCTCGCCTCCTACATCGCGGTGCTGGAGGGCTGCTGGCTGTTCAGCGGCAACGACGTCTATGTCCGCCTGTCGCGCTTCTGGACCAAGATCTTCGCGGTCTCGTTCGGCATGGGCGTGGTGTCGGGCATCGTCATGTCCTACCAGTTCGGCACCAACTGGAGCCGCTTCTCGGACGTCGCCGGCAATATCATCGGGCCGCTCATGGCCTACGAAGTGCTGATGGCCTTCTTTCTCGAGGCGACCTTCCTCGGCATTCTGCTGTTCGGCCGCTCGCGCGTGCCGCCAAGGCTGTTCTTTCTCGCGGCGGTCATGGTCGCCTTGGGCACGCTGGGCTCGGCCTTTTGGATCCTCTCCGCCAACAGTTGGATGCAGACGCCGGTGGGCCACGAGCTGCGCGACGGCATCTTCTATCCGGTGGATTGGTGGCGGATCGTGTTCAATCCATCCTTCCCCTACCGCTTCGTCCACATGGTCACCGCCTGCTATCTCACCACCGCCTTCGTCGTCATCGGCGTGTCGGCCTGGCAGTTGCGCCGCGGCCGCGCGGCGGAGACGGCGCGCAAGGCGATGGCCATGGGCCTGGGGCTCGTCTTCCTGCTGGCGCCGGCCCAGGCGGTGATCGGCGACCTGCACGGCATCGACACGCTCGCGCATCAACCGGCGAAGATCGCCGCCGTCGAGGCCAATTGGGAGACCCGGCGCGGCATGCCGCTGCTGCTCTTCGCGATCCCCGATCCGCAACAGGAGCGCAACCGCGCGGAGATCGCCATCCCGCGCCTGGGCAGCCTGATCCTCACCCGCGAGTGGGACGGCGAGGTGAAAGGGTTGAAGGAATGGGCGCCCGCGGACCGGCCGCCGGTGGCGGTTCCCTTCTATAGTTTCCGGATCATGGTCGGGCTTGGGTTCGTGATGATCGCGGTCGCGGTCGCCGGTTTCGCGTTGCGGCTCGCCGGCAAGCTCTACACCACGCGCTGGTTTCTGCGACTCTGCACCTGGTGCCTGCCGATCGGCTTCATCGCCCTGCTCGCCGGCTGGTTCGTCACGGAAGTGGGCCGCCAGCCCTGGGTGATTTATGGCCTGATGCGCACCGCGGAAGCCGCCACGCCGGTGCTCGGCTGGCAGAGCGTCGCCTTCTCCCTCGCGCTCTTCGTCATCGTCTATTTCGTGATCTTCGGCGCCGGCATCTATTACATGGTGCGTCTGGTACAGCGCGGACCGGAAGGTCCGGCGCCGCACGGCCAACATCCATTGGGCACGGCGATGCGGCCATTGTCCGGTTCGGGCCACTCGGACGAGGGCGTGGTGGAGGAAGGGCAGCGCGAGGTGGCACAGCCATGGAGGTCTGGGGCATGAGCATCGATCTCACGCTGATCTGGGCCGGCATCATCGCCTTCGCGGTCTTCATGTATGTGCTGATGGACGGGTTCGATCTTGGCGTCGGCATCCTGTTCCCGCACGCGCCGCACCACGCGGACCGCGACACCATGATGAATTCGGTGGCGCCGTTCTGGGACGGCAACGAGACATGGCTCGTGCTCGGCGGCGGCGGGTTGCTCGCGGCCTTTCCGCTCGCCTACGCGATCGTCCTGCCGGCGCTCTACATCCCGCTGCTGATCATGCTGATCGCGCTGATCTTCCGCGGCGTCGCCTTCGAGTTCCGCTTCAAGGCCGACACCAGCAGGCATTTGTGGGATAAATCCTTCCACTACGGCTCGCTGATCGCGACCTTCACGCAAGGGGTGGCGCTCGGCGCCTTCATCCAGGGCTTCGAGGTGCAGGGGCGCGATTATGTCGGCGGCCCGTTCGCCTGGGCGTCCTGGTTCAGCCTGATCACCGGACTCGGCCTGATCGCCGGCTATGCGCTGCTCGCGGCCGGCTGGCTCGTCCTCAAGACCGACGGCGAATTGCAGAGCTGGGCCTACAAAATCGCGAAACCGCTGCTGCTCGCGGTGCTCGTGGCGCTCGCCATCGTCAGCATCGCTACGCCCATCGCCAAGCACGACATCGCGACGCGCTGGTTCTCCTGGCCCAACATCGCCTATTTTTCGCCGGTGCCGCTGATCACGCTGGCGCTTGCCATCGGCATCTGGCGCGCGCTCGACAGGCGGCGCGAGAGGTTGCCCTTCGTGCTCACCATGGGGCTGTTCGCGCTGTCCTTTCTCGGACTGGCGATCAGCCTGTGGCCCAAGGTGGTGCCGCCCGACATCACCATCTGGCAGGCCGCCGCGGCGCGCGAATCGCAGATCTTCATGCTCTGGGGCGCCGCGGTTCTGATCCCGATGCTGCTCGCCTACACCGCTTACAATTACTGGGTCTTCCGCGGCAAGGTGCGGGGCGATGCGGGATATCACCCGTGAGGTCGATCCGAGGTCAGGCCTGAGCGGGATGGGCCGTCCCGCGAGCCGCGGGGCTCTGAGGACGCTCTCACCGTCGATTGGGGCACGGCAAGCCGCGCCAGTGAGGTCCACGATCGTGGGCGCCACATCGAACGACGAGCGCAACCCATAGTCTCCCGGCCGAATATCTTCGGACCGGACATAAAGCGCGCCGAGACCCCCGCTATGGCCGCCCGCGCGACGTATCGGGCCCGGCCCGATGTCGCCGTAGATGGGATGACGAAAGCCGATCGGGCTGCCGTTCCAGAGGATCGCCAGGTCGGCTTGGGTGTCGGAGAGGCTGAGCGGATCGTTTGTTTCCCAACGGACGATCTCCCGCACCACGGGCGCGCCGGTTTTGATATCGACGCAGGCGCGCAGCGCATCCTCGACCAGGTCGAGGGTTTCGGCATACCGTTCGAGCGGCACGCGCCCGTATTTCTCGCGTCCGCGCAGGTTCACCCGAACGCGTCCCTCGAAATAGGCCGGCACCGCGAACGCATTCATTTGGGGCCAGTACCGCGCATATTGCGAAGCCGGCATCCAATCCATGTCGAACGATTTTTCCCTGGCATGCCCTCGTCGGCTCGACAGGTTGCGCACCAGAGTTTGCCCGAGGACGCCCTTGGCCATCTTGACGGCGACGCGGCGTGCGTCGCGGGCCGTGCGGGACGACACCTGTTTCAGCGGCGCGGACCGCGCGTGCGCCATCGCGCCGATGACCACCGCGTTCCAGTCTTCACCCTCTTTCAGCACCGGCGATCGAGCGGCACGCCAATCCTCGCGAGAGCCGAACAGCGGCCGATCGAAGGCCATGCGGTACATCAGTTCCGGCAGGAGCAGCATGGTTGGCAGGTCGGTATCGTTTTCGCCCATGCCGTGCATCGTGAAGGCGACGATCGTGACGTCAGGGAACCGCGCCACGAGGCGTTCGATCTGCGCGCTGATTTCCTCATAGACCCCGATCAGGCCCTGACGCGCGGGCTCGACGCTCGGCAGATCGCGGAGGTGATGGTTGGGATCGATGCCGTGATAGAGCAGTTCGATCGCGTCGTGGGGCTCTCCGAACCCGAGCACGGCCACGTCCCAATCCGGGGCGCGTTCGGCGAACAGCCATTCTGCGATGTCGGTGCGCTGCTTCACCGAAGCGCGCAGCATCGCGCCCATGCGCGTCGTCAGTTCGACGCTGGGATAGACCATGACGTTCAAGGCATCCACGTCCGGGGGCTGGCCGAACCGCGTCGTGATTTCGCCCATGAGTCCCGCGGGCATGGCTTGCGGATGTACCCCAAGGTCGTGTCCTCCCCATCCCACGACGCCGACGGCGTTCGGCATGGATTGAAGATCGAAATAGGGCACGTCGAAGACCACGCATTTCGCGTCGACGTCCGCCAGGAAGGGGCGTTCCGTGGCATAGCTCTGTCGTACGCGGAACGTGTTGGGATCGAACGAGATCACGGACCACTTGCCGGATGTCTCGGGCTTGCGCCCCGACGAGAAGTGTTCCCAGGTCAGCCCGGTGTAACGCGCTTTCCCCTGGGGACCATGCTCTAGCGTGAAACGGGCGCTTTCGGCCTTGAGGCGAGCCAGCCCCGGCAGCTTGCCGGCGGCAATCAACCGATCGCTCAACGCTGCGTCGAAAGCGTCGAGGCAGATGACCATCACTCGCTTACGCATCGCCCACCCCCTCGTCATTTGTGTTGTGTCGGGGTAAAGCCGGTTGGTGCAAATGGCCTCAAGCCTGATTGGGAGCGCCGTCTTGTCGCGATTTCCCAACCACTCGACATACTAGGGTCCAGACTCATAAGATCCACCAGACGATTGCGGCGACGAGGCAGATG
>CAZOBN010000062.1:0-18114 GCA_964577835.1 uncultured Rhizobiaceae bacterium
CTGCGCATCGCCGGCTACTGGTATCCGCGCGGCGGCATTCCGATCGACGTGTTCTATCAGACCGGCGACGCGCCCGAGGGGCTGTGGGTGCCGGACACCGGCGTGGCGCCTTATCGCGGGCGCGGCTGACGTCACCCAGCGCGTGCATCTCCTACCAGCGGATCAGCCACAGCGCGATCCGCGCATAGAGCAAGGTCGATTTTGTTTTACGCGCCCGTCCGGTAGGGCGCCGGGTCGGCGATGCCGTTGGCGGCGAAGCCCTTCAGGCGCAACTGGCAGGAATCGCAGTCGCCGCAGGCGAACCCGTCCGGCGTCGGATCGTAGCAGCTCCGCGTCAGCCCATAATCGACGCCGAGCGTCAGGCCGCGCGCGATGATCTGCGCCTTGGTCAGGTCCATCAGCGGCGTATTGACGCGCAGGTAGGGCCGTTCGCCCTTGGGCGCCTCGACCGCCGCCTTGGTGGCGAGGTTCGCCATGCCCTGGAACGCCTTCACATATTCCGGCCGGCAGTCGGGATAGCCGGAATAGTCGAGCGCGTTGACGCCGAGGAAAATGTCGCGCGCGCCGAGCACCTCGGCCCAGGCGAGCGCGAAGGACAGGAAGATGGTGTTGCGCGCCGGCACATAGGTGATCGGGATTTCACCCGCCATGTCGGCTTCCGAGCGGCCCTTGGGGACGGCGATGTCGGCGGTCAGCGCCGAGCCGCCGAACACCCGCAGATCGACCGGCAGGATGACGTGACGTGCCACGCCGGCTGCCGCGGCGATCGCCTTCGCCGCCTCGATCTCCACCGCATGGCGCTGGCCATAGGCGAAGGTCAGGGCGAAGGGGGTGAAGCCGTCATGTTCGGCGATGGCGAGTGCGGTCGCCGAATCGAGACCGCCGGAGAGCAGGACGACAGCCGATTTGGCCATATCACGGTGTCCGCGACGGCGTGGCATCGCGCGCCTCAGCCGTCGAATCTTCCGACGGCTCGTCGACATCGTCGTCCAGCGCCCGGCTCTTGCGATAACGCCGGAACAGATAGATGCCGAGCGCGCCGGAGACGACGAACAACACGACGCTGGCGCCGATGCGGATCTCCGGCTCGAGATGGATACCGCTGCCGAGCAGAGTGAAGATCACCGTCTGCGGCACATAGCCGAGCAGGCTGCCGAGGAAGAACGGCAGGGCGCGCACGCCCGACACGCCCGCGGCCATGCTGGTCAGGGCATTGTTGCCGACCGGCAGCAGACGGATCAGCAGGGTCATGGACAGCGGATTGTCGTGCAGGAACGCGTCGATGCGCTTGATCCGGTCGGGGAAGCGCGCCAGCACGAAGGAGCGGCCGAGCAGCCGCGCGTAGAAGAAGGCGAAGATGCAGCCCACCAACGACGCGGTCAGCGCCAGCCCTGTGCCGAGCCCGAACCCGAAGGCATAGCCGCCGAGGAAGCTGACCGCCTGGCGCGGCAGCCCGATGGCGGTGACCACCGCACCGACGAGCATGAACAGCAGCTCGCCGGACAGCCCGCGGCCGCGGATCTCCTGGTCGATCCAGTCAGTGTCGAAGAAGCCATGCAAGCCGATCGTCTTGACCAGGAAGCCGACGGCGGCGAACGAGGCGATCAGGATGAAGCCGCGCAGGTAGGGCTTGAGCGCGTTCACCCGTTTGGAGCGGCGGAGGCCCATCAGCCTTCGGTTTCGATGACCGGCCGCTTCGCCCGCTTGATCAGCCAGGCGACGCCGAACAGGTCGGTAATGCCCACCCACAAGCGGTCGAACAGACCGTAATTGGAGGTGCCGCGCACGCGCGGCCGGTGGTTGACGTCGACGCAGCGGATCGCGCCGCCGCTGCGGATGACGAGGGCCGGGTAGTAGCGGTGCATATGATCGAAATAGGGCAGCCGCAGGAAGGCATCGCGGCGCATGACCTTCAGCCCGCAGCCAGTGTCGCGCACGCCATCCTTGAGCATGCCCTGGCGGATGCCGTTGGCGATACGCGAACTGATGCGGCGCAGCCAGGCATCCTGCCGCTTCCGCCGGATGCCGGTGACGAGATCGACGCGCGGGCCGGGCTGGCTTTCCGCCGCCAGAGCCATCTCGACCAGGGCGGGGATGTCGGCCGGGTCGTTCTGGCCGTCGCCGTCCAGCGTGATGATCCAATCGCCCTTCGCCGCGCCGGCGCCCGACCAGATGGCGGTGCTTTGCCCGCAGCTCGCCGCATGGCGCAGGACGCGCAGGCGCGGGAAGCGCGCCTTGGCGTCCTGCAGTCGGACCGGCGTTGCGTCGGTCGAGCCGTCATCCACATAGATGACCTCGAAATCCCAGCGCCCCTCGAGGGCGGCATGGATTTCCTCGATCAAGGGGAGGATGTTCTCCGCTTCGTTGCGAACCGGCACGACGACAGAGAGCATGGGCAGGCGATCCATCCTAAAACGGCCACGGAAACAGGGCCCAACTTGCCGGGCCATTACCATGGTGGCCTGCGGAAGGCTAGGTTTTTCCCGATGCTGGCCGCGCCGACCCGGCCGCCGTATCCGACCGCATCTACCGGCCCGCGCTTTGCTGCCGCAAAAGCCGCGCCTCTGCTAGAGTGCCCGCCCGACCCGCTGACAGAAACCCCGGCCGCCCGTGAATTTCGCTCCCTCTTCCGCCGTCACTGCCCATCATTTCTGGAGCGGACGCTGGGCTTACGCCCTGCTCGCCCTGTTCGCGCTCGTCCTGTTCCTGCCCGGCATCGCCAGCCTGCCGCCGACCGACCGGGACGAGGCCCGCTTCGCCCAGGCGTCACGCCAGATGGTGGAAACCGGCAATTACGTCGACATCCGGTTTCAGGGCGAGGCGCGCAACAAAAAGCCGGTTGGCATCTATTGGCTGCAGGCCGCCAGCGCCAAGCTCTTCGGCCAGGACAAGATCTGGCCTTATCGCCTGCCCTCCCTGCTCGGCGCGCTCGGCGCGGTGCTGGCCCTCGCCGCCCTGGCGAGGCCCGCCTTCGGCCGCGAGGCCGGGCCGATCGCCGGCTTCTTCATGGCGGGATCGCTGCTGCTCACCGTCGAATCCCATCTCGCCAAGACCGACGCCATGCTGCTGCTCACGGTGGTGGTGGCTCAGCTCGCCCTGGCCCAGGTCTATCTGCGCAGCCGCACCGGCACGCCGATCGGCCTCGGCATCGTGCTGCTGTTCTGGTTCGCGCAGGGCGCCGGCATCCTGATCAAGGGCCCGGTCACGCCGCTGATCTCCATTCTCACCATCGTCACCCTGTGGATCGCCGACCGTTTCGGCGGCATCCGCAGCGGCCTCGCGGCACGGCTGCGTCCGGCCATCGGCGTCCCGCTCGCCCTCCTCGTCGCGGCACCCTGGTTCATCGCCATTTCGCTCGGCGATTCCGGATTCCTCAAGGAAGCGGTCGGCCAGGATCTGCTGCCCAAGCTGATCGGCGGCCAGGAAGCCCATGGCGCGCCGCCGGGCTATTACCTTCTGACCATCTCCCTGACCTTCTGGCCGGCCTCGCTGATTGCCTGGCCGGCGGCGATCTGGGCGTGGCGCAACCGGCGCGAGCCGGCGCTGCGCTTCCTGCTCGCTTGGCTGATTCCCGGTTGGATCCTGTTCGAGCTCATTCCCACCAAGCTGCCCCATTACGTGCTGCCGCTGCTGCCCGCCGTCGCCCTGATGGCGGGGCTGGCGCTGCGCGAGGCGCCGGCCGCCCTCGCCGCCATGCTGCAAAGCTGGGCTGGACGGGCACTGATCGTGCTGTGGTCGCTGCTCGGTCTGGCGCTCGGCGCCTTGCTGCTGATCGGCACCTGGCAACTCGAATATCGCTTTGCGCCGCTGGCTCTCCTGCCATTGCTCGGCGCTCTCGTCGCGATTGCCATCGGCGGAACGGCGGCCTGGCGCGGACATGTGAACCGCGCCGCCGTGGTCTCGCTGCTCGCGGTGCTGGTAATGTGGCCGCCGATATTCGGCCGCCTGTTGCCGGGCCTCGACTCGGTATGGCTGTCGCGCAGCGTGGCGAAGGCGGTGGCGCAGCAGGACACCGGCGCGCCACGGCCGCCGGTCGCCGCGGTCGGCTATCACGAGCCGAGCCTCGTCTTCCTGCTCGGCACCGACACGCTGCTGACCACGCCGGGAGGTGCCGCCCAGCATCTGGCAAAAACACCGCACGCCATCGCTATTGTCGCCGAACGGCACGAGGCGGAATTCCGCGATGCCGCGATCGATCTCGGCTTCCGCCCGTTGCGCGTCGAGTTCGTCGAAGGCTTCAACACGGCGCGCGGCAAGCGCGAATCGCTCAGGCTCTACTGGGCACGGTAGAAAGCTGCTGCACTTTTCTCGTCATGGCACGGCTCGACCGGGCTATTTCGTTTTCTTCATCGTCGTCCTCGGGCTTGACCCGAGGACCCATCAAACGATGCAAATGCTCGAGCATTGCCGATGGAGATGGACCCTCGTGTCGAGCACGAGGGTGACGTTCTTTTTTCACGGAAACATCATACGACGCTAACACGAGATGGCCCGGTCAAGCCGTGCCATGACGTGGAGGTGAGGTTGCGGTGGAGGGTGGGGTTGCGCTTGTAGGATGGGTTGCGTGTTAACTCTTCCGCCGCGCGGCCGTCGCCTTCTCGTCCACCTGCCAGCCGTCCTTGCCCTTGATGACCACGACACCGAACTGCTCCGCCGCCTTCTCCGGCGTCACATAGCCCTCGCGCACGTCGCGCAGCACCCGGGCCGGATCGCGCTTGAACGGATGGCCGAAACCGCCGCCGCCGGGAGTCTCGATGCGGAACACGTCGCCGTCCTGGAGCGGATAGTCGGAGTAGCGCGAGGGCAATTCCTTCGCCTTCGGGGTGCCTGGATTGACCACGCATTTGCCGCCGCGCGCCGGAGCGCCGCCGCGGATGCCTTGTGGCGGGATGAGATGCTTGGTCGAGCGTAGGGTGAAGCGCGCCTCCGATAAATTCACGTATTCGCGCACGAAGCCCAGGCCGCCGCGGAATTCGCCAGGACCGCCGGAGTCGGGAATCAGTTCGAAGCGCTGCACGCGGGTCGGGAATTCGCTTTCGATGATCTCGACCGGCGCGATGCGCGCGTTGCTCTGGTTCGAGCAGGCGCCCGACAAACCGTCCTTGCCGGCGCGGCCGCCGGTGCCGCCGCCGAGGATCTCGTATTGCACATAGCCCTTGCCCGAGCGGGTCGAGCGGCCGCCGATGATGATCGAGCGGCTCGATGAGCCGTCGCCGCGCCCCCGCCCGGAGATATGGCTCAGCGCGTCCAGCGTCGCCTCGACGATGGCATGTACCGTGGGGTTGTAGGTATTGACCGGCGCCGGGAAGCGCGGATTGACCACGCTGCCCTCGCGCAGTTTCGTTTCCGCGACGCGCAGCAGGCCGCTGTTGATATGGATGGAGGGATCGGTCAGCGTGATCAGGCAATAGACGAGAGAGGCCTGGACCAGCGGGGGGCGGATGTTGGCGGGACCGCGCGCCTGGTCGGCCGAGCCGGTCAGGTCGAAGACGATGCGGTTGCCCTTCTTTTCCGCCACCACATGGATGCGGATCGGCTTGTCGAGATCGATGCCGTCATTGTCGACGAAGCGCTCGGCCTCGTAGCGCCCGTCGTCCCATTCGGCGATGGCGGCGCGCATGGCGGCTTCGGAGCTATCCATCAATTGATCGAGACAGGACAGCACTTGGTTCTCGCCGTATTTGGCGACCAGCTCCTGGACACGCGCCTCGCCCAGACGATCGGCGCCAAGCTGGCCGCGAATGTCGCCCAGCACCAGCTCCGGCGTGCGCGAGTTGGCGGCGAGAATGCGCTCGATCTCCTGATTGATTTCGCCCCGGCGCACGTAACGCACAGCAGGCAGATGCAGACCCTCGGCGAAAATCTCCTTGGCGACGGCCCAGCATGAGCCGGGCACCGCGCCGCCGAGGTCGCTCTTGTGCGCCAGCGTCCCGCAGAATCCGACGTGGCGGCTCCCATTGGATCCTGGCGCAAAGATCGGCGTGATCACCGCCATATCGGGCGCATGCGGGCTGCCGCCCTCGTAGG
Organism: uncultured Rhizobiaceae bacterium; assembly: GCA_964577835.1. Taxonomy (GTDB): domain Bacteria; phylum Pseudomonadota; class Alphaproteobacteria; order SMXQ01; family SMXQ01; genus CAVVYA01. Next base: position 6,028 of record CAZOBN010000062.1, read on the forward strand.
TGTGGTTGATCAGGAAGGCATCACCCTCGGCCAGGCTGTCACGGTAGCTGGCGAGCACGGCGCGGCAGCACACCGGGAACGAGCCGATATGCAGCGGCAGCACGACATGTTGCGCGACAACGTCGCCCTCGGCGTTCATCACGGCGCAGGAGGCATCCTGGGATTCGCGGATGATGGTGGAGAAGCCGGTGCGGAACAGGGCGTTCTGCATTTCCTGCACAATGCCGGTCAGGCTCACCTTGATCACCTGGAAGGTGATCGGATCGACATCGCCGGGCCGTGTCATGCGCTTCGCCATGTCACGCGGCCTCCGTGATCACGATGTTCTTGCCGTCGTCGACACGCGCCACCTGGCCCGGCGGCAGCACGAGCGTGGCGTCGAGTTGTTCGATGATGGCCGGCCCGTGAATCTCATGGCCGACATCCAATCGCTCGCGCTGATAGACCTTCGTGTCGAGCGTCTCGCCGTCGAAGCGCGCCTTGCGGGTTTCGCGATAGGCGTCTTCGAGCTTGGCGCCGGTCGGCTTGAAGCGTGGCATCAGCACCTCCGGCACCCGGCCGATGCCCGTGGCGCGATAGGTCACCACTTCGACCGCTTCCTCCGGCGCATGATGGCCGAACAGGCGTTTGTGAGTCTCATCGAAACCGCAGCGCGCGGCGGCGAGGTCGGCGCGCGCCAGATCGCCCTTCGGCAAGGCGATGGTGATCTCGTAGCCCTGGCCGACATAGCGCATGTCGAGGGCATATTCGAGGACGACCTGGTCCGCGCCGAAACCCTCCTGCTTGAGTTCGTCGGACGCCTGCCTGGCGAGCGCGGCGAGACTGGCGGTGGCCTCCGCCGGTTCGAGTTCGTCGATCAGCGACAGGCGCGAGGCGGCGTAATCGTGCTTCACGTCCGCCTGCAGAAGGCCGATGGCCGAATTCACACCCGGGTAAAGCGGCACGATGACGCCCTTCATGCCGAGGTCGCGCGCCATCTGCGAGGAATGCAGCGGTCCGGCGCCGCCGAACGCCACCAGCATGAAGTCGCGCAGATCGAAGCCGCGCATGGTGGAGATCGCCTTGATCGCCTCCTCCATCTTCACATTGATGATGCGCACGATGCCTTCCGCGGCGTCCTCCACGGACAGGCCGAGCAGCTTGGCCACATGCTGTTCGATGGCTTGAGTCGCCTTCATCCGGTCGAGCGTCATGCGGCCGCCAAGGAAATTGGTTTCGGCGAAATAACCGAGCGCCATGTTGGCGTCGGTCACCGTCGGCATGGCGCCACCCTTGCCGTAGCAGGCGGGCCCCGGCACCGCGCCGGCGCTCTCCGGCCCGACGATGAGCTGGCCGAGCTTATCGGTGCGCGCGATGGTGCCGCCGCCGGCCGAAACCGTGTTGATGTCCATCATGGGTAGCGCGACGACGCGGCCGTCCACATGGATGCGGCTGGAAAACGAGGCTTCCGCGTCCTGGATCAGCGCCACGTCGCAGGAAGTGCCGCCCATGTCGAAGGTGATCAGATTGCGGTGCCCGGTGGCGCGCGCCAGATAGACGCCCGCCGTGACGCCGCCCGCCGGACCCGACAGCACCGTGGCGACGGCCTTCTTCGCCGTGCTCTCGAAGGTGGAGGTGCCACCGTTCGACTGCATGATGTAGCGCTTGCGGGACGTCACGCCCGCATCGGCCAGACGCTTGCCGAGATGGTGGATATAGCGCTCGAGGATCGGCTGCAGGTAGGCGTTGATCACCGTGGTCGAGAGCCGGAAATATTCGCGGATCTGCGGCATTACGTCCGATGAGAGCGAAATGCTGACGTCCGGCAGCTCCTCGCGCAAGATGTCGCGCACCCGCTGCTCATGCTGCGGATGCAGGAAGGAGAACAGCAGGCAGACCGCGATCGACTGGACTTCCTTGCCCTTGAATTCGCACACGGTGGCGCGCAAGGCCCGCTCGTCGAGCGGCACCAGAACGTTGCCCTTGAAATCGACGCGCTCGGCAACCTCGCCGGTCAGGCTCTGCGGCACCAGCAGCGCCGGCTTCTCATAATTGATGTTGAAGATCGCCGCGCCATAGGGAATCGACTGCTCCTGCACCTCGCAGATGCCGCGGAAACCTTCGGTGACGAGCAGGCCGGTCCGGGCGCCTTTGCCTTCGAGCAGCGCGTTGGTGCCGACCGTGGTGCCGTGGCAGAAATATTCGATGTCGGCGGGCGCCACGCCCTTGTCGAGCAGGGCCTCGACGCCCTTGATGATGGCTTCCGATGGATCGTGCGGCGTGGATGGCAGCTTGAAGATGGTGATCTCGCGCGCACCTTCCTCGTAATAGACCACGTCGGTGAAGGTGCCGCCGGTATCGACGGTGATGCGGTACTTCGGCATACGCAGCGTTGTCCCTGTTTTACGGCTTATTATCTCCAGGATAGCCGAGAAAGCCCTCCACTTTATAGAACCGCACCACCCGCTCGCGGTCGACGCCGATCGGCGTACGCACCTCGGCCAGCATGTCGGCCTTTTCGAAACGGCTGGTGATCTCGCTCGCATCCGTCCGTTCGGTGATCAGCATGAGCTTGCCCGGCGCCGGCGCGATCAAGGGCCGGGTCAGGTCGAAATGGTCGTGGATACGGCCGGGCCGCCATTTCACCGCGTTCGCCGCCCGCGCGCGGTCGTAGTACAGGACCTCGGCCATCAGCTTGCGCTCGTCGACCAGCAGCGGCAGGTCGCCAACCTCGCGGCGCACGAGATTGATCGAGGCGCCGAGCTCGCTCCAGCCGCGGACCCGCTTGAACGGATCGGCCTTGGACGGCAGCGCATCGGGCCGGCCATAGGTGGCGATGAGGAAGACGCAGAGCGCGGCGATCGCGCCGAGGTGGAGAATGACCGAACCGGTCAGCATGAGCGCCCGTCCGCGCCACGCGCTGGTCGCATTGCCCATGGCGTCGAGCGCCCAGGCTGTCACCAGCACCGAGCCGGCGACATAGGCGGGCGCCGCCCAGTTGGCATTGGCGCGCGACAGGAAGGCCTGGCCGATCATGATCGCCAGTGTCGGCAGGGTGAAGCAGACGAGCAGCAGCATGCGGCGGTCTCCAACCCAGCCGCGCCAGCGCACCAGGATCATAATCAGCAGCGCGAAGAGCAGCGGCCCGAACACGCCGAACTGGGCGCCGATGAATTCGAGCAGGGTGTCGAAGCGGAACAGGTCGCCCGACAGATTGACGTTGTCCTCGGTGTGGGCATAGGAGACGAAGCTGTTGGCGGCATTCCACAGCAGGTTGGGCAGGTAGATCAGCGCGGCGATGCCGAACGCGGCCGCCAGGCGCGGACCGAAGCCCGGCAGCGTCGCCTTCACGGTGCGCCGCTCGATGACCAGGTAGATCGCGGCGGAGACGACGAAGAACACCATTGCGTATTTGCTGAGCATGCCGAAGCCGAGCGCGGCGCCGAGCAGCAGCCACCACCGCCAGCTATTGTGCTGCAGCGCGCGCACCAAGGCGTAGAGGCCGAGCGCCCAGAAGAACAGCAGCGGCACGTCGGTCGACAGGACCACGGCGGAAAACGACACGCCGGGCAGCGTCGCATAGACCAGGGCCGACCAGAACCCGACCCGCGCGTTGAACAGGCGGCGGCCGATCCCGAAGACGGCCAGCGCCGTCGCCATATGGACCAGCGGCGCGCTCAGCCGCACGCAGGCTTCGCCGTTGCCGCACACCGACGTCGTGGCGGCGATGAGCCAGGCCACCATGGGCGGCTTGGAGTAGTAGCCGAACGCAAGATCCTGGGCCCATACCCAGTATTGCGCTTCGTCCGGATGAAGGTTGAACGGGTGCAGGGTGAGGTAGAGGACGCGCGCGAGGGTCATGGCGGCCAGGACCCAGAAGGCCCTCATCAAGCCGTGCGCGGTGGCTGCGGCCGGGGCCCGCAGGCCGTCAGCCGAATCGAAGGAAACGTCCTTCATGATCTCTCAGCAATCCTGGCAAGCAGCGTGTGGTGCGGCGCAACCTAGCTTATCAGGCGGAGCGGTGCCAGGGGCGAGACGGAAGGCGGCGAACCTTCTTTACGTCGTCATGGCCTGACGGAGCCATCTCATGCATTCCGTGTGTTTCTTTTATGGCGTCGCTGCTGGAGCGGCTCTCGGCGTCGTTCTCATGGCGCAAGATGGCCCCGGTCAAGCCCTGCCATGACGAACCGTGCTGGAGTATCTCTGTCCGTCGCTATGTCTCACAGCAACGTGATGGCGCTTGCCCTGCGTGATCCGGAACCGGTCATGCCGACGTACCGTTTGAAGTCCGTCGGCAACGTGTTACCGAGACGCGCCGGAGCGACGGTGCCGGTTGTTACGGTTGGCTCGGTCGCGTTTCGGAGGCAGCGTGTGATGAGTGGCGTTGAGGCCGGACGTATCGCTTGGTTCGATTATGCCAAGGGTATCTGTATCGTCGCGGTGGTGGCGCTCTACGCCACGATCTATGTCGAAGGCTTGGCGCTCGAACAAGGCTGGATGTCCTATTGGGTGGAGTTCGCCCGCCCGTTCCGGATGCCGGCCTTCTTCCTGCTCTGCGGACTGTTTCTCAGCCGCACGATCGATCGGCCCTGGCGCGACTACCTCGATAAGAAGGTCGTCCACTTCCTCTATTTCTTCATCCTGTGGACCACATTGTATTTCGCCGCCGGGATGCTGAACGCCGAGTTCGACGGCGGTGCGCCGCTGTGGCTCGACTATCTGGGTTGGTACGTCGAGCCCTTCCATATGCTGTGGTTCATCCAGATGCTGCCGGTCTATTTCCTGGTGACCCGGCTGGTCCGCCCTGTGCCCTGGGTCATTGTGCTGGCCGCCGCCGCATTGCTGCAGATCATGGCGCCGGAAAGCGGCTGGCGCCAGCTCGACCGTTTCGGCGAACGGTTCGTCTATTTCTATGCCGGCGCCCTGTTCGCCCCGGTCTTTTTCCGGATCGCCGATTGGGCACGCGCCAACATAGGCCTGGCGCTTGCCGCGCTGGTCAGTTGGGCGGTGATCGACGAGCTCATGGTGCTGGCGAACCTCGCCGACGAGCCGGTCGTCAGCCTGATGCTTGGCTTTGGCGGCGCCGCGGCGGTCATCGCGGTGTCGAGTCTGCTTGCCCCGTTGCGGCCGATGGATTGGCTGCGCTATCTCGGCGAGCGCTCGATTGTCGTTTTCCTCTCGTTTTTCCTGGCGACGGTGCTCACCGCTCGGCTTCTTGACAAGCTCGACCTGGTCGCCAATGTCGGCCTGCGGACTCTGCTCGTGACCGCTCTGAGCGTCGCCCTGCCGATCCTCGCCTATTGGCTGGCGCGGCGCACGCCGCTCGCGTTCCTGTTCGTCCGCCCGCGCTGGGCGCAGATACCGGGCAGAACCCGGGCACGGGCCCTCACGGATACTCAACCGGCAGCGGCAGCACCGGAAACGTCAGGGACGGTGTCCGGCGTCGCCGGGATCGTGGCCCCGGTGGTGGCGGATCTGGCCGCCGCCGTGCCGCCCGCAGTCGCGTCAGTCCTTCCCGTCAAGCCGGTCGGCCCGGCCCAGGTCAGGAAATAGCTTCCACCACAGGGCTGTGACGGCGAGCACCGCCACCCCACCGATCGCGGCGGAGGCGACGGCACCGACCGCCGCGGCCATGAGGCCGGCGCGGAATTCGCCGAGCTCGTTCGACGCGGTGATGAACACGCCGTTCACGGCGCTGACCCGGCCGCGCATGTGGTCGGGCGTGGCGATCTGAATCAACGTGATCCGGATATAGACGCTGACCATGTCCGCGGCGCCGAGCGTCGCCAGCGCGACCATCGACAGGACGAAGATGTCCGAGAAGGCGAAGACGACCGTCGCCAGGCCATAGATCGCGACCGAGACAAACAACACGAGGCCGGAGCGGCGCATCGGCGGGATCTGAGTCAGGGTGAGGCCGGCGAGCAGCGCACCGACCGCCGGACTGCTACGCAGCAGGCCGAGACCGGACGCTCCGCTGTCGAGAATGTCCGTGGCATAGATCGGCAGCAGCGCGGTGACGCCGCCGAACAGCACGGCGAACATGTCCATAGAAATCGCGCCGAGCACGACCGGCTTCAGGCGCATGTAGGTGAAGCCGGCGACCAGCGATTCCCAGGTCAGCGGCTCGCGCTTCGAGCTTTGGCTCGTGCGCCCGATGCCGAGTACCATCAGGGTGGCGATGGTGTAGAAGCCGACCGCCATGGCGAACACGACCTCCACGCCGAACCAGTCGGTGAACAGGCCGGAGAGCGCCGGGCCGGTGATGGTGGCGAATTTGTTGGTCGACGTGCTCCACGCGACGGCGGTGGGGTAGATGTCCTTCGGCACCAGGTTGGGCAGCAGGGCCTGGCTCGCCGGCTGGTAGAAGGCACGGCCCGCGCCGAGGATCACCAGGATGAAGAACAGCGGCCAGATCTCCGTGAGCTCGAAAATCACGAAGGCGAAGAACAGCGCGGCGCACACCGCCTGGACCAGGTAGCAAATATTGACCACGCGCCGACGGTCGAACCGGTCGGCGACATGGCCGGTGACCAGCGCCAACGCGAGTGCCGGCGTGAATTGAGCCAGACCGACGAACGCCAGATTGATCGGGTCCTTGGTCATCACCCAGACCATGTAGCCGATCGCCACGTTCAGCATCTGGTTGCCGAAGATGGCGATGATGCGGCTCGCCAGCAGCAAGGTGAATCCGCGGTGCTGAAAGACCGCGAGCTTGGAAGGTTTCTCGGGCACTATCTCCGCCTTGGCGGCGTCGGGGTCATGACTGGTCATTTGGCGAGCGAATCCTCCGGCCGGTCGATGTCGCGCAGCGCCGGAAACAACCTCATCCACAGGACAGTGATGACCATGGTGGCGAGCCCGCCGATGAACACCGCGCCCACCGGCCCGAAGGCGGCGCCCATGATGCCGGCGCGGAATTGGCCGAGCTCGTTCGAGGCGCCGATGAAGATGGAATTGACCGCGCTCACCCTGCCGCGCATCTGGTCGGGCGTGCCGAGCTGGACGACGTTCTGACGGACATAAACGCTGACCATGTCGGCGGCGCCCGAGACGGCCAGCATGGCGAGCGACAACAAGAACCACTGCGAGACGGCGAAGATCACGATCGACAGGCCGAACAGCCCGACGCAGGCGAACATGATGGTGCCCATGTGCTGCGTGACCGGCCGCTGGGTCAGCCACAGGGCGACGATGAGCGCGCCGACACCCGGCGCCGCGCGCAGCATGCCGAGGCCGACCGGCCCGACATTGAGAATGTCGCTGGCATAGACCGGCAGCAGGGCGACCGCGCCGCCGAACAACACCGCGAACAGATCGAGCGAGATGGCGCCGAAGATCACCGGCCGGGACCGGATGAAAGTCAGCCCGGCCAGCAGCGTCGCCCAGGACACCGGCTCGCGCCCGCCGCTCACCGGCCGCCGCCTGACCAGCATCATCATGATGGTGGACAGCAGGATCATGAAACCGGACATCGCATAGACCACGTCGGTGCCGAGAATCAGCAGCACGCCGCCGAGCGCCGGCCCGCCGATGGTCGCCACCTGCCACGACAGGCTGTTCCACGCCACGGCGCGGCCGAAATGCTCCTTGGGCACCAGATTGGGCATCATGGCCGATGCCGCCGGCCCGGCGAAGGCGCGCGCCATGCCGAGCACGACGAGCACGATGAACACCGGCCAGACGCGCGTCAGTCCTTCACAGGTCAGCAGAAAGAACGCCAGGGCGCAGAGCGTCTCGATGGCGTAGCAGAAGAACAGAATGGTGCGCCGGTCATAGCGGTCGGCGACCGCGCCGGTGATCAGGCCGAGCGCGATGGCGGGGAGGAATTCCGCAAGACCGATGAAGCCGAGGTCGAGCGGATCGTGGGTCAGTTCCCAGACCTGCCAGCCGATCGCGACGATCTGCATCTGGATCGCGATGCTGGTGGCGAAGCGCGCCACCCAATAACAGGCGAAGTCGCGGTTCTTGAACAGCGCCATGCCGCCAACGTCGGCGGATGGCTCGGACTCCGAACTCGTCATGCGCGTGCTGGCCGCCAGGCAGCCCGATGGGCAACGGGACTAGACAACACGGGACACTGCCGGCCGAGCGACGGCGGGGATGACATGCGGGGTTTCCTCTCTCCGGGGGCAGCGGTGATTGAGCACCGCCGGCGCCGATTTTGCGAATTGTCGCACCGCTGCGCCCGCTGCTCAAGCGGCAGCATGGCGCGGCCGGTGGCGGCGCTTTTTGGTGGCCTCGCGTCCATCGGGACCGTAAGGTCCTGGGCAGTCATAAAATCAAGGATCGCAGGATCCGCCGCTGTTCCGATCCGGCGGCCCCGCCACGCGCATCTAGGAAAAATCATGCTGGGCGCTCTTTACGCGATCCTCGCCGCCGCAACCTTCGGCTTTAACAATGCGAGCGCCCGGCGCGGCGTGCTGACCGGCACCGCCATCCAAGGGATGGCGATCAGCGTGCCGCTCGGCGTGCCGCTGTTTCTGATCGCCGCTTACATCGGCGGCGAATTGACGGAATTCGATCGCTTCGGCTCCTGGAACATCGTGCTGCTCGCCGCGGCGGGTTTCATGCATTTCGTCTGGGGCCGCTACTGCAACATGCGCTCGCTCGCGGCGGTCGGCTCCAACCTCGCCGGGCCGGTGCAGCAGTTTCAACTCATCCTGTCGCTCACGCTGGCCATCGTTTTCCTCGGCGAGACCCTGAGCCCGCTCAAGGTCATCGGCATTCTGCTCGTGGTTTCCGGTCCGAGCTTCATCATCCATGGCCGGCAGGCCGAGAAGCGTCGTGCCGCGCGCCGCCGCGCCCAAGCCTCGGTCGGCGCCGCCGCGGCCGACAGCGCGGCCGAGGCGACAGAGAGCAGCACCGCAACCGCCAAAGCGAAATTCAAGCCGCGGCTGATGGAAGGCTATATCTTCGCCTTCCTCTCCTCGATCGGCTTCGGCACCAGTCCGATTCTGGTGGCGGCCGGACTCAAAGGCACCGGCCTCAGCCTGGCCGGCGGCCTGATCTCCTATGTTTTCGCGACCCTGGTGGTGGCGGTTCTCCTGCTCCTCCCAAGCAATTTCGTCCAGGTGCGCAACATGGGCCGCGCGGCGCTGCCCTGGTTTACCCTTTCGGCGGTCGCCGTCTGGGCCTCGCAGCTCTTCCGCTACATGGCGCTGGCCATCGCGCCGGTCACCGTGGTGCAGCCGATCCAGAGCCTGTCGCTGATCTTCCGCATGATCTTCGGCTTCTTCATCAACCGCGAGCATGAGGCGCTCGACCGTTATGTGATCGGCGGCATCATTCTCTCGTTCACCGGCGCGCTCGCGCTGTCGGTCTCCGACGAGATGGTGACGCAATACATCATGCTGCCCGGCTGGCTCGCGCCGCTGGCCGCATGGCGCTGGCCGTGATCGAGGCTGTCAGATCCTTGTCAGAATGAAGAACGGCTGGAAGGTGGAGCGGCGATCCAAATAGTAGGGAAATTCACGGTTCTTGAGCAGCGCCATTCCGCCTGCGCCTGCGGCCGCCCTCGGCTCCGACCATGAGCCTGTTGGCGTCGAGGAAACGGGTTGGCTCTCGCCCGGCAGAACGGTAAGTTCATCGCCGTCATGGACTCAAGGACCGCCAAGTCCATGGCGATTCCCATGGGGGCGGCTCCGCCACGCCTATCTGAGGAAACTCATGCTGGGAATGCTCTACGCGGTGCTCGCCGCCGCAGCCTTCGGCTTCAGCAACGCAAGCGGCCGGCGCGGCGTGCTGACCGGCACTGCCATCCAGGGCATGGCGATCAGCGTGCCGCTCGGCGTGCCCTTGTTCCTGATCGCCGCTTACCTCGGCGGTGAACTGAGCGAATTCGATCGCTTCAGTCCCCAGAACATAGTGCTGCTGGCCGCAGCCGGTTTCATGCAACTCGTCTGGGGCCGCTACTGCAACATGCGCTCGCTCGCGGCGGTGGGCTCCAACCTCTCCGGGCCGGTGCAGCAGTTCCAGCTCCTGCTCTCCCTCACCCTGGCGATCACCTTTCTCAACGAGACCCTGACGCCGCTGAAAGTGATCGGCATTCTTCTCGTGATCTCCGCTCCGAGCATCATCGTGCAAGGTCGCAAGGCCGAACAGCGGCGCGCCGCGCGCCGTCGAGCACAGGCGTCCGTCGGGGCCGCCACGGCAGGCGGTGGCGCGGCGATGGCCGAGGAGGCCGCGGCGCCGGCCAAGCCAGCGTTCCAGCCACGTTTGCTCGAAGGCTATATCTTCGCGCTGCTGTCCTCGATCGGCTTCGGCACAGCCCCGATTCTGGTGGCGGCGGGGCTCCAAGGCACCGGCCTCAGCCTAGCCGGCGGCCTGATTTCCTACGTTTTCGCGACCCTGGTGGTCGCGGTCCTGCTGCTGGTGCCGCGAAATTTCCAGCAGGTCCGCACCATACCGCGCAAAGCGCTGCCTTGGTTCACCCTGTCGGCGCTCGCGGTCTGGGCCTCACAGCTCTTCCGCTACATGGCGCTGGCGATCGCGCCGGTGACCGTGGTGCAGCCGATCCAGAGTCTGTCGCTGATCTTCCGTATGATCTTCGGTTTCTTCATCAATCGCGAACACGAGGCGCTCGACCGCTACGTGATCGCAGCCATCTTCCTGTCGTTCGCCGGCGCCCTCGCGCTATCGATTTCCGCTGAGATCGTAACGCAATACATCACGCTGCCCGACTGGCTGGTCCCCCTGGCGAACTGGCGCTGGCCGTAACTTTCCAAGACCGCTAAAAAAGACGTTGGTCAGGTGAGAATACGTTTCTCGCACGCTATAGTGCCAAGTGAAACCGCTTCACCTCGACCCGCAAAAAAACCAATTGATTGGGAGGACGCACCATGACTCGTGTTTGGGACCCCTTTCTCACCGCACAGGACAAGGCCCACCTCGCCCAGCGGCGCGGCGACCGGCGCGTCGGCTTCGGCAAGCGGCCGGCCATTCTCAACATCGATATTTATCGCGGTGTATTCGGTGATGAAAACCTGCCTCTGTTGGAGGGTGTCAAGCTATGGCCGAGCTACTGCGGCCCGGCTGGCTGGAATACCATCCCCCACGTTCAGACATTGCTGCGCGAAGCGCGCGCCGCGGGCGTTCCCGTGTGCCATGCCACGGGGCTGCGAGACGAAGATTCCGGCATTCCCGGTTGGTCCGCGGCGATTCACGCGGAGCAGCCACGCCGCGCCGACTTAAGCGATGCCGCCGCGCGTGCGCGTTTTGCCCGGCGGTTTGACATCCTCGACGAGGTCGCGCCGCAACCGGGCGACGTGGTCGTGCAAAAGACCGCGCCAAGCGCGTTCTGGGGCACGCCGCTGATTGCTGAACTCATCAGACTGGGAATCGACACTCTTCTGGTGACGGGTGAGAGCACGAGTGGCTGCGTGCGCGCGACAGTCGTTGACGCCGCCAGCCACCGGTTCCGTGTTCAGGTCGTGGAAGACTGCGTGTTCGATCGTCATGAAGCCTGCCATGCCATCAATCTTTTCGACATGCACCAAAAATACGCCGATGTCATTCCTATCAGCGCGGCAAAGGACTATTTGCGCAACCTCAGGAGCAACGCTGACATGGCACGCGGCGCGCTCGTCAGTTCTTGACAGGTTGAATAGACCTTTTGCCAAAGGCAGAGCGACGGCTGATTAAATTCCAACCCCAATGCAGGTCACCTGCCAACGGAACAGACGTGAAAATGGGATCTACGGGGAAAGTTGGAGCGGGCGAAGGGAATCGAACCCTCGTCAGTAGCTTGGGAAGCTACAGCTCTACCATTGAGCTACGCCCGCGCCGGGCCGTCTGATTTCCCTTTATAGGCCATGGCTCGGGCGGCTGCCAAGCGCGGCCTCTCGAGCTCGGCGGCCGAGCCAGTGCGGCGGCCCGCGCACGCCTTGCCGCGGAACTCACTCTTTCCCCATGAATCCCTGAACGGAGAGGTCGATCTGGTTGCCATCCGGATCGGACACGCGATTCTCGGCCGCCCGGTCCGCCGGTCGTTCCGCGATCGTCGCGTCGTATTTCGCCAGCCCCTGCTCGACTTCGCCGAGGCTGTCGATCTTGACGCCGATATGGTGAAACCCGCTCGCCTCGCCGTAGGTGTTCAGGATCGCGATA
>CAZOBN010000063.1:0-17964 GCA_964577835.1 uncultured Rhizobiaceae bacterium
CGGGGGAGGGTCGGGGTGGGGGTGGGCAAACGATCCATCGACGCGGCGGCGCTGCACCCCCACCTAACCTCCCCCACAAGGGGGGAGGAAATAGTGAGCGGTGCCGCTATCACCTGTTTCTCTCGCCGGGACAGAAAAGAAAGATCGCCCGCCACGGCCAGGCGTGCCTCGTCCACCATTCCTCACTGCCCTTGAATTGCCACGAAAAGCCGGTCAATTAAGTGGGCCGTCGCGATGCGCGGTGCGCGCGGGCAAAGAGCCCGTGCGGGACGGCGCGTGATGCACAACGGCAGAACGCTCGTTCCGTGAATAAGCAGAACGACGAAGCGAGAGCGGTGGAATGATGACAGTGGCTGCGGTGCCCGTGGAAAATCGCCGGTTGCTGGTCCGGGTTCTGATCTGGGCCGCGGTGGTCTGCGCCGTCGCCGTGGCCATCAAATATCTCGTGGTCGAGCGGCCGGCGATTTCGGCGATCTGCGAATCGGACGCGCCCGCCTGGTGGTGCGCGATCCGCGAGACCATCATCCGAGTATTCTATGTCGGCTACCCGTCCTATCTCAGCCTCGCGCTGGGGGTGGTCGCCTTGTTGTCGGCCGGCCGCACCTGGGCGCGCTGGTGGGCCATCGCAGCGATCATCCTGGCGGCCCCGTCGATCGTTCTATGGGGCGCCGACTATGCCGCGCCGGCCTTCCTGCTCGGGCTGATCAGGCTCCTTCGGGGCTGACCGCTTTGGCTTTCACCGCTGCCGGGGAGCGCAGCGCCCGGGACCGCAGCCAGGCCAACCGCAGCCAAGGGAATGCGATGATCAGCGCTGTCGCCATCCAGCCGAGCGACTCCCAATTGGCGAAGCCCTCGCGCAGGCCACTGATCGCGGCCGTACCGGTGAGCAGGCAGGCGAGCCAGCGCTCCTCCGTGTAATTGGTAAGCCGGTCGAGCCGGTCAGCCAGCTTGCGATCCTGCAGCCAAGCGAGCACTGCGAACCCAACCGCCGGGATCAGATAGGTCGCCGTCGGGAAATCGCGGTAACGCGGGTCGAGCAGCAATTGGAGCGCGATGCTCGCGGCGCCGAACAGGGTGAGAAACTGGAGCAGGCCGAGGGTCAGCGCGCGGTCGAAGAAACCGTAGCGCGGGCGCTTCAGCCAGGACAGGGTCTGCACGACCGGCGCTGGACGGATCAGTCCGCTGGCCCGTCCGGCGGCGTAATCGGCGATGGTGATGAGCAGCAGCAGGGCCGCCAGGCAGGACAGCACCACGCCGGAAAAGCTCACCAGCCAGGTCCCCACGTTGTGGCTGGTATCGGCGATGAACAGCCACTGGCGCACCAGGATGGCGCCGGCCGCCTGGGCGGCGGCCGCGGCGGTCAGCCAGCCGAGGAAACCGAAGCCGTAGCCGCCGCTCGCCAGCACGGCGAAAAGGATGGCAGCGACAACCATGCCGGTGGCCGCGTCGATGCGCCATCGGGGATTGTCGCTGACCGGGCCCGTGAAGGGGAATTTCTGGGCGCGTTCGACGTCGAAGATGCCCCAATGGCCGCCCACGGTTCCTTCCTGGATGCGCTTCCACGGCTGGTCGAAGGATTCGATGACGTTGTAATCGACCTTCTCCTGGCCGACCGCGAGGACGAATTCGCGGATATAGCGGGCCTGGTTGGCGCGGCTCGGCACGGCGCCCTCGCGCGTGCGCCCGGCCGACGGCCAGCCGGTCTCGCCGATGAACAGAGTCTTGCCGGGAAACTTGGCATGCATCATGGCGAGGATGTCGCGCAGGTGTCGGATCGCCTCGTCGATGGCTTTCGGCTCGTCCTCCCAATAGGGCAGGATATGCACGGTCATGTAATCGACCGCCTCGGCGACCGACGGGTTCTTCAGCCAGAACTCCCAGACGTCCGCGTAAGTGACTGGAACGTTTACCCGCGCCTTGACCTTCTTAATCCAGTTTGTCATCTGCTCTGCGGTCTGCTCACGGCGCAGCAGGACCTCGTTGCCGACGATCACCGCCATGATGGCGTCTTTCAGAGCGGGCTCATTCGTCAGGCGAACGGCGATCTCTATCTCACTATCATTGCTGCATTTTTTATCGCGATCCCGGCTGATCCAGACGCCCAACAGCACCTTCATGCCGTGCTTGGCGGCGATCGCCGGTACCTGGTCGAGGCCCTGGTTCACCGAGTAGGTGCGCACGCAATCGAAGCGCTTGCTCAGGATCGCCATGTCTTCCTCGATCTGCCAGGCCGGAATGACGATGCCCTCCATGAATGGGGACTGGCCTTCGCGATAGGGCGCATAGGACGTGCAGCGCATCTTGCCGTCCGGCACGTCGGGCATCGCCTGGGGGCGACCGTGCAGACCCCAGCCGCCGTAGACGGTCAGACCGGTGAGGACGAAGACGACGATGAGTTGGAGAGCGCGGGGCATGTACCGGAGCGAAGCGACAGGGTAAGGACCTGCCCAGCGGTATCGGAGCATTGCGTCATAAGTACGGCAAAGGGCCTTCCGGCACAAGGCGGAGAAAGCCGGCCGGTCCACGGTTTCGCCGCGGACGGCGCCGCAAAACCGGCTATTCTCCCGGCCCGATGAATTACCGCCACATCTACCACGCCGGCAATTTCGCCGATGTGATGAAGCACGCGACCTTGTGCCTGATCGCCGATCATCTCAAGGCCAAGGACAAGCCGTACTACGCGCTCGATACCCACGCCGGGATCGGCCGCTACGACCTGCGCTCGGACGAGGCCCAGAAGACCGGCGAATATCGCCAGGGCATCGCCCGCTTGCTGGCCGAGCCCAAGCTGCCGCCGGAGCTGGCCGGCTACGTGGCCGCCGTCGCCGCGCTCAACGGCACCCGCGAGCTGTCGCCGCGCGGCCTGCATTGGTATCCCGGCTCGCCGCGCATCCTGCGCGCCGCCCTGCGTCCGGGCGACCGGCTGGCGGTCTGCGAGCTGCATCCAGCGGACGCGGACACCCTGGCCCGCGAATTCGCCGGCGACCGCCAGGTGACGATCCACCGCATGGACGGCTATCAGGCGCTCAAGGCTTTCCTGCCGCCGCAGGAACGCCGCGGCCTCGTGGTGGTCGATCCGCCCTTCGAGGAACGCGACGAATTCGCCAAGCTGACCGCCGGCCTGCGCCAGGCCCATCGGCGCTGGGCGACCGGCATCTATGCCCTGTGGTATCCGATCAAGGCGCGCCGCCCGGTCGACGCGTTCCATGACGACGTCGCGCGCGCCGGCATCCGCGGGGTCGCGGTCGCCGAGCTGATGACCCGGCCGGCCGACGATCCGGAGCGCTTCAACGGCTGCGGTCTGGTGCTCGTCAATCCGCCGTGGCGGCTGATGGAACGACTGCAGTCGATGCTCTCTTTCCTGACACCGCTGTTGAGCGAGGATGGCGCGGGCCGCTGGCGGGCGGAGTGGCTGGTCGGAGAATAACCGGGGCCGTTCGGCCGCGGCCGGTTTTGGCCATCTTTTCTTTACTTGCGAGGCGCAACATATGGGAGCAAAAACCCGGAGCAGCCAAGCCTGAGGTAAGGGGCGATATGATCACAGTCTATACCCGCGCCGAGGGCGCCGTCAGCGCGGTCCCGCTGCTCGAGGACGGTGTGCTGCCGCCCGACACCGTGTGGATCGATCTGCTCAATCCGACCTCGGAGGAAGAACACGCGGTCGAACGCGCGCTCGGGGTCGATATGCCGACCCACGAAGAGATGCGCGAGATCGAGGTCTCGAGCCGGCTCTATCAGGAAGGCCCGGCGATCTACATGACCGCCACCGTGTTGGCCAAATCGGATACCCCGCAGCCGGAAGCTACCGTCGTCACCTTCATCCTGGTCGGCGAAATTCTGGTCACCCTGCGCTACGGCGAACCGACCCCGTTCCGCACCTTCATCAGCCGCTGCCAGCGTCAGCAGTTTCTCCGTACCTCGGGCGAGGCGGTTCTGATGGGGCTGCTCGATGCGGTGATCGACCGCATCGCCGATCTGCTCGAGCGCATCGGCTTCGATATCGATGCCATGTCGAGCTCGGTGTTCGAGCCGAATTCCAACGGCAACGGCCCGGGCGGCGGCGACGATTTCAAGGCCATCCTGCGCCGCATCGGCCGCAACGGCGACCTCGCCTCGAAATGCCGCGAAAGCCTGGTCAGCATCAACCGCATGCTGACCTTCATCGCCTCGCTGTCGGACCTGCCGGCGCGCAAGGACATCGATGCCCGCATCGGCACGTTGAGCCATGACGTGCAGTCGCTGAGCGATCACGCCACCTTCCTGTCGAACAAGGTCAACTTCCTGCTCGACGCGACACTCGGCATGCTCAACATCGCCCAGACCAACATCATCAAGATTTTCTCGGTGGCGGCCACCGTGTTCCTGCCGCCCACTCTGATCGCCAGCATCTACGGCATGAACTTCCGCAATATGCCGGAACTCGACTGGCCGTGGGGCTATCCGCTGGCTCTTCTGCTCATGGTGGCTTCGGCCATCGCGCCTTACTTCTATTTCAAGCACAAGCACTGGCTGTAGACGAAAGCGGCGGCCCGAAGGCCGCCGCATGCAGTGTCAGCCAACAGCCGAGGCGTCAGGTGTGCGCCTGCTTGCCCGACGCGCGCACGTTGGCGGTGCCGATGACCGTGAGGATGCCGAGCCCCAGGCAGATCGCCGAGATGTAGAACACCCATTGGGGTGCAAAGTGATCGAGGACCAGGCCATACATCACGGGGGCCAGGGCGCCGCCGACGTTCTGGCCCGAGAACACGAAGCCGAACACTTTGCCCGACTGGCCCTTGGGCGCCAGGTCGCGCACCATGAGATCGCGCGCCGGGCGGATCACGCCCAGGCAGAAGCCCGATAGTCCGAACAGCACGATCAGCACCACATAGGGCAGGGGCATCAGGCCGATCGCCAGGATGGTCAGGGCGGCGAAGAGAAAGCCGACCGCCGCGAACAGGTCCGGCTTCCATTTCAGCTTGTCGGACACCACGCCGCCGAGCAGCACCGCGAAGGCGCTGGTCAGCATATAGGCGGTGATCGGCACGCCGGACAAAGCCTCGGGCGTGTGGTGGATCGCCATCATGGCGGAGATGCCGAAGCTGCTGATGCCGTTGCCGGCCAGCGTCGAGATGGCGAAGAAGCCGAACAGGGCGAGCACCGGGCCGGAGGCGATGATGCCGAACTTGGATTCGAGCCAGGTGGTGGGCTGCCAGGTCGATTCCGATTCGGCTTGACCCTTTTTCTTCTTGCCCGGGATGGCGTCGTCCTTGAGCGCGTTCCATTGGGTAATCAGCACCACGATGATGAGGAAGCCGAACAGCGCGGCGATGAGCAGCGCGACGCGCCAGTTCCACAGCGACGCGAGGAAGGGAATTACCGCCGGGGCGACGGAGAACCCGAGGTGCCCGGAGAAGGTGTGGATGCTGAAGGCGCGCGCGATACGCTCGTTGCTGACAGACGAGTTGAGGATGGCGTAGTCGGCCGGGTGAAACACGCTGTCGCCGATGCCGCCGATGACCACGCAGGCGACCAGCAGCCACCACGCGGAGGCGAAGGCGAATGCGGCATAGCCGAACACCATGAGCGCCAGTCCGACGGTCAGGACCAGCTTGGCGCCGTATTTGTCCACCAGGATTCCGGCTGGCACCTGGGCGATGCCGGTCGAGAGGGTGCGCAGGCTCACCATCAGGCCGAGCTCGGTGTAGGTGATGCCGAGATCCTGGTTGAGGAAGTAGAACAGTGGCGGCAGGCACATCAGATAGAAGTGGCTGCAGAAATGGCCCGTGCTGACGAGCCCGAGGATATTGGCGTCCTGGCGGGCGCTCTCTACCGTTGTTGCTGTCATGATGTCACCGCACCTCGATCGTGCGGCGTTCCTGCGGCGCGACCGGGGCGAAAACCCACTCGGCCGGTATGGCGGCGACTGACATGGACGCGGTAACTCCCCTCGTGAAGCGACGCTTCTCCCAGTGGACCGCTCTCGTCGGGCAGTCCTTATGGCGATTGATTATAGATCGTCGGCGACCTCGGTAAATAGGTGTTTGTATGATTGAATCGGGCGATTCTCATCTTGCGCGGTCTCGCGGATAAAATCGTCGTCCTCGGGCGCGCCACAATCGTCGTCCTCGGGCTTGACCCGAGGACCCATGTGGCCGACGCTTCGCTCCCGATGGCGAGCTATGTCTACATCCTCGCGAGCCGAAAGAACGGCACCCTTTACATCGGCGTGACCACCGACCTCGTGCGACGGGCTCATGAGCACCGTCAGGGCGCGGCCGAGGGCTTCGCCCGGCGCTATGACGTCAAGCGGCTGGTCTATTTCGAAACCCATGACGACATCCGTGCGGCTATTCAGCGGAAAAGACACTGAAGCATTGGCTGCGCGCTTGGAAGGTTGCTTTGATCGACAAAACCAATCCCGAGTGGCGCGATCTCTTTCCCACCATCGTTCAGTAGAGAGGAGGGCGCTCAGGATTGGGTCCTCGGGTCAAGCCCGAGGACGACGATTTGTCAGCTATTTGTCACCCTCGCGCTTGATGAGAGCGTCCATTCCCATGCCACTCAGATTTTGAACTTGCCCTGCAAGCTCTTCGGGAAGAGGTCCTCGACTTTGAGATGGCGCGAGGCGACCCCCTGTTCGTAGGTCCATTTGAGGAAGGCCTCGAGCGTGCGGCGATTGGGCTCGATGCCGTAGGGGAAATAGTCGGTGCCGAATACCTTGGCGCGCTTTTCGGCCGTGTCGGCCGCCCACGGAATCGGGAAGCGCGAGGCGGTCATCTCCATGGCGCGGTAGACGCTGCGGTCCTTCGCCTTCTCGAAGGCGGTGAACAGATTGACCGCGACCCAGGGATTCTTCTCAACCACGTCCTTGCGGATGGCGATGATGTGCATGATCGGGAAGATCTTGGTGCGCTGATAATACTCTTCCTCGGCCTTCTGATAGTCGGGGAACAGGCGCACCAGGTTGGGATGGCCTTTTTCGAACACCTCGGGCGGATGCGCCGACATGATGGCGTCGATGTCGCCGTTGACCAGCATCTCGCCGAGCGACTTCTCGGGCACCGGCGTCACCTTCACGCCCTGGGGCAGGTTGAGCTTTACCTTCTCGACGCGGCCCGGCTGGTTGACGCCGGCCTGGTACCAATCGATGTCCTGCAGCTTGAGCCCGACGTCGTCGACCAGGTAGCCGCGGGTGTAAACCGATGCGGTCTGCGCCCATTCCGGCGTGCCGATCTTCTTGCCCTTGAGATGCTCGGGCTTGGTGATGCCGCTGTCCTTGCGCGTGTAGATGTTGGACAGGCGGAAGACGCGCGACGGGAAGATGGGCAAGCCGAGGATGTCCGGCCGGTCGCCGGCGACCTGGGCGACGAACTTCGCCATCGACATTTCCGAGACTTCCCACTCCCGGTTGAGGGTGAAGCGGTAGAAGATCTCCTCGATTTCGAAGTTCAGGTAGTTGATGTCGATGCCTTCGACCGGCACCTTGCCGGTGATGATGTCGGTGACATGATCGTATTCGCTGGTGGCGATGGTGAGTTGAAGCTTCGACATATTTCCCTCTGCCGGGCACGTGGCCGGCTCGACGATGGGCGCCGACCCAGTATGGCACGGCGGCTGGTTGATGAAGGCCCGCATCGCTGCGGGCCAACGGGATGAAATTACTTGGCGGAGCCGTTCGTCATGTCCTTGGGTATGACGACGGTGAACAGGGCGACCACCATGAAGATCGCCATGAGATAGAAGACCCACTCCGGACGGCCCTGGTCGATGAGGTAGCCGAACGGAATCGGCGCGATCGCGCTGCCCGCGGTGATGCCCGCCGAGACGAAGCCGAAGATCTTGCCGGTCTGGCCCTTGGGCGAGGCGGCCCGCACCATCATGTCGCGCGCCGGGCGAATGATGCCCTGGCCGAGACCCATGACGACCATCAGCGCGATCAGCAGTGCCAGATCGAGATCGAAGGCGGCGATGGCGATCGTAATCACGGCGGTGAGCACGAACACCACGGCCGCGACGATGTCGTGGCGCTTGGTGCGGTCGGAGATCTCGCCGCCGACCAGGATGCCGGCCGCGCTGCAGAACAGGTAGGCGGTGAGGGCTGCGGTCGCGGTGGCCACCGGCATGCCGTGCAGATCGACCAGGGCCGCGACCGAGAAGGCCTGCATGCCGCTCGAGGTCATCGACAGGGTGGCGAAGAACAGGAAGAACAGGATCATCGGCTTGGAGAACAGCAGCGCGAGGCCGTTTTGCGACTTGGCCGCGCCCTTGCCGTCGGCCGCCTTCACTTCGGCCTTTTTCTTCTTGGGCAGGGCGTCGTCGTGCAGGCTGTTCCACTGGCTGATCATGGCCAGCATGACGAGCAGACCGAAGATGCCCGAGGCGATCAGGGCGATGCGCCAGCTGAACTGGGCGGCCAGCCAGATCATCACCGCCGGCGCCACGGCGGAGCCGAGATGGCCCGAGAAGGTGTGCACGCTGAAGGCGCGTCCCATGCGGGATTCGTTGATCGAGGAGCTCAGGATGGCGTAGTCGGCCGGATGGAACACGCTGTTGCCGACCGCGGCGAGCATGACCAGCGGAATGGCCATCCAGAACGCGCTGACGAACCCGACCAGGCCGAAGCCGAGCGACATCAGGACAAGCCCCACGGTGAGGATCAGGCGGGCGCCGTAACGATCGACCATGAAACCGACTGGGATCTGCGCCACCGCGGCGGTGCCGTAGATCGCGGTCATCATCATGCCCAGTTCGGTGTAGCTGACGCCGAAATCCTGGACGAGGAAAACGAAGAGAGGCGGGAGGACGAGGAAGTAGAAGTGGCTCATGAAATGGCCTGTGGAAATCAGGCCGAGAATCTTCAGGTCTTGGCGAGACGAGCCTACCGCAGCCGATGCGTCCATCCGCTTAATTCTCCAACAGCCTCACAAGGGCGTATCCACCCCTTACTCCCCGGGCCGCGCCCTCGTCAACTCCACTGCCGAAGCGGGTCGTTCCCGGCCTCTTACTTGAGGCCGGGGCCGGAAAACAGCAGGGATTTGATGACCAAAGGAACCACGTTCGTCGGACGGATCATCTCGCCGATATCGACGAAGTCGAATTCCTTGAGCTGCACGCCGTCGATCGAAACGATATCCGTGGCCACGTTGCATTCGCGCTTGAGAATGACGCCGAGCGTCTTGCCCACGTCGCCATCCAGCATGAGCACCAAGGGCACGCTGCCGGCAATTGTGCGCGGCATGGCATCGCAGATGCCGTCGGCCAAGGCCTTGAGGCGGGCGTGCAGCGGATCGCCCTGCCAGCGGAAGGCCAGCGCCACCGCCTGTTCGCCTTCCTGGAAATCGAACCGGTCGATCGCCTTCTTGATTTCGCCGGTCACCGCCGAGGCATTGATATCGCCGCTGAGCTCGAGCTTGGGAAACAGGACCGGCACGTTGCGGACCGGCAGCGCCTCCTGATTGGTGATCGAGATCGTGTTGCCGCTGACTTGCACCGAGAATTGCGAGGCGCCGATCACGGTGGCGCGAATTCCCGCGCCGGGATCGTACACCTTGTAAGGAATGCGCTTGTCCTTGAGGCGCCGTGAGATCGCGTCGGCCAGCGGGCGGCCGATGTCGCGGTAGTTCGCCGTTTCGCGGCCGTAGATATATTCCGATACGCCTCCCGAGAAGGTGATGGCCAGCGGCTTCGGCTCGGCCGGCAGCGGTTCGGTGACCAGCAGTTCCTTGGTCAGGCCTTCGGGTGTCTGCTGCAAGACGAGCGGGACGAGCACATCGGCCATCTGCTCGACGAAACGGGTGATCTCGTCATCGGTCAGCGTCTTGCCGCGTTCGAGCTTGATGCCGGCCTTGGCGGCGTGGCGCAGGGCGGGGCCTTCGATGCGGATCAGGCGGCCTTCCTCGTCGAATGCGATCAGGCGTCCACCGACTTCGACCGCCGCCGTATGCACCAACTGGCCTTTGTCGACCAAGCCCAGCTTGGTGGTGCCGCCGCCGATGTCGATGTTGAGGATGACGCCCTTTTCCTTGCGCGACAGGGCGACCGCGCCCGAACCGTGCGCGGCCATGGCGCTTTCCAGGTGGTGACCCGCCGAGGCGCAGACGAACTTGCCCGATTCGGCGGCGAACAGGTGGGTGATGGCCTCGGCATTGTTCCGCTTGAGCGCCTCGCCCGTCAGGATGACCGCGCCGGAATCGACGCTGTCCCTGGTCAGGCCGGCTTCCTTGTAGGCGGCGTTGATGAAGGCGCCGAGCTTGTCGACGTCGATGGTGTTGTCGTCGAGATAGGGCGTGAGCAGGATGGGCGAGCGCCACAGCACCTCGCGGCCGACGACGACGAAGCGGCTCGACAGAGCCGTGGTGAGGCGCTGGAGGTGAACCTTGGCGAACATCAGGTGAGAGGTGGAGGAACCGATATCGACGCCGACGGTGGTCAGCTCGACGTTATCGGCGGCCCAGATCACATCGGCGATGGCCTTTTGCTGTTCGGTGGTCATATGCCCGTGGTCGAATTCAAGCTCATGCATGGTCAGAAAGCCGTCCTGTGTTTCGTCAGCCATTGATGTGGATTCCGCTGTTGCGGCAGCGAGGCCGGGCCGACCATAAAGGAACGGCCCCGCCCGCGCAACCTGGGGGGATCAGGCCTTTATCGCCTCGTTCGGGATGTCGCCCGTGACCGGTCGCGGGCGACCTTAACCAAATGTCGTGGATCCGGCGGGCCGGTCATGGTCCTCGGCTCTCGGCGATGAATTTGCCCATGCCGGACGGAATGCCGCGCCTGGCGAGCTCGTCCAGGAACATCGCGTGAATGCGCGGGTCCTGGTCGGCGTAGTCGATCTGATTGCCGCCCTCGGCCGCGTCGGTGTCGGCGCCCTTGTCGTAGGTGAAGACCTTGGCGCGGAACAGGGGATAGCGCGTGCTGCCGATCTGGACGGCGAGATAGCGCGCCGGCGCGGGCGAGACATTGAAGTGCTGGTGGAACATGTTGTCGGGCGGGGCATAGACCACGCCGTGCCGCCAACCGTGGGGCACGAAATCCTTGTCGCCCTCGTACCACAGCAGCGAATAGCCCTCGCCGGTGACGGCGAACACGCAATAGCCCGGCGGGTGGCGGTGCGCCTTCTTGTAGGTGCCGACCGGCAGCTCCGAGACATGCACGCCGATCGAACTCTCGGCCAGGACGAAGCGCAGCGATTTGCCGCCGGCGCCCCGCGCCTCCCACGGCTGGAGATCGAAGCTCGCCAGGTCGGGGACGAAGTTGGTCTCCCACTGGTGGCGGCCGGGCTTGACGGCGACGAATTCGCCCTCGCCGCCGAAATAATCGGCGCGGCCCTCGCGCTCCGGGAACCGGCCCGGATTGGCGAAGACGAAGTCTTCGTTGCGGAACAGGTTGAGGATGTAGCGCAGGTCGTTGACCGAGGCGAGGCGGGCGGGCTCGCGGCCGGAGCCGTTGAAATGCTGGTAGCGCGCGTTCATCGGCAGGGCGAAGACGCTGCGCGGCCCCCATTCGAAGCTGTGCTTGCGCCCGTCCGCCAGCTCCACGGTGGTCGAGCCGCGGCCCGCCAGCACGTAGGTCACTTCCTCATAGATATGCCGCTGCGGCGCGGTCGTGCCGCCCGGCGGCAGATCGAGCAGGAAGAGGGTCATGAAGTCGCAGCGGCCCTTGAGATGGCACAGCGCGCCCTTGACGCCGAAGCGCGCCCACGGCGCGGTTTCGACGCTGAGCAGATCGATGGCGAAGTCGGCGACGATCGGCACGCCCTGCGTGGCCGCCCAGTCCTCGTAGGTGTCGATCATGTATTTGCCGGCGGGGGCGGGCTGGACGAGACCATCGGACATCGCGCGCTCCCCTCAGGCCGTTGTCTTGACGAAGCGCGATTCGTCGATGAACTTGCCCATGCCGGATTTGACGCCGTGCTTGGCGATCTCCTCGAGCCAGATGCCGTGCACGCGCGGATCCTGGTCCTCGTATTCGACCTGGGCGCCGCCCTCGTTGACGTTCTTGTCGACTTCCGAATCCCACATCCGGCGCTTCACCTGGGTCAGCGGATAGCGCACCGTGCCGACCTGCAGGGCGAGATAGCGCGACGGATGGTCGGCCACATTGAAATGCTGGTGGAACATGGAATCGGGCGGGCAATAGACGCAGCCATGCTCCCAGTCGACGCGGGTGAAATCCGCGTCGCCCTCGTGCCACAGCAGGGAATAACCCTGGCCGGTGACGGCGAAGACGCAGACGCCGTCGTAGTGGCGGTGGCCTTTCTTGTAGGTGCCGACCGGCATTTCGGAGGAATGGCAGCCGATCGTGTTGTCGGCCAGCATGAAGCGCAGGTTGGAGCCGCCGGCGCCGCGCGCGTCCCACGTTTTCAGCTCGAAGGCGGCGAGGTCGGGCACGAAGTTGGTTTCCCACTGGTGGCGTCCCGGGCGGATGCCGATGAATTCGCCATCGCCGGCGAAATAATTATGGCCGCCGATGCGTTCGGGGAACTGCACCGGGCAGCCGAAGATGAACCCTTCGTTGCGGAAGCGGTTCATGATGAAGACCATGTTGTTGGTCGAGGCGAAGCGCGCCGGCTCGGT
Organism: uncultured Rhizobiaceae bacterium; assembly: GCA_964577835.1. Taxonomy (GTDB): domain Bacteria; phylum Pseudomonadota; class Alphaproteobacteria; order SMXQ01; family SMXQ01; genus CAVVYA01. The sequence goes on from CAZOBN010000063.1 coordinate 12,558, forward strand.
CCCGGAGCCGTTGAAGTGCTGATAGGTGGCGTTGAGCGGCACCGAGAACAGGCTGCGCGGGCCCCATTCGAAGGTATGCTTGCGCCCGTCGGGCAGGGTGATGACCGTCGAGCCGTGGCCCGAGATCACATAGACCACGTCCTCGTAGAGGTGGTGCAACGGCTCGGAGCGGCCGCCGGGGGGTAGCTCGAAGGCGAAGATGGTGATGAAATCGTCGCGCCCCTTGAGATGGCACAGCGCGCCGTTCATGCCGTAGCGCGCCCAGGGCTCGACTGGCACCGCGCGGATGTCGATGCCGAAATCCTCGACGATCGGCACGCCTTGCGCCGTGGCCCAGTCGAGGTAGGGATCGCACAAATATTTGCCCGGCGCGGCGTCCGCCACGATGAACGTCTCCCTGTCTTGAAATCCGGACTCCCGGTGCGGACTGGACGTCCGTCTTGAGCGGGTGTGCCCGCTTATCTTATTGCAAAGAAAACCGACGGCCGTTTGCGGCGGCCGCCGGTGTCGTCAAATCAGGCTGTCTTCTTGTAGCGGCTCTCGTCGAAGATCTTGCCCATCTTCGATTCGACGCTGTTCTTGCGCAACTCGCCGAGGAAGATCTCGTGGATGCGCGGGTCCTGGTTCTCGTACTCGATCTGGTTGCCGCCCTTGTCGACGCTGGTGTCGACGCCGCCGGAGAACAGCTTGCGCTTGCTCTCGACGAAGGGATAGCGCATCGAGCCGAGGGCGATCGCGAGATAGCGGGCGGGAATCTTGTCGGTGTTGAAGTGCTGGTGGAAAATGCCGTCGGTCGGCACGAACACCACGCCGTGCTTCCAATCGATGCGCTGGAAGTCTTTATCGCTGTCGTGCCAGAGCAGCGAATAGCCGGTGCCGTGCACGGTGTAGACGTAGAAGTCCGGTCCATGGCGGTGGCCCTTCTTATAGGTGCCGACCGGCATCTCGGACGAATGGGCGTGCATGGTGCCGTCCGCCAGGATGAACTTCAGGTTCGACGAGCCGGCGCCGCGCGCTTCCCAGGCCTTCAGCTCGAAGGCGGAGAGGTCGGGCACGAAGTTGGTTTCCCACATGTTGCGGCCGGGGCGGACCGGAATGTATTCGCCCTCGCCGGCGAAATAGTTGTGGCCGCCCTCGCGCTCCGGGAAGCGGAACGGATTCTTGAACACGAAGTCGTCGTTGTGGAACAGGTTCATCACGATCGGCAGGTTGTTGACCGCCGAGAGACGGGCGCGTTCCTTGCCCGAGCCGTTGAAGTGCTGGTACTTGGCGTTCAGCGGCAGGGCGAACAGGCTCTTGGGACCCCATTCGAAGGTATGCTTGCGGCCGTCGGCCGTCTCGACCTGGGTCGAGCCGTGGCCGTCGATCACATAGATCGTGGTCTCGAACATGTGCTGCTGCGGGGTCGACTTGGCGCCCGGCGCCAGGTCGAGCACGAACATCGTGGTGAAGTCGCCGCGGCCATAGAGATGGACGATGGCGCCATCGATGCCGAAGCGCGCCCAGGGCTTGGTTTCCACCTCGAACAGATCGAGGCCCAGCGCCTCGACGATCGGCACGCCCTGGGCCTTGGCCCAGTCCCCGTACGGGTCGAGCAGGAATTTGAGATCGGGGTTGGGTTGGTCCGCCATAAATCGTGCCTCCTAAAGAACCCCGCCTGGTTTCACCGGCGGGGCATAGAAAAAACCGTGTGCGCCGTAAGTGTAGCACACACGGTTGATGAAGAAACAGTAAGCGAACAGGGCCTTAGGCGGCCTTGCGGCGGGCGCGGGCCTGCGAGCGGAGCTGCTTGTCGAGCTCGTCGCCGGCGTCGCCGATGCCGTTCAGGTAGAGTTCCCACACGGCCAGGTTCTGCCTCGCGGCGTCGAGGACATCGTCCTCCATGCGCAGCTTCCTGGCCTGCTCGGCGACGGCCTTCCAGCCGAGGTCCGAGTGGATTTCGTCGGCCGCCTCGTGGAGCTTGAAGAAGCCCAGCTTGTCGTCGGGCAGGCCGGTCACGTCCTTCCAGCGGGCGCGCTCATGGCCGAACCAGCCGTGCTTCTTGAGCAGGCCGCCCTTGCCGTAGCCCGAGATATTGGCGCGTTCGGCGACCACGTTGGCGACCAGGCCGAGCAGCCAATGCTTGCTGTCCATCAGGCCGGTCCAGGCGTTCCAGGCGAGCTGGGTGGTCTTGAGCGGGGTGGCGGCGCGGATCTTGGCGCGGCTCATGCCCATGGCGACGCCCAGGTTCTCGAGGATCTGCCAATGGGGCAGACCGCCGCCGAATTCGTCGTCGGCGATGATTTCCTCGGCCGAGGCGCCGATGATGCGCAGGCGGGTTTCCCAATCCGGGCAGTTGGTCGCCACTTTCAGCTTGAGCACCGAATTGCGGTAGCGGGTGTTCTGGCGGTGCTGCAGCACGAAGGTCTGCGCGCGGCCGAGATTGTAGGGCTCCTGGAAGTAGCGCGTCTCGTTCATGAAATCGCTGAGGATATTGTCGAGTTCGCGGATGACGCCGGTGGCTTTGGGATCGCGAGGCATACTAACTCTCTCCTAAAAACAATGGTCTAACAAAAACAACGGGTTAGGAGCGCGTTGGCGCAGCCCCTGGTTCGTCGTGGCGTGGTCCCGGAAAGGATGCGCGTCTTATATATCTATGGCGCCGCTATACCCAAATACTTTGTTTCGATATGGTCTATGCCGAATAGATATGGCATGGAAGAGAAGATCGTTGAAATATCCAAGCGTTTTCAAGGCCGCATAAAAAATATGGTTAACGGAGGCGGAGGGGCGACAGACCGGCGGGGCCCCCTCTACGGGGCCCCCTCCAATCGTCATGACCCGATTCAATCGGGTCATCTTTGGCCGGCTTGCATGAGATGGCCCGGTCGGAGCCGTCCACACATGACGGCAGGGAAGAATGGCTCGGGCGTCGGGAGCCTTACGGCACGTCGAGCACGATCTTGCCGAACTGCTCGGCGCGTTCGAGCTTGGCCAGCGCCTCGGTGGCCTTGTCCATCGGCCAGACGCTGTCGATCACCGGCTTGAGCTTGCCCTGGCCGGCGAGGCGGTAGAGGTCGCGGTATTCGGTCATGCTGCCGGTGGTCGAGCCGAGCACGCTGAGCTGGCGGATGAAGATGCGCTGCAGGTCGGCCGGCGGATAGCCGCCGGTGGTGGCGCCGATCACCACGACGCGGCCGCCGCGGCGCACGGCGCGCAGCGACTCGCCCCAGGTCGCCTCGCCGACATTGTCGTAGACCACGTCGGCGCCGCGCCCGTCGGTGAGTTCGAGCACGCGCTTGGAGATGGTCTCGCGCTTGTGGTTGATCGTCTCGTCGGCGCCGAGGGCCCGCGCCTTGGCGAGCTTGTCGTCCGACGACGAGGTGACGATGACGCGCGCGCCGGCGATCTTGGTCATCTGCAGGGTGGCGAGCGCCACGCCGCCGCCGATGCCCTGGATCACCGCCGTCTCGCCCGGCACGCCATTGCCCTTGGCGAAGACCTGGCGCCAGGCGGTGATGTAGGCCACCGACATGGCGGCCGCGTCGCGATAGGACACCGCGTCGGGCAGCGGCAGGAAGCAATGCGCCTTCATGGAGAGGTATTGCGCCATGGCGCCGTGGCGCTGCTCGCCGAGGATCGCGATCTTGGCGCAGAACGGCTGCTCGCCCGCCAGGCAATAGTCGCAGCGGCCGCAGAATTCCGATGGGTAGGCGACGACGCGCTGACCGACCTTGAGCCCCGACTCGGCGTCGCACTCGACGATCTCGCCGGCGCCGTCGAGCCCCAGCACCATGGGCAGCTCGTGGGTGATGCCCTTGCCGTTGTCGCGCATGTAGAGATCGACATGGTTGAGCGCCGCGGCGCGCACCCGCATGATGGCATTGCCCGCCGGCCGCCGCGGATCGGGAAAATCGCCGACGCGGATGCCGTCCTTGCCGCGCTTCTCCAACACCACTGCTTTCATTTTTTGTTCTCCCTGTGCGCGGCGAAGCGCCGGTTCATCCGGCGGTCGTCCCGCCGACAAAATCGGGGGCTGAGAATAGTGGGCCCACCGCGCCGGAGTCTACCTGCGGAACGGCAGCCGGTGCGAAATCGAAAACCCTCCACCTCGATGGGGGAGGGTGCGAGCGGAGCGAGCGGGTGGGGGTGGTCGGCGCATTGGTATTGGTGTCCGACAAAGCAGAGGTCGTTCGCGCCCCCCACCCCGGCCCTCCCCCACGAAGGGGGGAGGGAATCCGCCGTCGGTCAGCGCGTCATTCGCCCGCGTAGTTGGCCGGCGCGGCGAGGGCTTCGCCCTTGATGCGCAGGGCGTCGAGCCGCGCGCCGAGCTTGGCGCGGTAGGCGGCGTGGTCGGGCAGCGACAGCACCCATTCGTCGAGCCATGCGAGGAATCCCTCGCGCGTCTTCGAGCGCGCGAGGTAGTCGCTGAAAAAGGCGTTGTCGCGCTTCCACCGGCCGGTCATCGGCGCGGGATGCTGGCCGGCCGGCACGGCGCACACCGCGCTGACCTTGTAGCCCGGCACCAGCACGCGGGACGGATCGGAGCGGATCACGGATTCCGCGACGATCTCGTCGGCCAGCACGATGACGCGCCGCGCCGCCAGCGCCGCCTCCTGCGCCACGCCGCGGCTGCCCCAATGGTGGCAGGTGCCGCCGGCGTCGGCGCGCGGCACGCAGAGGATCGTCACGTCGGGGATCAGCGCCGGCACCAGCACCACGGGCTCGGGCGCGCTTTGCGGATCGGCGAAGGGATTCGTGGCTGGCTTGAATTCCGTGTTCGCCTTGGCGATGTCGGAGCCGAGCAGCGAGCGCATCGGGATATAGGGCACGCCCGAGGCGCCGGCGAACAGCGCCATGCCGAGCGACAGGTTCGTGTAATCGTGCACCGCGATTGTATGCGGCACGGCCTGCTCGCAGGCGCGCCGGTAATTGTAGCCGGTGCCGCCCATCATGTTGCCGACCCAGGCGCCGCGCACCGCCGCCACGCAGCCGGCGCCGATCAGCAGGTCGGTGCCCATGTCGGAGATCGGCGCGATGATGGTCAGATCGCGCTTGCCCTGGCGGATCAGCTCGTGCGCCGCGGCGAACGGAATATCGTTCTCCAGCGCCGCGCCGAGCACGACGGACTCGCCGTCGCGCACCAGGGCGCGGATGGCCTCGGCGAGGGGAACGAGCTTTTCAGTCATGGCGGGGTAGGGAGGTGAGTTGATCGGACATGGGCTTGAGATTTAGCAGAGACGGCGCGCCGTGCGCGCTTCATTTTTTTCCTCCCTCCGCGTCTCCCTCCCCGTCGATGGGGGAGGGCCGGGGTGGGGGTGGAGCAAGCGTGGGGGTGGAGCAAGCGTGGGGGTGGAGCAAGCGTGGGGGTGGAGCGAGCGTGGGGGTGAAGCGAGCGTGGGGGTGAAGCGAGCGTGGGGGTGAAGCG